>JAFABC010000353.1 GCA_023426275.1 Pseudomonadota bacterium | reverse complement strand
GGCCCTGCCAGGGGAAAAACGCGCAACCAAACGTACGAAGCCCCACCTCCCGACCACCCGGTCAACCGCACGTCCCTTTCGGGAGGGTCCGGGAGGGGCAGTGCCCCTCCCGGCCGCCGGAGGCATCTTTACACTTATTACTTACAATTCAATCTGATACTTATAATACGCCGCACAGCCGCCCTCGGTCGAGACCATGCAGGGACCGACCGGCGTGGCCGGGGTGCAGGCCTTGCCGAACAGCGGGCATTCGTTGGGGGCGAGCTTGCCCTTGAGCACCTCGCCGCAGCGGCAGCCCGGCAGGGGCGGCGCTTCCACCAGGGCCACGCCCGGCAGGCGCATGGCGTCGAAATCGGCGAATTCCTCGCGAATGACCAGCCCGCTTTGGGGAATTTTGCCAAGTCCCCGCCACAGGGCGTCGGCCGGCTCGAACACCTCGTCCATGATGGCCCGGGCCACGGGATTGCCGGCGTCGGACACCACGCGGGTGTAGCCGTTGCGGATGGCCGGGGCATTGTTTTTCCGCATGTCCACGATGTCGAGCAGCGCGGTCAGGATGTCCAGCGGCTCGAACCCGGCGATGACCGACGGCACGTGGTAGCGTTCGGCCACGAAGGCGTACGGGGTCGCGCCGATGATGGCCGAGACATGGCCGGGCAAAATAAAGGCGTCGATGTTGATCTCGGGGTCGGCCAGCAGGACGTCGAGGGCCGGAGGCACGAGCTTGTGAAAGGACAGCACCCGGAAGTTCTTGAGGTTTTGTTCTTTTGCCAGCCGCAGGGTCGCGGCCACGGCCGGAGCGGTCGTCTCGAAGCCCACGCCCAGAAAGACCACGGTGCGTCCGGGGGTGGCCTTGGCCACGGCCAGGGCGTCCACGGGCGAATACACCACTTCCACCCGCGCCCCGTCGGCCTGGGCCGTTTTCAGGTTGCGGCCCTTGGGACCGGGCACCCGCATGAGGTCGCCAAAGGTGGCGATGACCACGTCGTCGCGGCCGGCCAGTTCGAGAAAGGCGGCCACTTCCGATTCGTGGGTCACGCACACCGGACAGCCCGGGCCGGTGACATGGGTGATGGTGCGGGGCAGCAGGCCGCGAAGCCCTGATTGGAAAATGGCCACCGTATGGGTGCCACACACCTCCATGAACCGAAACGGGGTGTCGGCCGCGGCGGTCAGCCGGGCCAGCAGGGCCCGGCACAGGGCGGGGTCCTTGAACGCGTCAAATGAGTTCAAGGTCCAGGCCTTCCTGAAAGAGCTTGATGGTTTCCAGGGCGTCCTCGCGATCCAGGCGGCGGATGGCGAAGCCGGCGTGGACGATGACGAAATCGCCGATGGCCGGCGCGGCGTCGATAAGATCCAGGCGCACCTGACGGGTGACGCCGCCGATTTCCACATCGGCCACCTTGTCATTGATGGCGGTGATTTCCATGGGCACGGCAAGACACATAATGGTAGGGCTCCTGCAAAAAGGGGACACGGCGTCGCCGCGATGACGCGCCTGTGCAAGGAACTATGCGCATCCTTTCCCGGGTTGTCAAAAATTCCGAAGCGTTCAGGCGTCCTCCGCCACCTCCACGACCTCGACGGCCTGGAAGCATTTGGGCGGAATAAGTTCCTGGTGGACCGCGAACCGGGCCTTGGAGGCGGCTTTTGTCTCGCCTTCGGCCGTCACCTCGACGACGCCGGACGCCGGCTCCTCGATCCTGGTCTTGTAGGCCACCTCATAAGTGGAGGGGGCTTCCAGCAGCCTGATGGTCAGCGGCTCGAAATGGAAATACGGCTCGTCGGCCCGCTGGTCGGGATGCACCCTGGCCTGGGCGGCCAGCATGGCCTGTCCCTTGCCCGAGGCTTCCACGACCTCGACGCCTTCCTGGTCCCGCATCACCCTGGTTTCATAACGCACGCGATATTTTTTCATGATGTATCCACGCCGACGGACCATTTGGGCACGCCGGCCTTTGCTTTTTCCCGTGGGATTGCTATCACGGTGGTCAACGGCGGGCGCTTTTTGTTGCGGCACCCGCCACACAACCGGCTGTTTTTGCATGTCCGAACAACGCAGACAACCCCTCGTCCTCGACGAACCGGCCCGGCCGGACGCGTCGATCCTTCCGGTCGATCCGCCCCACGTATCCTCCGTGCCCACGGATGCGGAATGCCGGATGCTCTGGGACGCCTACGGCATGTTGCCCAACATCCGCGAGCACAGCCTGCTCGTGGCCTGCGTGGCCACGGCGCTGGCCCGGTCGGCGGTCGACGTGGGGCTTCACATCCAGGTCGCCGAGGTGCGGGCGTCCGCCCTGCTCCACGACCTGGCCAAAACGTACACCATCCGCCACGGCGGCAACCACTGCCAGCTCGGGGCGGCCTGGGTGCAGGAGCTGACCGGCAACGCCGTGCTGGCCCAGGGCGTGGCCTGCCACGTTTCCTGGCCCAACGCCATCGACCTGCATACCAGTTTTCTGCCGCTGGCCATCATTTATAGCGACAAACGGGTCAAGCACAACCAGATCGTCACGCTGGAAACCCGGTTTGACGACCTGCTTGCCCGCTACGGCAAGACGGCATACATCCGCGAGCGCATTCGCGAATCCTTCCAACAGGCCGAGGCCATCGAACGCGCCTTGGCGGAAACCCTGGACATGGATCTCCATGAAAGTACTTTTGGTTGCGGGGGGCTGGTCGAGTGAGCGCGAAGTGTCACTGTCCGGCGCGGTCCAGATCGGCAAGGCTCTGGAAAGCCTCGGGCACAGCGTGGTGCCCTGCGATCTGTCCGACGATTTCCCGGGATTTGTCGCGGCGGCCAAGGCCTGCGACTTCGCCTTCCTGAATCTGCACGGCGCGCCCGGCGAGGACGGGCTGCCGCAGGCCCTGCTCGACGCGGCCGGCGTGCCCTACCAGGGGACCGGCCCGGCCGGTTCCTTTCTGGCGCTGAGCAAGGCGGCCGCCAAGCAGCTGTTTGTCGCGGCCGGGCTGCCCACGCCGCGCTGGGATTTTCTCCCGACGCCGCCGCCCAAGGGCTACGCGCCGGATTTCCCGCTGCCCTGGTTCGTCAAACCCAACAGCGGCGGCTCCAGCGTCTACATGTCCCTGGTGCGCGATCCGTCGCAGCTGCCGGCGGCCCTGGACAGGATTTTCGCCACCGGCGACACGGCCATCATCGAGGAAGGCCTCGACGGGACGGAGCTCACCTGCGCCGTGCTGGGCGGGCAAGCCCTCCCGCCCATCCTGATCCGCCCCAAGGCCGGGGAATTTTTTGATTACACCAGCAAATACGAGGCGGGCGCCGCCGAGGAAATCTGTCCGGCCCCGATTCCGGAGGCGCTGACCGACGAGCTGGCCCGCATCAGCCTGGCCGCCCACAAGGTCCTCGGGCTCGACGGCTACAGCCGCGCCGACTACATTTATGCCGGCGGATCGTTGATGCTCCTGGAGGTCAACACCCTACCCGGCATGACGCCGACAAGCCTTTTGCCGCGTTCGGCCAAGGCCGCCGGCATGGACTTTGCGGCGCTTATTGCCCGACTTATCGAACTTGGACTTGCACGACGGGCCAAGAGGCCTTAATTGACCGCTACCGGCGAACGCACCGGCCCCGCGCCGGCCCCGTTCCCCACATACCTTGCCGACGTCCGTCCCAGCGACGGCCAACGGCCCAAGCCTCTCGGAGACCCGCATGAAAGCCATCCTGGCCCTTGAAGACGGCACCCTTTTTCACGGCCACACCTTTACCGGCGAGGGCAGCGCCGGCGGCGAGGTGATCTTCAACACCGGCATGACCGGCTATCAGGAAGTGCTCACCGATCCGTCCTACACCGGACAGATGGTGTGCATGACCTATCCCCACATCGGCAATTACGGCGTCAATCCCGAGGACGTGGAATCGGCCCGCATCCGCGTGGCCGGATTCATCGTCAAGGAATGCTGCAAGGCGCCCTCCAACTGGCGCTCCACCATGACCCTGCCGGAATACCTGACGGCCCAGGGAGTCACGGGCATCGAAGGCATCGACACCCGGGCGCTCACCCGCCATCTGCGCCTGCACGGGGCCATGCGGGGCTATATTTCCACGGACGTCTCCGATCCGCGCAAGATCGTGGAGGCGGCCAACGGCCAGCCCTCCATGGAAGGCCAGGGACTGGCCGACCGGGTGTCGTGCGACGCCCCCTTCGTCTGGACCGGCAACGGCATCGCCAAGGCCGCGATCGTGGACGGGAAGTACGAGTGGCCCGGCCCCGGCCCCCGGCTGGTCGTTTTCGACATGGGCATCAAGTGGAACATCATGCGCCTGCTGACCGCCCAGGGCTTCGACATCCTGATGGTGCCGTTCACCACCACGGCCGAGCAGGTGCGCAAGCTTTCCCCGGACGCCGTGTTCCTGTCCCCCGGCCCCGGCGATCCGGCCGCCCTGACCGATCTGGTGCACACCACGGCGCTTTTGGCCGACGAATATCCCCTGGCCGGCATCTGCCTCGGCCATCAGCTGCTGGGCCTGGCCCTTGGCGGCAAGACGTACAAGCTCAAGTTCGGACACCACGGCCTCAACCATCCGGTCAAGGATCTGGAGACCGGGCGCATCGAGATTTCCTCGCAAAACCACGGTTTTTGCGTGGACATCGAAAGCCTGTCCGACGTAGAGTTGACCCACGTCAATTTAAATGACGGCACGCTTGAAGGCTTTGCCCACAAGAAAAAGCCGGTCATCGCTATCCAGTACCACCCGGAGGCGGCCCCAGGGCCCCACGACAGTCGGTACTTCTTTACCCGTTTCCGCAACATCGTGCGCCGGGAAACGGGCAAATAACCCAGGGCGCCGCTGCGACGGGGTGACATGTCCAGCGAATTGACCAAGGCCAGGGCCCAGATCAACAAGGTCGGGACCTTTCTCAAACAGGCCAAGACGCTGCCCGCCGTGTCGGCGCTCTACGAAGCCCTGGGCGCGGTGTTGCGCACGCCGCTCATGCGTTCGGAAAAAGAGGAGTTTTCCAAACTCATCACCGACGCGGTGCTGCTGCTCAACGGCGATCGCAACCTGCGCAAGGTCTATCCGCTCATCCTCAACTACACGCCCGGCAACGAAAAGGAACTGGCCGACACCCTGGTCACCCTGCTTGGCGAGTTGCAGGCCACGGTCGTCGAGGAAGCCAAGGACCTCATCGCCGACAAGGAACAGCGCATCGCCGAGGGGCTGGCCGAAGGCAAGCACCTCATCGAACAGCAGCGCGTCGACGAGGCCAAGCAGACCCTGGAAAAACTGGCCCGCGAGTTCCCCCATGACGCGGACTTGCGGGCCCGTATCGCCGAGCTTTTCATCGGTGGCGAACTCTTCGAGGAAGCTTACGCCTACCTCGACGAGGCCATCGAACTGTCCCCGGAACAAATCCACCACTACAACCGCATCGGCATCGTGCTGCGCAAACTGCACAAGTACGACATCGCCGAGAAATACTTCATGCGGGCGGTGGAATTCGCCAAGTCCGACCCCAACCTCTACTTCAACCTGGGGCGGGTCTATCTGGACTGGGAACGCTGGGACAAGGCCGAGCGCGCCTCCCGGCTGGCCCTGCGCCTCTCGCCCTCCTTCATCGAAGCCCACAAGCTGCTGAATTTCGCCCTCAAAAAACAGGGCAAGGCCCCCGAACCCGCCTGAGGCGGTCGGGCCGAAGCTCACCGAACCGAAATCGGACGCCGGGGGACTTTGCCGGTGCGAGCGACCAGACGGCCGGCCGTCAGTCGTCGCGGCCCATGGTCTTGGCCGCGGCTGCCAGTTCCGGCGCGCCCCAGGCGGGGGCCAGTCGTTGCAGTTCCTTTCGCGGCAGCTGCATCAGGACGGGATTTTTACCGGCATCGATCCAGGCCAGGATGACCAGCATGGACGATTCGTTCATGGCCGTGCAGCCGGCGGTCGGCGCGCCCGGACGCCGCCACAAGTGCATGAAGATGCAGGAACCCGCTCCCGATTTGATATTGGGCGCGTTGTGATTGACGAAAAGCCCGTAGCGGTACAGGTCGTCGGAGCGCAGCATGTGGTCCGGATTCTCCCAGTCCTTGTCGGCCACCGTGTTTTCCTCGACAATCCTGTTGTAGGACGCCGAGGTGATGGTTTCCACGCACACGGTCTGGTCGGTGATCCGATGCATCGGCATTTTGGCCGGCTTCCACAACTCCCCTGGCTGGTAGGCAAAGGCCGTGCTGAAGGTAAACACCCCGGCCGGCGACCGTCCGTCGCCCTCGACCTTGACAGGACCGGAGGCCGGCGGATCGCCGGACACCCCGCGTCCCCAGGCCATGCCGTTTTTGCCCAGGGTCACGGCCACGTCGTCGCCGACAGGCCGCCAGCGTCCGTCCCCCGGCCGCTCGAACCGCCGCAACCGGGCCTGATTGGATGAAAAATCATCCGAAACGACCAGGATCAATTGCCGCGCGCCGGCAAGCGGTGAAGCGGCCAGGCCGGATGTCGGCGACATGTCCACGCCGGCCGAAGCGGACGTCCGGGGCGCGGTGGGCTGACAGGCGGAAAGCGCGAGGACCACGGCAAAGAGAACGGCGAAGGGGGAAGGAATGCGACGCATAGGCGACTCCGGGCAGCGCGGGGAAACGGTTGAGTGCAACAGCCGGGAGGCATCCTAGTCCAAAGGCGTCGCTTCTGACCAGAACTGATTTCCTTTTCCCCAACCGGCGCGCCGTCTCCGGCCGTGCCCGTTCGAAAGGAGACGCCCCGCACCCCGGCGCGCTGTCGCGTCTCAGCCCAGGGACACGAGCAATTCGGCCACCCGGCGGCTGTCGGCCTGGGCGGGATTCTCCGGCCGGGCGATGGGCACGTCCACCACTTCCACGCCCAAACGCCGGATGGCGGCGATATCCAGCGGGTTCTCGTAGACCCCGTTCCTGCTGTCCACCAGCACGAAGCGCAACAGATCCTGACGCGTACACGGTCGGGTGCAGCCGGCTTCCAGCGTCTCCAGGAGCCGGGCCACCTGTCCGGCCACGGTCATGCCGCGCTGCTCGGGATCGTGGCCGAGATTGGGGATGTACACCTTCGGGCAGTTGGTGGCGACCACGGCGTCGCCCACGCCCTGGGGCAGCAGGTTGGCCAGAAGGCTCGTGTAGAAACTCCCGTACGGGTAGCAGATCACGTCGGCCTGTCGGATGAGGACCTCGGTCTTTTCCCGGATGCGCACCGTGGCCGGCGTAGGGTCGTCCAGGCTGGACACCAGCCACTGACGCGCGATGGGGGCGTCAATGGGGGCGGTTTCCTTGCCGGTCATGCGATGCTGGCCAACGATGACCCGGCCGTTTTCCAGCTCGCAGGCCAGATGCAGGTCGGCGTTGACAATGGGCCGCACGATGCCGCGCGCCTCCACCAGCTTCATGAACAGGTAGATGACCGGATCGAGCAGGCGGTTGTAGTTGAAATAGCCGCCGGTGAGGATGCAGTTGCCGATGCTGGCCCCGCGCAGGTCAAAGGAATCGGGCCGGCGTTGCTCGAAAAAACGCAGGTGCGTGCGGATGATCTTGCGCATGGGGTCGGGCACGTGTCGGATCAGCGGGTCCTCGCCATTGATCATCCGCCCCAGCCGCTTGACCAGCTCTTCCTGGGACGCGTCCTTGGGCATCCGGTAGGCGAACAGCTCGAACACGGCCGGGTTGCCGGTGGTCGAACGGTCCGCCAGGGCCATGATGCGGTTTCGCAGATCACCCACGGCCGGCATGGAAAAGGCCCGGCGCAGCACGGCCGACGAGCCCCCGGAATCGAAGGGGGTGATGAGATGGATGGAGTTGGAGGTGTACTCGATGAGTGTTTCGCTGAGATGGCGCAACGCCGTACCGCCGCTGAAAAACAAAATCTTCGGCCCAAGCTCCGGAGCACGCCGGTAGAGCGCCGCCCGCGAGGCGTCGGGCATGTCGACGGTGCGGGAAATGGTCAGGCGTGAAGTGGATTTTTTATCTGGCACAGCTCGCTCTTCCTTTGTGCGTATCACGAAGCCTCCGGCGGCCGGGAGAGACGCCGCCTCGGAGACATCTTGTTCAACAGCCCCCTACGCCACGCAGGCCGTGGCGTTCCCGGAGGCCCGAAGCCAGTCCAGGCAGAGGGTCGCGGCCCGTTGGAAATCCACACCGCCTTCCAGCACCAGCAAGGGGCACTCGGCCAGCAGGTCCAGGTAGTCGGCTTCCCGGGCCATCCGCGGCCCTTCCTCGAAAAAGACGCCCACATCCTTCATGAAGGCCGGGAGCAGTTCCGGGCAGGCGGCCACGGTGGTCCAACGGCTGCAAAGCGCCCCGCCGCCGGGCTGCCAGCACAGCACGGCCAGGGCCCGCAAGCGCGCCCGGAGCCTGAAGCGTCCCGGCCCGAAGCAGGCATGGATGGGGACATCGTATTTGTATTCCAGCCGGCGCAGGGCCCTGTCCGACAGATGGGAGAACCGGGTGCGCTCCGCCTCGGTCAGCAGGCCGGCCAGCCGATCGTTGTGCAGGATGGTGCCCGGATTGACGCGGGGCATCCGGGCGATGCCGGTCATGACCAGCCCTTGCCGCCCGGGACCGACAAGCAGACGGTCGTTGGAGACAAAGGTCGCGTCGTGCCGCATGATTTCAAGGGCCAGGGTGGATTTTCCCGCGCCGGCAAGGCCCGCGATGGCGAGTCCGGCCTCGCCCAGGGCCACGCCGGCCGCGTGCAGCAGGCGGGCGCCGGCCCGAAGTTCCCTGTCCGCCGCCCGGGCGTTGAGATAATTGACGACCTGGTCCAGGTTGTCGCGGCACGGCCCCAGGATGCAATGGCCACCCGGGCCGAACACGAGCCACAGGCCGGTGCGCCGTTTGCGCACCACCCGCCCGTCGGCAAGGTCGACGACGTCTTCCTTGGCCGCCTCGCCGGGGCGCGACCGCTCCACGAACGGCAGGTCGAGCTTTACTGGACCACGGTCCATGACCGACACGACAACATCCGGTGCACCGGCGTCGTCCAGGAATTCCCGGTAATGGCCTGTCAACTCCTCAATGATATCGGCAACATTTGAACGTACACGCACCAGGGTCGGCCCCAGGCGCACCGTGAGCCCATACGGCGCGGGGGCGCCCTGCGCATAGGCGCCGGCCACGGCCTGGCACGTCTCTGGTCGCTGTTCCATGCGGCTTTGCCCGACGGTTTCGCCAATCACCGGGGATGACACTGCTGACTGAGGGTTGCCCCTTTGAGGATGAAGACGACCACTTCGGCGATGTTGGCGGCGTAACCGCCCATGCGCTCGAAGCATCTGGCCGCGAGGATCGCGCGCACCGAATCCTCGGGCGCGGCGTTGCAGCGGGAAAGCGATTCGGAAATGCAGCGCATGGACGTGACGGCCATCTCACGCGCCTTTTCGTCCATGCGGCAGACTTCCAGAGCGGCTTCCACGCTGTCGTCGATGAACGCCCGGGAAGCCAGCCCGAACATCCGGCCGGCATGTTCGGCCAGGGAGGCCAGAATCTTGTCGCAATCGCCCGGAAGCCCGACACCGGCCAGGGCGCCCTCGGCGACGACCACGGCCTCGTCGGCCAGCCGCTCCAGATTGATGACGGCCCGGGCATACCCCACGATGCGTCGCAGATCGAGCGCCATGGGTTGTTCCAGGGCCAGCATCTGCAGGCAGGCCTCGTCGATATCGCAGGTCTGCTTGTTGATCAGCCGGTCCGCCTCGATGACCCGGCGGGCAATCTCGATATCGTGGCGCAGATAGGCTTCCTCGGCGCCCTGCCGGGACGCCTCGACGTGTTGGATCAGTTCCATGACGCGCCCCTTGAGCGCGTCCAATTCCGCATGGAAGTGCGATCTGGTTTCCATTGCTCAAGCTCCCGAGCCCCTTGCGGGGAAATTTTACCATGCCTGGGCCGCAAGCGACAGGCGGCAGGCGGGTCGTTTGGCGACTCGTTTCGCCGGTCCGTCCTTCGGGTGAATCCGTCGTTATCGGTGCGCGTGTTCGGGAGCTGCCGCCGTGGCGGACGGCCTGACACGTTGCGATCTCCCTGCCCCGTTTCCATGGCATGCCATCGGGGCGGCGTCGACGGCGACCCGGGGCGGCCACTCAAATGCATTTCCCTGGCAAACTCCCATGACGTTCCAGCCATGGAAATATGACGAACAGGTGACAAATGGCATCCGCCGGGCAAGGAAAAGGAACCTCTCCGGAATCCCGGGCATCACGAGACGCGCGGCGTCCGGCCACCGCCCCTCCCTCCGTCGCGGCCACCGGGGAAGACGCTTCAGCGTGGGCGACGGCGCAGCAGGCATTCCAGAAGCAGCCGGCTCAAGGCCTCGTGATCCGTGAGCATCAGGGAACGCCGGACGAATTCCCGGGCCAGACGGTGTTCCCCCAGGGCGGTCAGCACGGCCCGGCCCTGCCGGCGCAGGTTCGCGCTGTCGGGATCGGGGCGGCAGGCGTCCTCCGGGTGGGGCGGATGGGGTTTCATGCCCAAACCATGCGCCTGTCCCCGGCCGGGAACAAACGTCATTTTCGTGACAAATCCCCCCGTCCCGTCAACAAAAGTGCGGGCAAACGCAATCCGAACGCCATGCGCCACGGCTAGTGTGCCCGCCAACGAATCGAGCCCGCAGACACCGTGCTTCATTGTACCAGACCAGGGTCCCGCCGCAACCACACGTTCCATGGAGTGGCCCGGATAACGCGGTCAAAGACCAAAACGCCGACAGACGCCGACGCAACAGCGCTTCCGAATGCCGCCGGTCGTCCCGCCAGACGCTCATGCAAGGAGAAACCATGAAGATCGACCTGCACGTGCATTCCAAATTCTCGACCAGACCTTCCCAGTGGGTGCTGCAAAAGCTCAATTGCCCGGAAAGCTACACCGAGCCCATGCGCATCTACGAGGAGGCCAAACGCAAGGGCATGGGTCTTGTCACTATTTCAGATCATAATCGCATCGAGGGAGCGCTGTCCATCGCCCATCTGCCCGACACTTTCATCAGCGAGGAAGTGACGTCCTACTTCCCCGAGGACCGCTGCAAGGTCCACGTGCTGGTCTACGACATCAACGAAGCCATCCACACCGAGCTGCAACGGCTGCGTGAGAATGTCTATGATCTGGTCGATTACCTGCGCCGGGAAAAGCTGCACCATGCCGTGGCCCATCCGCTGTTCGGGGTCAACGACCGCATCACCGTGCCCAACTTCGAAAAGCTGCTGCTGCTTTTTCGCAACTTCGAGATCAACGGCGCGCGCGACGCCTGGCAAAACGACTGCCTGCGCGAAATCATTCCCGGACTCGACGAGGACATCATCTGGCGGCTGGCCGAAAAATACGACATCGACCCGGGCTACACCCAGCCCTGGCGCAAAAACCTTATCGGCGGCTCCGACGATCACAGCGCGCTGTATATCGCCTCGACCTACACCCATGTCGACGGGGCGAACAATTTGCAGGAATTTCTCGACGGACTCGAAAACGGCGCTTCCCGCGCGGTTGGCGCGTCCTCCACTCCGCGCACCATGGCCCGCACCCTCTACAGCATCGGCTACCAGTACTACAAACACCGCTTCAGCATCGACCGCTTTCTGGACAAGGACGTGACGCTCAAGGTCATCGATCGCTTCCTGGAACCTGAGATGCAGGGCGGGGCCGGACTGGCTTTCAAATTGCGGACCCGGCTGGTTCGGTCCCTGACCCGCCGTCGCACCACCGCCAACACGCCGCTTAAGGACCTCATCCGCACGGAAACCGAGACCCTCATCCGCTCCGACGCCACGCTCATGCAGTTTGCCCAGGCCGGCATCCTCAACGGCGAAAACCTGGAAAACGGCTGGTTTTCCTTCGTCAACCGGGCCACCAACCGGGTGGCCTCCCACTTCGCCCGGACGCTGCTCGACCATGTCAGCGGGGCCAACGTCTTCGACATCTTCAGCACCCTGGGCTCGGCCGGGGCGCTCTACACCATGCTGTCCCCCTACTTCCTGGCCTACTCCATCTTCACCAAGGACCGCCAGTTCAGCACCGAGGTGCGTAAGGCCATCACCGGCCGCAACGGCCACGGCCACGACGTCAAGGTGGCCCACTTCACGGACACGTTCCATGAAATCAACGGCGTTTCCAACACGCTTCGCCAGCAGGCCGAACTGGCCATCCGCACCGGCAAGGGCCTGACCATCGTCACCTGCGACCATGGCCAGCGGGTCTACGAGCCCGGCGTGCAGAATTTCAAGCCCATCGGCGTCTACCACCTCGACGAATACCCGGACCAGAAGCTCTTCTACCCGCCCCTGCTCGAAATGCTTCATTTCGTCTACGCCGGCGGCTACACCCGCATTCATTCGGCCACACCCGGCCCCATCGGTCTGGCCGCCCTGTGCATCGCCCGAACCCTGCGCCTGCCCATCTACGGCACCTACCACACGGCCCTGCCCCAGTACGCCCAGATTCTGACCGGCGACGAGGCCATGGAAGACCTGACCTGGAAGTTTATCATCTGGTATTACAACCAGATGGACTTGGTCTACATCCCCTCCAGGGAGACCGGCAAGGAGCTTGAGGAAAAAGGCCTCGATCCGGCCAAGCTGCGGCTCTTTCCCCGGGGCGTGGACGTGGCCCGCTTCCATCCCGACAAGGGGTCGGATACCGTGGCCAAGCAGTTCGGCATGGGCGGCGGCCCCCGCCTGCTCTACGCCGGCCGGGTCTCCCGCGAAAAGGACCTGCACCTGCTGGCCGAGGCATTCCGCAAGCTCCACGCCGCCCGGCCCGACGCCACCCTGACCGTTGTCGGCGATGGCCCCTACCTCGACGATCTGCGCGAGCTGCTCGCCGGTACGCCGACCACCTTCACCGGCTACCGAGAAGGCGAGGAACTCTCCGCGCTTTTCGCCACAAGCGACCTGTTCGTCTTCCCCAGCGCCACCGACACCTTCGGCAACGTGGTCCTGGAGGCGCAGGCCTCGGGCCTGCCCATCATCGTCACCAACCAGGGCGGCCCCATGGAAAACATCCTGCCCGGCGAAACCGGGGTGGTCATACCGGCCGGCGACGCCGATGCCCTGCTGGCCGCCATCGAAGGCCTGCTCGCCGACCCCGAACTCATGCGGGCCATGGGCCGGGCCGGTCGCGACTACGCCGAGGCCCGCACCATTGAACAGGCCTTCGAGGACTACTGGGACATGTACAGCGACACCACGCCGCCCGCCGCCGCGACCGAGGCGGGAAGCGAAACATCGGACAAGCACGTCCCGCAGCAACGTATGGTCTACGCCGCCTAGACTGGCAGGAGAGGAGAGGATGCCTCCGGCGGCCGGGAGGGGCACTGCCCCCCCC
>JAFABC010000305.1 GCA_023426275.1 Pseudomonadota bacterium | reverse complement strand
GCCCAGGCTTTGCCTGGGCACAATGCGCCGCCAAACATTCGAAGCCCCGCCCGACCACAACCAGACGTCCGTCCACCAGCCCCTTTCGGGAGGGTCCGGGAGGGGGTGACCCCCTCCCGGCCGCCGGAGGCATCTTTTTCCTTGCCTTTTCCATCCGCATCCGCACCTGTTCCGCTGACGATCCTGGACGCCTTGACGCCCCCGTGCTAGGGATTGTCCGGACTTGCGGCAGGTTGGCCGCGACGCCGCGCCAGGGGACACCGCCCACCCGTCACGGGCGACGCCACTCCGTCTCATGGCGACGCGGCGCTCCTCGGAATCTCTTGACGACAGGTGTCGCCAATGCATCGCCTTTTCTGGCCCGCACAGGCTCGTGTTCCGCTCCCGCGCCGCACTGACGCGCGTGTTTTGGTGTTCGCCCTGTTCCTGCTGGCGGCCGTGGGCCTTGCGGTTCCCGAGGCCACAGCCCAACCGCCGGAGTCGCCCCCGCCGCCGAACGCCGCCACGCAGGCGGCGGATGCGCCCACGCCTCCGCCGCCGGGCACGAAATCCATCAGTCTCAATTTCGACGGCGTGGATCTGCGGGCCTTCATCAAATACATCAGTCAGGTCACGGGCAAGAATTTCGTCATCGACGACGCCGTCAAGGGCAACGTCACCGTCATCTCGCCCGCGCCGCTGTCTTTGGAGGAAGTCTACAAGGTCTTCGAGTCGGTGCTCGAGGTCAACGGCTTCACCGCCCTGCCCACGGAGCATTTCGTCAAGATCGTGCCGGCCAAGACCAGCCGGGTCCGGGCCATGCCGCTGATCGCCGGCAACAAGACCGTGCCTTCGCCAAACGACCACATGGTCACCCAGGTGCTGACCCTGGCCAACATCCGTTCCCCGGAACTGCGCAAGGTGCTGGCCCCGCTCGTCTCGCCGGACGGCCTGCTCGCCGACTACGCCGACACCAACACGCTGATCATCACCGACTATCGGCCGAACGTGCAGCGCATCATCGGCATCGTCAACCAACTCGACGTGGCCTCGGCCAAGGCCTCGCTCTACATGTTTCCCTTAAAACACGCCTCGGCCGCCAAGCTGGCCCAAAAGATCGAAAAGCTGCTTTCCCAGGAAGCCCGGAAGGAAGGGGCCAGCGCGACCAAGCTCAATGTCGTGGCCGAGGAGCGCACCAATTCGATCATCGTCATGGCCGAACCGCAATACGTGGGGCAGGTCAAGGCGCTTCTGGCCAAACTCGATGTGCCTAACAAGACCGAACAGGGCAACCTGCGCGTCTACAAGCTCCAGCACGCCGACGCCGAGAACCTCAGCAAAGTGCTCAACGAACTGTTCACCAAGGGGAGCACGAGCGGCGACGCCAAGGGGCAGGCCGCGCCCACCATCAGCGGCGGCTTCAAATTCGTGGCCGACAAGACCACCAACAGCCTGCTCGTCACCGCCGCGCCCGAGGATTTCGGTTTTGTGGACAGCGTGATCCAAAAGCTCGATACCGCCCGCAAGCAGGTCTACGTCGAGGCGCTCATCATGGAAGTGTCCACGGACAAATCCGTGTCCTTCGGCGTCAACCTCAACGGAGCCAGCAAGCAGGACGGCCTGGGCGACAGCAAATACGGCGGGTTGCTGTTCGGCTCGTCGAACCCCTCGGGCTACGAATCGCTGTACAACTCCTCGGGGGCCTTTGTGCCGCCCGCCGGCATCGCCCTTGGAGCCGTGGCCTTTCCGGTCAAGATCGGCGAGGTCGTCTATTCCAACCTCCAGGCCATGGTCAACGCGGCCAAGTCCGACAACAGCTTCAACATCATCGCCACGCCCCAGCTCATGACCCTGGACAACGAGGAAGCCACCATCACCGTGGCCGAAAACCGGCCCTACCTCACCAGCCAGGACGTGGGCCAGTCCACCACCGACCGGCCCTACCAGCGCTTCGACTACAAGGACGTGGGCACCTCGCTCAAGGTCACGCCGCAGATCAACGAGGGCAACGCCATCAAGCTCAAGATCAAGCAGGAAACCAGCCGCATCGACGAGACGGTCACCAAGGAGACCGGCACCCTGCAACCGACCACGCGCAAGCGGGTGACCGAAACCACGGTCATGTGCCGCAACGGCGAGACCATCGTGCTCTCGGGGCTCATCGGCAAAAGCCGAAGCGAGGGCAACAGCAAGGTGCCCGGGCTTGGCGACGTGCCGCTGCTCGGCTGGCTGTTCAAGAACAAATCCGTGGTCGACGAACGCACCAACCTCTACGTGTTCATCACCCCCCGCATCGCCGCGCCCGGGCCGGACAGCAACAAGATTCTGCACGCCAAGCAAATGGACATCGAACGGCAAATCGAATTCGGTGACGACGAGCTGACCACCCCCATCCGCAAGGCCCCGGTCTTTTTCGCGGCCGGCGACAGGGGCTAGGACCATGAACAAAGAGGCCTCCGGCGGTCGGGAGGGGCGCGACCCCGGCCGGACGCTCCCCAAAGGGGGGCTCGGACGGACGGCTGGCGGCGGACCGGGGAAAGGCGCGGCCCCTTCCGGCCGCCGGAGGCAACTCCTGCTTCATGCCGGCCGGTTCAGCCGCCGGGTGCTCGACCTCTGCCGCCTGCCCGGCCGCAAGCGCCTGCCTTCCGCTCCCCCGCCCGCGCCCGAAACGTCCAAAACCGGGGCCGCCGAAGCCCTTCCCCTCGCCCTGGAACCCATGGCCGAAACCCTGGGCGTCGGCCTTGACGATCTGGAAGAGACCCTGGCCGAAGCCGCCCGCCTGGGCCAGAATCCCATTCTCCGGCTGGCCGAGCAGTACCGGACCGATCCCGAACTGGCCGGCAGGGCCCTGGCCGGGGTTCTGGACATGGCCTACCTCGAAACCGTGCCCCTGACCGACGCGGACGCCGAACGGCTGCGCGGCCTGCCTTTCGCCTATCTCAAACGCAATCAGGTCGTGCCCTACGGACCTGACGACGACATGCGTCTGGCCATGGCCGATCCGTCGAGCCCGGAGCTTGTCGACGATGTCCGGCGACTGCTCACCGTCTCCCGGCTGACACCGGAACTGGCCCCGGCCGAGGCCGTCCTTTCGGCCATCAACCAGGCCTTTGGCGAGGCCGACGCCGAAACCCAGCCGGTCCTCGACGACGTCAGTCTGGACGATTTCATCGGCCCGCCGCCGGAAAACATGTCCACCGAGGATCTGCTGGACGAAACGAGCAACGCCCCGGTCATCCGCCTCGTCAACCAACTGCTCACCCAGGCCGTCAAGGACCTGTGCAGCGACATCCACATCGAGCCCTATCAGAACGCGCTCAAGATCCGCTTCCGCCTCGACGGCGTGCTCTACGACATCAAGACCCTGGACAAACGCTGGCATCCGCCCATCGTTTCCCACGTGAAAATCCGGGCCCGGCTCGACATCGCCGAGCGCCGCCTGCCCCAGGACGGCAGCTTCGACATCCGCCTGGGCAACCGCAACGTGGACATCCGCGTGTCCGTCTTCCCCACCAAATTCGGGGAACGGCTGGTGCTGCGCCTGCTCGAAAAAAACACCCGCATCCTGAGCCTCGGCGAACTGGGCCTCTCGCCCGGCAACCTGGAGATTCTCAAGAAACTCGTGATGCTGCCCCACGGCATCATCCTCGTCACCGGCCCCACGGGTTCGGGCAAGTCCACCACGCTCTACGCCACCATCAACGACATCAACTCGTCGGACAAAAACATCCTCACCATCGAGGACCCGGTCGAATACCAGATCGAAGGCGTGGGCCAGATGCAGGTCAACGCCAAGATCGACCTGACCTTCGCCAATGGCCTGCGCTCGATCCTGCGCCAGGACCCGGACGTCATCCTGGTCGGCGAAATCCGTGACGAGGAAACGGCGCAGATCGCCTGTCAGGCCGCCCTGACCGGCCATCTGGTCCTGTCCACCCTGCACACCAACGACGCCGCCTCGGCCATCACCCGCATGGTGGACATGGGCATCGAGCCCTACATGGTCGCCTCGGTGCTGCGGGCGATCATCGCCCAGCGGCTGGTCCGGGTGTTGTGCCCGCGTTGCCGGCAGGCCGTGGCCGCCACCGAGGAGGACCTGCTGCCCCTTGGTCCGGCCGGGCGCACCCTGGTCGGACGCACCATCCACAAGGCCGTGGGCTGCGACCACTGCATGCACACGGGCTTCCGGGGCCGCACCTCCATCCACGAAATCCTGGTCGTGGACGAGCGCATGGCCGAAATCATCCTGCACGGCTCGCAGGCCGGACTCATCCGGGTCAAGGCCATCGAGGCCGGCATGAGCACCCTGCGCGAAGACGGGCTGGCCAAGATCCTCGACGGCGTCACCACCATCGACGAAGTGGTCCGGGCCACCCTGGTTTAGTGTTGTGTCCCTGAAAAATTGTCTCGTACCGCCCGATCGGAAACGTCCATCGGGCCTTTGCTTTTGGCGGCAGCCCCCGACCGGGCCGGCGGCCCGACTTGACCTGCGCGCCCCGGGCGCTATATCGATCCCTGGCAAATTTGCCGCGCCCCCCTTTCCAGTCTTGACACGTCGTAAACAAGTGTTAACTTCGAACCATGACCGAGCGGATGGAATCTCCCCTGCGTCGGGAACAGATCGCCGAAGCGGCCCTGTCCATTGTTGTGGAAAAGGGTATCGGCGCCGTCACCGTGCGCCGTGTGGCCGAAGCCGTTGGCATTTCGGCCGCCGCCCTCTATCGGCATTACAAGAACAAAGGGGATATCCTGGCGGCCGTCCTGGAAGAGCACCATGGGATTCATCTGGCCAGCGCGCGGCGGGCCCGGGCCGAGGCCACCTCGCCCATGGACGCCCTGCGCATCATGTACACGGACATCATGAAGCTCGTGGCCCGCTACCGCGCCCTGCCCGTCATTTTTCTGTCGGATGTGTTGTGGTTCGAGGAAAAACGGCTGCGCGACCTCAAGATCAAGCAGCACGAGGCCATTCGCGCCACGATTATCGAGTTCATCCGCCAGGGACAGGAGCAGGGGGAAATCCGTTCCGACATCCGTCCCCAGGAGCTGTTCGTCCATTACCTGGGGCTGGTGGCCATGCCGGCGCTCATGTGCGCCAGAAGCCCCGAGGATGTGGATCTGGAGCGCCAGATTGCCGCCAATTGGGAGCTGTTTGCCCATGCAGTCGTTGCGTGATTTTTTTTCATCTTCAAGTGAACGACCGTTCACCGTTTTCCTGGTCCGGCTGGCCGGCATCTGCATCGGTGTCTGCGGGCTGGCCGCCCTGGCCCTGCCCGGAGCCGGTGCGTCGGACGTCACCCCCGCCCGGGACAGCCTCAAGGCCGTCCGGGCCAAGTACGCTTCCCGGCTGACGCCCATAGAAAACAAGGGGGAACTGGCCATTTTCGAGGGCCGGCCCGGCAACCCGGCCGTAAATTGCGCCGATCTGCTCGGCCCGCGCACCATGGTTGCCCTGGTTTTCGGCCAGTCCAACGCCTCCAACACCGTCGATCCCGGCTACCACGCCACCAACGCCGTGTACGCCTATTTCGACGGGCAATGCCGCAAGGCCTACGAAGCCCTGCCCGGGGCCACGGGGGCCAAAGGCAGCACCTGGCCCCGCCTGGGCGACCGGATCGTGGCCAGCGGCCTCTACGATACCGTGATCTTCATGGACATCGCCCGGGGCGGTTCGTCCGTGCTCCAATGGGCGCCGGGCGGCCAGCTCGCCCCCCTGCTCACCGGCGCCCTGGACGATCTGGCCGCCCGGGGCATGACGCCGACCCATATCCTGTTCCACCAGGGTGAGGCGGATTGCGCCCTGCGCATGACCCGCCAGGAATACGGCACGGCCCTGGATGCCGTGCTCGGGGAGATTCGCGCCCACGGCGGCGGGCAAAGCGACGTGTTCGTGTCGCGCGCCTCCCTGTACCTGGACCCGACCTGCGGCGACCGGCACGACCCCGGCTGCTACCGGTCCTGTCCGGCCATCACCGCCGCCCAGACCGCGGCCGCCGATCCGGAGCAACGGGTCTTTTCCGGCCCGAACACCGACCTGCTCGTCCCCTGGTTCGATCGCAACGACGGCTACCATTTCACAGCCCGTGCGGCGGACCGTTTCGCCATGGCCTGGATGCCGCTGCTCGCCCGCGGCGAGACAACGGCAAGGGTTTCCCAACAATAGCCACTTGCTGGCCGGCCACATCCCCCCCAAGGACATGGCCCCCGTTCCGGAGGATGTTTTATGACTTTGTTTCGTACCGTCGAGGCGTTGCGCCTCCTCGCTCTCCTGGTTTTGGTAAGCGCCCTGCCCGCCGGCCTGACCGGCTGCGCCACGGACAGCTCCGGCCAGGAAACCGCCACCAAGGCCCCGCCGCCCGAAGTCGTGGCCTTTACCGTCAAGCGCGCCGACATCCCGCTGCACATGACCTTCATGGGCCAGACGGCCGGCTCGCGCGCGGTCGAGGTCCGGGCCCGGGTGGGCGGCATCCTGCTGCGGCGGACCTATGAGGAAGGCCGTCCCGTGCACCGGGGCGACCTGCTGTTCGAAATCGATCCGGCCCCCTTCCAGGCCGCCCTGGAGCAGGCCAAGGGCGCGCTGGGTCAGGCCGAGGCCACCCTGGCCCAGGCCAAGCGCGACGCCGCCCGCATGAACAAGCTCTACCGGGACGACGTGGTGGCCAAAAAAGACGACGACGACGCCAAAACCACCCTGGATTCGGCCACGGCCGCCGTGGAGACGGCCCGGGGCAAGGTGCGCGAGGCCTCGCTCAACCTCGAGTGGACCAAGGTCACGGCCCCCATTTCCGGCCTGACCAGCAAGGAGACCCGCTCCGAGGGGAGCCTGATCAGCACCACCAGCGACGGCAGCCTGCTGACGACCATCAACCGGGTCGATCCGCTCTACGTCAACTTCTCCATGTCCGGCCAGGAGATGCTGCGCCTGCGCAAGCAGCTGGCCGAAGGCAAGGTGGTCATCGGCGCAAACGGCGACTACGTCGTGCGCCTGACCCTGCCCGACGGCAGCCCCTATAAAAGGACCGGCCACATCAACTTCACCGACACGCAGGTCGACACCAGCACCGGCGTGGTCAAGGTGCGGGCCGAGTTCAACAATCCAGACGCGGCCGTGCTGCCGGGCCAGTTCGTGCGGGTCCACCTGGAAGGGGCGCACTACAAGGACGCCCTGGCCGTGCCCCAGGACGCCGTGCTCAACACCCAGCAGGGCGCCATGGTCTGGGTCCTGGACGCCCAAAACAAGGTCGCTCCCCGGCCCGTGGCCCTTGGCGACGCGGTCGGCAACGACTTCCTGATCGAAAAGGGCCTGTCCGACGGCGAACGCATCGTGGCCGAAGGCGTCATCAAGGTGCGGCCGGGCATGATCGTGCGCGTGCGTGACAACGCGCCGGCCCAGGCCGCCGGCAAGCCCGCCGCCGGGGCGGCCAAGGCCGATGCCGGCGCGTCCGGGGAGCCCCGTTCATGATCTCGCGCTTTTTCCTGGGGCGCCCGGTCTTTTCGATCGTCATCTCGCTGGTCATCGTGCTGGCGGGGCTGGCGGCCATCGAAAACCTGCCCATCGCCCAGTTCCCGGACATCATTCCGCCCGAGGTCAACGTCTCGACCAGCTACCCCGGGGCCAGCCCCGAGGTTATCGCCGCCACCGTGGCCGCGCCGCTGGAACAGCAGATCAACGGCGTGGACAACATGCTCTACATGCGCTCGACCAGCTCGGGCGACGGCTCGTTGTCCATCACCGTCACCTTTGCCGTGGGCACCAACCCCGACCAGAACACCATCAACGTCAACAACCGCGTGCAGGCCGCCCTGACCACGCTGCCCTCCGAGGTGCAGCGCCAGGGCGTCACCGTGCGCAAGAAATCCTCGAACATCCTCCAGGTCATCATGTTCGAATCCCCGTCCAAGCGCTATGACGAGGTGTATTTGAGCAACTATGTCCTGGTGAACGTCCTGGACGAGCTCAAGCGTCTGCCGGGCGTCGGCGACGCCTCCATCTTCGGGGCCAAGGACTACGCCATGCGCGTGTGGCTGCGGCCCGACAAGCTGGCCCAGCTCAAGCTGACGCCAAGCGACGTGGCCAAGGCCATCCAGGAGCAAAACGCCCAGTTCGCGGCCGGCCGCATCGGGGCCGAGCCCACCGATCCCGACAAGCCCGTGGCCCTGAATTACATGGTCACCACCAAGGGACGGCTGCTCACCCCCGAGGAGTTCGAAAACATCATCCTCAAGGCCCAGTCCGACGGTTCGGTGCTGCGGCTCAAGGATGTCGCCCGGGTGGAGCTTGGCGCCAAGGATTACACCACCCGGTCCAAGATATCGGGCAATCCGTCGGTGGGCGTGGGCGTCTACCTGTCGCCCGGAGCCAACGCCCTGGCCACGGCCGACCGGGTCACGGCCAAGCTGACCGAACTGTCGCAACGCTTCCCGGACGGCATTGCCTACAAGGTGCCGCTCGACACCACGACCTTCGTGCGCGTCTCCATCGAGGAGGTCATCCACACCCTGGTCGAGGCCATGATCCTGGTCTTTTTGGTGGTGTTCCTGTTCCTGCAGAACTTCCGGGCCACGCTCATTCCCTGTCTGGCCGTGCCGGTGTCCATTATCGGTACCTTCGCCGGCATGTACGCCCTGGGATTCACCATCAACACCCTGACCCTGTTCGGCATGGTGCTGGCCATCGGCATCGTGGTCGACGACGCCATCGTGGTGCTCGAAAATGTCGAGCGCATCATGTCCACGGAGAAAGTGCCGCCCAAGCAGGCCACGGCCAAGGCCATGGAAGAGGTGACGGGCCCGGTCATCGCCATCGTGCTGGTGCTGTGCGCCGTGTTCGTGCCGGTGGCCTTCCTGGGCGGCCTGACCGGCGAGATGTACAAGCAGTTCGCCATCACCATCGCCGTGTCGGTGGTCATCTCGGGGCTCGTCGCCCTGACCTTGACGCCGGCCCTGTGCGCCGCGCTGCTCAAGCCCGGCCACCAGGAGCCCAACCGGTTCTTCCGGGGGTTCAACCGCCTGTTCGACACGGTGACACGCGGCTACACCGTCGGCGTGGCCTTCCTGCTGCGCCACGTCCTTCTGGCCATGGTGCTCTTCGCGGCGCTGTGCGTGGGCACGCTGTCGCTGTTCCGCATCGTCCCGGGCGGTCTGGTGCCGGACGAGGACCAGGGCTACATCCTCGGCGTCAACATCCTGCCCGACGGTGCGTCCCTGCGCTCCACCCTGGCCGTGGACGACGCCATGGACGCCATGAACGCCAAGGACCCGGTGGTGGAACACCAGATCACCATCACCGGCCTCGACATTCTCTCGTCCACCTACCGCTCCAACTACGGCACCATGTTCATCCCGCTCAAGCCCTGGGATGAGCGCCAAAAGCCGGGCGAAAGCTCGTTCGACTTCGTCAAGCGCGTCTTCGGCCGGGGCATGTCCCTGCCCAAGAGCCTGACCCTGGCCTTCAACCCGCCGGCCATCACCGGCATGTCCAACACCGGCGGTTTCGAGGCCTACCTGCAAAACCGTGGCGAGGGCACGGTCCAGGACCTGTCGGCCATGACCAAGAAACTCGTGGCCGCAGCCCAGCAAAATCCGGCCATCGGCCGGGTGTCCACCACCTTCGGCGTCAACGTGCCCCAGCTGCGCGTCCAGCTGGACCGGCAGAAGGCCAAGGCCCTGGGCGTGGCCGTCAGCGACGTCTATGACGCCATGCAGGCCACCTTCGGCGCGTACTACGTCAACGACTTCAACAAGTTCGGCCGCACCTTCCGCGTCCAGCTCCAGTCCGAGGCCGACTTCCGCGACCGGCCCGAGGACCTGCGCGACGTCTACGTGCGCTCGGACAAGGGCGACATGATTCCGCTGACCGCCCTGGCCACCATCGAAAAGTCCACCGGCCCCGAGGTGCTGGAGCGCTTCAACGTCTTCCCGGCGGCCAAGATCATGGGCGAACCGGCCGAGGGCCACACCTCGAGCGAGGCGCTGGCCGCCATGGAGCAGGCCGCGGCCAAGGTCCTGCCGGCGGAATACACCCTGGCCTGGTCCGGTTCGGCCTACCAGGAAAAAGCGGCCAAGGGCTCCTCGGCCATGGTCTTCGGCATGGGCATCATCATGGTCATCCTGATCCTGGCCGCCCAGTACGAACGCTGGACCCTGCCCTTCGCCGTGGTCATGGCCGTGCCCTTCGCCCTGTTCGGGGCCATCGCCGCCGTGTTCGGCCGGGGGCTGTCCAACGACCTCTACTTCCAGATCGCCCTGGTGACGCTTATCGGCCTGGCCGCCAAAAACGCCATCCTGATCGTGGAATTCGCCGTGCTCGAGGTCAGGGCGGGCAAATCGCTGGGCGACGCGGCCCTGTCGGCCGCCAGACTGCGTTTCCGTCCCATCATCATGACCTCCATGGCCTTCATCCTCGGCTGTCTGCCCCTGGCCATCTCCACCGGGGCCGGAGCCAACAGCCGCCATGCCATCGGCACGGGCGTCATTGGCGGGATGCTCGGCGCGACGCTGCTCGCCCCGTTTTTCATTCCCGTCTTCTTCAAAATCATCATGAGCGCCGGCGTGTTGGCCAAACGGCTGGTCGGCGGCCATGACGAGGCGGGTTCCCCTCCCGCCTAGATTGTCCCCCCTCCCCCGCCCGTCCGGACGTCGCACCACGATTGCCCTCCCAGGTGCGGCGTCCGGCACGGGCCTTTGCCGCCACGGCAAAAAGCTCCTTGTCCGCGCCTGCACTTTCCTGCATACTCGGTGAAACAAATCCTGTTTCGACGAGGGTACGCCACCCGCCGTGCGCCTACTTACCTGCTGCTCCCGGTTCGCCGACACGATCGGCCCGCATACGACCTTGTCTCGGCGATGGGCGGTCGCGCCGCGTCGTCTCGCCGTCCTGCTGGCCCTTGGCCTCCTGCTCGCCCTGGCGGGCTGCGCCGCCAAGCGGTCGCCGACAGCCGTGCGACTGGCCGCAGGGGCCGATTCGAGAAATCCCGAGGACGTGGTGCGCCAGACCTCGCCGGTCATTGCCTCGGGCAAGGCTCCGGCCGCCGTCTACACGCAGCGCGGCGAAGCCTATTACCAGATGCGCCAGTACGATCTGGCGGCGCGGGATTTCCAGAAAGCCCGCGATGCAGGCGCGCCCGCGGCCCAGACCGCCTACGACCTGGGCGCGGCGGCCTACATGCGCCAGGATTACGACAAGGCGCTGACCTATTTCACCAACGCCCTGGCCCGCGACGGGGCCATGGCCCGGGCCTACAACAACCGGGGCGTGACCTATTTCGCCCTGGAACAGTATGAGAAGGCCCTGGCCGACTTCAACGCCGCCGTGCGCCTCGGCGGGCCGGACCGGATCGCCTCGCTTTTCAACCGCGCCCTGACCTACCAGGTCATGCGCGACACCGACCGGGCCCTGGCCGACTACGACAGCATCCTGGCCGCCGATCCGTCCCAGATCGCCGCCCGCAACAACAAGGCCGACATCCTGCTCACCCTGCACCGCTACGACGAGGCGGCGACCACCCTCGACGCGGCCATCGCCATCGCGCCAAACGATCCCGAACTCTACTACAACCGCGCCCTGGCCATGGAAGCGACCAATCACTACGAGCAGGCCATGGGCGATTACGACAAGGCGTTGCGGCTGCGCAGCAATTTCGCCGCGGCCTACCGCAACCGGGGCGTGCTGCGGCTGCGGCTGCACCAGTCCCGGGAGGGCTGCGCCGACCTGAAGCTGGCCTGCGATTTCGGCCTGTGCACGCAGGCCAACAAGGCCAAGGATTTCGGCCTGTGCCCTTAGGGGCAAAGCCGGAAAAAGAAGCCTCCGGCGGCCGGGAGGGACACGCGCCCCCGGACCCTTTGCAAAGGGGCGTGCGGCAGCGTGGCCGGGCCAGGAGCTCCAAGCCCGCAACCGGATCGCGACAGCCATGACCGAATCCCGTTTCAACCAGCTCGTCGCCCTGACCACCCTGCTGTCGCTGGCCGGAGCCCTCGTGCTTGTGGCTCGTTTTCTGCTTTTCCCCCCCGATATCGCCCGGCTCCCCGCCGACGTCGCGCCGCCCCGGGCGACCGCCGCCCCGCAGCCGCCGCCGCAAATGGCCGCCCTGACGCGGGCCATCCTGGACAACGACATCTTCGGCCTGCGTCCGACCGCCGAAGCGGCCAAGGCCGCGCCGCCCGCGCCCACCAAGATCGACGTGGACCTGACCGGCACCGTGGTCACGGGCGATCCCGACCGCAACGTCGCTTTCTTGCGGGACAAATCCGCCCGCATCCAAAAGCCTTTTGCCGTGGGCGACAACATCCGGGACGCGCGCATCAGCCGCATCGGCAAAAACTTCGTCATCCTCACGCGCCAGGGCCGTGAGGAAATCCTGTCCATGAAGCCCTAGCCGCGCCATGCCTGTCTTCGAATACACCGCCGTCGACGCCAAGGGCCGCACCCGGCAAGGCATCCTCTCGGCCGAAAGCCAGCAGGCCGCCCGGCAGCTCCTGCGGGCCAAGCGGCTCTACGTGAGCGCCTTGAGCGAGGCCCGGGCGCCGGGCGCCGCCGGCGGGGCGGCGAAGGCAACCGGCGGCGGCACCTTTTTTTCCCGGCGGGTCAGCCGGGCCCAGCTGCTGACCGCCACCCAGGTGCTGGCCACCCTGCTCGAAGCGGGCCTGCCCCTGGACAAGGCCCTGGGGTCGCTCATCGAACAGATGGGGACCGGCCGGGCCAAGTGGATCTTTTCCCACATCCTGGAGCGCATCCGCGAGGGCCAGGATTTTTCCACGGCCCTGTCCGCCTATCCCGGCGTCTTCCCGCCCACCTACATCAGCATGGTGCGCTCGGCCGAGGCCACGGGCATGCTGCCCATCGTGCTGACCAACCTGGCCGAGTACATGGAGCGGCAGATGGCGCTGACGCGCACGTTGCAGGCCGCCCTGGCCTATCCCGCCTTCATGTTTTTTTTCGGTATCATCGTGCTCGGGCTGCTGCTCACCTACGTCATCCCGGAAGTGACCCGCATTTTCGTGGACCTGCGGCGCTCCCTGCCCCTGCCCACGGTCATCCTCATCGCGGTCAGCAACTTTTTCCGGGACTGGTGGCCGGTGCTGCTCGGGGCGCTGGCGGCCATCGTCTTCGCGGTCATGCGGCTGGTGCGCACGCCGCGCGGCCGGGCCGTCAAGGACCGGTTGGCCCTTGGCCTGCCCGTTATCGGCGGCATCACCCAAAACGCGGCCACGGCCCGGCTGTGCCGCACGCTCGGCACCTGCCTGTTGCAGGGCGTGACCATGCTGGCGGCGCTGCGCATCGCCGGCTCGGTGTCCGGCAACGTGGTCTTTGAAAAGGCCATGGAGCGCATCCGCGACGAAGCCAGCCAGGGCGGCGGCCTGACCGAACCCATGCGCGAGGCCGAGGTGTTCGCCCCCATCGTCATCCAGATCGTCTCGGCCGGCGAACAAAGCGGCCGGCTGGGCGAACTGCTGGTCAATCTGGCCCGCATGCTCGAAAACGACGTGTCCACCCGTATCCGGGCGGCCAGTTCCCTGTTCGAACCCATCATGATCCTGTTGCTTGGCGGCATGGTGGGACTTATGGTCTTGGCGGTGCTGCTCCCCATTTTCGAGATGAGCAGCCTGATCGGCTAAGCCGTGCGCCCGCGGCCGCCGGCAAAGGAGGTTTCATGAAGGCCCGCCCTGTTTCGACGTCCCGCCACAGCTCCGCCCGTCGGCGCGACGCCGCCGGCTTCACCCTGATCGAACTGATGGTGGTCATCGTCATCCTGGGCGTCCTGGCCGGGCTGGTGTTGCCGCGCATCGTGGACCAGCCGGACAAGGCCCGGGTGGTCAAGGCCAAGATGCAGATCGAAAGCCTGTCCATGGCACTCAAGCAGTACAAGCTCGACAACGGCGTATACCCGAGCACCGAACAGGGCCTGCGCGCGCTCAAGGAAAAACCGAGCATCGGCCGCATTCCGGAAAACTTTCCGACCAAGGGCTATGTGGACGCCGTGCCCAAGGACCCCTGGGGCCGCGACTATGTCTACATCTCTCCCGGCGAACACGGCGATTTCGACCTGATGTCGCTTGGCGCGGACCGCGAAGACGGCGGCGAGGGCGTCAACGCCGACATCAAGAGCTGGGACCTTGCCAAGTAGTTCCCGGACAAAGCCCCCGGCCGCCGCGGCCGGCTTCACCCTGCTGGAGCTGACCATCGCCCTGGTGGTCATGGGCATTGCCGCCGGCCTCGTGTTGCCCACGCTTTCCACCATGCTCTCCCGGGAGGGGGAAAAAACAGCCGCCCGGGTGATCCAGGGCGTGCTGCACCGGGCCCGGGCCGAATCCCTGCTCACGGGGCGCGACTGGCGGGTGGACATCGACTGGGCCGCCGGCAAATGCCGCGCCGTGCAGATCGGCCAGGATCTCGCCCTGCCCGCGCGCCGACAGGAAAACGCCGGGACGGACACCACCGCCCCGAACCAGCCCACGGCCCGCGCCCCGGCCGTCAAGGACGGCAGCCGGGTCACGGTGTCGGCGGGGCTTCCCGACACGGTGCGCCCCATGCTCGTGCTGACCAACGCCGGCGCCGCGCGCCAACCCGACCGCACCTCCATCGTGCTGCGGCCCGAGGGCCTGTGCCAGCCGGCCTTCATCCGGCTGGCCGACGAAGCCGGCCAAAGCGCGGCCCTGACCATTTCCGCCGTGGGCTGCCGGGTGGAACTGCTGCGTACGGACCTGGACGCGGCCGCCACGCGCTTTGCCGACAGCCACGGCCTGCCGCACATCGTCTGGCCCGACACGGGCACCTCGTCCAGGGGCGGCTGAGCATGTCCGCCGCCCGTCAGCGACAGTCCGGCCAGGCGCTCCTGGAGACGCTCGTCGCCGTGGCCATCCTGGCCATCGCCCTGGTCTCGCTGCTGGCCGGCATGGTCCAGCTCCAGGACCGCCGGCTCGAAGCCGCCCGGATGCGCCGGGCCGGCGAACTCGCCGCCGACAAGATGGCCACCGTCGAGCTGACCGGCGAATCGGCCTTTGCCAACGCCACGGGCCGGTTTCCGGCCCCGGACGACGCCTATGCCTGGAGCGTCGGCGTCACCGCCACCCCGGACGCGCTGTTCCGGGTGGTCGCGGTCACGGTGCAGGCCAATGGCGCGCAAACGGTGTCGGTGCGCCTGTCGCGCCTGGAGCCCCGGCAATGATCCCGGACCGCCGCCCGGAAGCGGGATTTACCCTGGTGGAAATCCTGCTGGCCGTGCTCATTGCCGGGCTGGTCATGGTCGGCAGCTATTCCGTGGCCTCCCAGGTCATGGGACTGGCCGAGGACGCCAAGGCCCGGTTGGAGTTGGAAAGCACCGCCACGGCGCTCCGGCTGGCCCTGGCCAACGACCTCGGCTCCATCATCTACGTGGAACGGACCAGGGGCACCGTGCCCGCCAGCATGGCCTTCAGCGGCGGGATTGCCGACACGGACCTGTCCGGGCAGGCCGACCAGGTGATCCTGACCCTGGCCAGCGCCGCCACCCTGGACCCCGGGCTGCCCTTCCCCGCCCATGCCTTCAATCGCCTCGAATACGTGCTGCGGCCCGAGACGACCGGGACCGGCGATGCGGGAAACGCGCGTCTGGTGCGCCGGGAACGCGTGGCCGCGACCGTGCCCCGCCGGGTCACCGTGGACCCGAACTGGAATGAAACCGTGCTGGCCGGCCGCCTGGAAAACGTGCAGCTCCATTTCCTGGAAACGGCGCAGACCGGTCCCGTCACATCCTGGGACAGCCAGGCCCGGGAACAGGCCAAGCGTTCGCCCCTGCCCGGACAGGTCCACCTGGAGGCCACCCTGGTCGTCGGCGACCGCCGGTTCCCCCTGGATATCCGGATCAACCTGCCGGCCCGCACCATCGCCGCCCCGAGGGGCTTATGAACCGGGCGCGGTCTGGCGGCGCGGTCCTGCTGTTCGTCCTGGTCCTGGTGGCCTTGCTGGCGGCCCTGGCCGTACAGACCGTGCGCACCGCCGAAATCGAGGTGTTCACCGCCTACGCCGGCGTCTACGCCCGTCAGGCCGAGGCCATGGCCGAATCCGGCCTGCTGGCCGCCGGCACGCTGCTGCTCGAAGACAGCCGGCAACAGCTTTCGGACAATCTCACGGAGGACTGGGCCGCCTTTCCCGAGCTGTCCGCCTACCCCGGGCGCTGGTTTCTGGATGGGCACGTCAGCGGCCGCATCGAGGACGAAACCGGCAAATTCCCCATCAACAGCCTGCATCCGGGCTTGCGGGACCATACGGTGTTCGAAGGCATTTTCCTGCGCCTGTTGCAGGCCAAGCCCTTTGCCCTGTCGAGCGACAAGGCGCAGGCCCTGCTGGCCGCGCTCGTCGACTGGCTCGACGCCGACGACGCGCCCCGCTCCGGCGGCGCCGAAGACGCCACCTACGCGGCGGCCCGTCTGCCCTACCGGGTGAAAAACACTTCCCTGGACACCCTGGGCGAACTGCTGCTCGTCAAGGGGTTTTCCCGCGACCTGCTCTACGGCCACGACGCCACGCCCGGCCTGCTGTCCGTGCTGACCGTCTGGGGGCCGGGACTCATCAACATCAACACCGCGCCCCTGCCCGTCCTGACCGCCCTGCCGACCAACCTGGACGCCACCCGTACCGCCAGCGTGGCCAAGGCCGCGGATGCCTACCGGCGCGATCCCGTGCGCCGCGACGAACTGGCCGGCACAGGCTGGCTGCAAAAAGCCGTGACCGAGCAGGACGTGGCCTGGCCAAGCCAGGTGCTGACCACCCGGTCGCAGTATTTCTCCGTGACCATCGAGGGCCGCTCCGGCGCGGCCACCCGGCGCCTGTACGCCGTGCTCAAGCGGGGGCGCGAACGCGGCAGCGGAGATTCCCGATGCGACATCCTCTACCGGCAGTTGCGTTGAGAACCCCGCCATGCCACAACGAGCCCCATGGCCGCATCCATCCTGTCCGTGACCTGCCGCCCGCGGGCCGTGCGTCTGCTGCGTCTGTCCCGCGAACGCGGGCTGTCCCGCATCACGGGCCTTGCGGAACGCATCCCGGCCGACCGGACGGACGACCCCGCCGCGCTGGCCGGGCTGGCCACCCAGGCGGCCCACGGCGAGGGGCTCCTGGCCGACCGGGTGATCCTCGGCCTCGACGGCGATGCGGCGTCCCTGCGCCGTTTGCGCTTTCCCTTCACCGCCCGGAACAAAATCGATCTCGTCCTCGGCCCTGAATTCGAGCCGCACCTGCCGTTTCCCCTGACCGAGGCCGCCCTGTCCTGGTCACGGACCAGCCTGGAGCCGGCCCCGGCCACCGTGGCCCTGGCCGCCGCCTACCCGCTGGCCACCCTGCGCGCCCAACTGACGCCCCTGGCCGAAGCGGCCCTCCCTGTCGACGCGGCCTGCCTGGACATGGCCGGCCTGGACGCGCTGCTCGGCACCCTGGCCCCGGCGCGATCCGCGCTGTTGCTGTGGCAGGACGACGAGCGGATATGCTTCCTTTGCCGGCTGGCCGGCCGACCGGCCATCTGGCGCAGCCTGCCCGTCCCCACGGCCGACACGGCGGAAGCCGCAGCGGACTATCTGGCCCAGGAAGCCCTGCGCACAGTGGCTGCCGTGTCACCGCGCCCACCGGGCGATCTGCGGCTTTTTCCGGCCGGTCCGCTGCCGCCCGGGACGCGGGAAGCCCTTGCCCGGGCCTGCGGCGTCCAGGTCCGGGACGCGACCGCCAGTCCGGTCTGGCCGCGCCTGGACGACGGCACCCCTTTGCCGGACCGCTTCGCCGCCGTCTACGGCCTGGCCCTGCTGGCCGCGGCCGGCCCGGACACGGCCAATTTCCTGCGCGGTCCACTGGCCCCGGCCATTCCTCCGGCCGTCAAACGACGCGGCCTGCTCATCGCCGGGGGCGCCGTGGCTGCCCTGATCGCCACCTTTGCCCTGAGCCTTGGCGTCACCTACCATCGCCTGAACGCGGCCATTGAAACCAGCCAGCAGCGCACCGCCGCCATCATGACCAAGGCCGCGCCGACCACCGCCTCGGGCCTGACGCTCGCCCAGCAACTTTCCGTGCTGCGCGGCCGGTTGGCCGAACAGCGGGCGGAAGCCCGCATCCGCGAGGCCTCGGCCGGCACCGCCATCGAACTGCTGGCCGCCATCCACACGACCCTGGGCCAGGGCGGGCGCGTGCGCGTCAGCCGCATCGCCATCGACGACCGCCACGCCACCATCGACGGCAGCGCCGACGACTACAACACCGTCGACGACGTCAAACGCCGTCTGGCGGCCTCGAAATATTTTCGCGACGTGGAGATCAAGGGCGCGAAAAACGTTCCCACGAAAAAAGAAGTGGAATTCCAGCTCGACATGCAGCTGGCCGGCACGGGCGGAGGCGGCGCATGAACAACCGGTTGCCCAATCCCTGGCTGCTGGCCGCCGGCGGGCTGGCCCTGGCCGTGGGCATCGTTTTCTGGGTGATCATGCCGCTTGCCGACGGCATTACGACCCGGAAAGAACGCCTTGCCCACACCTTGCGCGTCGAGGCCGAGGCCATCCAGCTGGCCGACAGCCTGCGGCAGGCCCAAAGCCAGCCGGCCGGCCCCACCCGGCCGGCCGGTTTCACCATTTTTTCCTTTGTCGAAAACGCCGCCACCAAGGAAGGCGTCAAAAGCCACGTGGAATTCATGCGCCCGGCCAATCGGGACCTGGGCGGCGGCAGACGGGAAACGGCCGTGAATCTGCGCCTGTCCGGCCTCTCCATGCAGCAGCTGCTGGCGTTTCTCCAACGCCTGGAAACGGCGGGACAGGGCGTGCACGTGCGCCAGCTCATTTTGCGCCCGTCCCCCAAGGGCGGGCTCGACGCCGATCTGGCCGTGGCCGTGGTGCTGCGCCAGGGCGGATAGAGAAAGACAAAGAGGCCCCGGCGGCCGTGAGGGGCCCTCGCCCCTCACGGACCCTCCCGAAAGGGGGATTGCCGGTCGGCAGCGCCACCCCCTATCGAAGGGCCGGGAGCTCTTTAGTAGAAAGTGCCGATCACCGGCGTGGTCAGGTAGGTCGTGGTGCTTTCGCTCGTGGTGGAGATGATGCTTGTGGAATATGTCGTGAGCGTGGCGCTGGAGACGGTTTCCTGCAAGGCCTGGGCCTGGGCCAGATCCTTTTCGGCGTTTTGCTGCGCCGTGGCCGCCTGACTGGAATCGGTGGTGGACGAGGCCAGGGCCGTCCAGGACGCGGCCCGGGCGACCAGCACCAGCACGTCGCTGGAATTTATGGCCAGGGCCTTGTCATAGGACTCGATGGCCTGACTGTATTCGCCCTGCACGGCCCGCAGCAGCCCGAGGCTGGCATAGGCCGGCGTGTACGTCACATCCAGGGACAGGGCCGTCTGATACTCTTCCTCCGCCCGGGAATAATCCCCGACACTGACCCAATAGGCCCCCCTGGCCACATACACGGCCGGTTCCTCCGGGGCATAGGTCACGGCCAGATTGAGCGCCGAAAGCGCCGCCGAAGCCGCCCCCTGGCCCAGATAGGCCAGTCCCAGCCCGGCCGTGGCCTTGGCATCCTCCTCGTCCAGGCTCAGGGCGGCGGCAAAGCCCTGTTGGGCGGAAGCGTAGGTGGCCCCCAGCAGGTAGCCCCGACCGAGCACGGTGTAGCCTTCCACGAGGGCGCTTTTGTTGTTCAGGTAAATGCCGCCGCAGTAGGCGGAATACATGGTCATCTCCGTGAGCAACCTGTTGTACTCGTTTTGATTCTCGTTTTTTTCCTTGTCCTTGTCCGTCAAATCCTCGGCCACGGGGAGATTCTGGCTGCCGCTCGACGAGGCGAACAGCGTGTCGCTGACCGACGTCGAGGACGACGAACTCGAAGAGGAAGTGGACGATCCCGTGGTCGAAGACGTCCCGGATGTGGAAGACGTGGACGTGTCGGTGGAGGTCGTATCGCTGGTCGTGGAGGTTGTACTGGATGTGGACGAAAGCGAGCCGGTCGACGTGAGGTTGAGAATGCTGCCGTAGCCGTAGAGGCTGTTGTAGGCCGCAAGCGAACCCAGCCCGGTGCCCGTCACCACGAGCAAGGGATTGTCGTTCTGGAGAAACTGGTCACAGGTCTGCGAATCCCGCAGCAACGAGACGCCGGAGGTGGCGTCGGTAACCGCCGTTCCCGGCAAATAAAAGAGCAGGTCGATCTTGGCCTTGGCCAGATAGACGTACCCGTTGTCCGCATTGTTGGTCAGGGACTGATTGAGATAGACGAGGGCGGCGCTGTAATCCCGGGATTCGATGGCGGTCAGCGCGGTCTGGTAGTTGGCGTCATCGGTGGTCGAACTCGGTCCGAGCGTTGTCGCCCGCGAAGCGACAGGAAAAAAGCAGGTCAGGCATGTCAGCAACAGTGACAACCAGATGCGCGCCCCGTGTGCGTCCATGACATCCCCCTGACCGGCGCCCGCCGGCCTGCTCATTGCGCACGACAGCGTCGGCCGCGCGCCTTGTCCCTCTCCTCGTGTTCATAAGGAGCGAAGCGTCAGGCGTCAACCGCAACGGCCCGGGCCCGTTCAACCCAGTCGATTTCCCGGATGATCGAATCGACCACATCCGCAGTTTTCAGCTCGGCCGGCAACACGCTCCAGGTGTAGGTTTCCACCTCCATGGGCGCATCGTGGGGCAGGCGCGGCAGTATTTTTTCCAGAAACGGTTGCGTGGTGGAACATTCCGGGAGTTGCGGCACGAATACGGGAAGATGAAAGTGCACGCGCCAGGACACAACGTCCGTTTCCGGCGCAGCGAGCGCTTCATGCAGATCGTCAAAGCGCATGAGACTGCCGTCGGCCCGTTTGGCCACGGCCTGATGCAGATAGACCGGCTCCACGAAACGGGCCAGCCGCGACAATTGCCCGCCGTCGAGATGCAGGGCCGAGGACACCTGCACATGGCTGACGGTCAGTCCGCCGGCGGCCAGACAGGCCAGGGACGCAACCGGGTCCTCGTATTGCAGGGCCTGATGGCAGCAGTCGTAGCAGGCTCCCAGAAACGGCCGGAGCGCGCCGTCGGGATCGAGCCGGTCGGCCAGGGCCACCAGCTGGGGTGTGGTTTCGACCAGACAGCCCGGCTCGGGCTCCACGGCCAGACGGATGGTCCGGCCGGTTTCCTCGCGCAAAACGGCCAACGCCGCCAACGCCCGCCGCATGGCCTCCAGGGCGCGCGGCAGCTCGCTTTCGGGAAATCCGCGCTGAAACCCCACCGGCACCGTGGACAGGGAGCCCACGCCCCCTTCCGGCAGCCAGGAGGCCAGCACCCGGGCCAGCCGCATGGTGTAGGCCAGCCGCTCGGGATCGCGCCAGTCCGGCAGATAGACGGCCTCCTTCACCGGCGTGTGATGGAATCGACCGTAGGGGAAGGCGTTGATCGTGGGGACGCAACACCCCTTTTCCGCCAGCCAGTCCCCGAACCGTCTGGCGGCGTCCCCCGCCTCCAACTCCCGGCTGGCCCGGCCGGACAGGCGCAGCCCCACCGGAAACGGCGCGTCCGGGCAACGGGCCGCCTTGACGCGCAGGGTGTGCCGCTCCAGGCCCTGACGGACTTCGTCCAGGGTTTCGCCGGGATGGATGTTGGTGCAATAGCTGACCGGATGCGCGTGGACGCCTGTCGTGTGTGTTCCCATGCCAAGCCTCGGTAAAAGGGAGCGGAAAAGAGCCTCCGGCGGCCGGGGGGCATGATGCCCCCCGGACCCCCTCGATAGGGAATTCCGTTCGCGGCGCGAAGCGACGCTGGCGTCCTTGGCCGTGCGCATTGGCCCTGGCTTTGCCAGGGCC
>JAFABC010000057.1 GCA_023426275.1 Pseudomonadota bacterium | reverse complement strand
CCGCCGGACCACCCGACCAGCCCAACGTCCGTCCCCCCTTTCGGGAGGGTCCGGGAGGGGGTGACCCCCTCCCGGCCGCCGGAGGCATCTTTCCGTCTTCCGACAAGACGTCGCCTGATTTGCCCCGCCGTCCGTTCCGGGCTATATGACGGGAAAACCGACTTCCGGATACACCACATGCGCATATTCAAATGGCTTTTCCTGTTCCTCCTGCTCGCCGGGGCCGGGCTCTTCGCCTGGAACCACCTGCACAAAAAAGCCGAACCGCCCCGGGTGCTGGCCACGGCCGAAGCCAGGATCGGCACCGTCCGCAAGGTGTTGGAAGCCACGGGCATCATCAAGGCGCAGGTCGGGGCCATCGTCAAGATCGGCGCACGGGCCACGGGCACCATCAAGGAAATGAACGTCAAGGTCGGCGACGAGGTCCACAAGGGCCAGCTCATCGCCGTCATCGACGACCGGGAATTGCGGGCCATGCTCGACGAGGCGCAGGCCAAGCTGGCCCGGGCCACGGCCGAACTGGCCCAGGTCGAGGCCGTCTATCCCAAGCGCATTGCCGAGGCGCAGGCCGAGGAACGTCTGTCCCAGGCCAAAAGCGCCTACGCCGCCAGCAACCTCAAGCGCCAGGACGAGTTGTACACCAAGGCGCTCATTGCCAAGGACGTGCTGGATGCGGCCCAGCGCGACGCCCTGGTGGCCAAAAACGAGGTCCTGGCCCGGCAGGCCTCCCTGGTGCGGCTCGAAACGGAATTCGAAAAGGAACGGTTCAAGGCCCAAAAGGCCAAGGAAGAGGCCGAGGCCGTCATCGAGTCGGTCAAGACCAAGATTTCCTACACCCGCATCGTCAGCCCCATCGACGGCGTGGTGGCCCTGGTCACCTCCCAGGCCGGCGAAACCGTGGTGGCCGGGTTGCAGGTGGCCAACCTCATCACCGTGCTCGACCCCACGCGCCTGGAGATGTGGATTTACGTGGACGAGACCGACGTGGGGCAGGTCAAGCCGGGGCTGCCCGTGGAATTTCGCGTGGACGCCTATCCCGGGACGACCTTTTCCGGCAGCGTGGACCAGATCTATCCCCAGCCGGAAATCCGCGACAACATCGTCTATTATCAGGCCCTGGTCCGGCTCGATCCCAAGGAATCCACCCGGCTGCGCCCCGAGATGACCACCCAGTGCCAGATCGTGGTCCAGTCGAAAAAGGACGTGCTGGTCGTGCCCAACGCGGCGCTCAAGTGGATCGGCGACAAGCAGGTGATCTTCGTGGTCGGCCCCGGCGGCGCGGTGCGGCAGGTGCGGCCCGCCCTCGGCCTGGAGGGGCTCAACGAAACCGAGGTGACCGAGGGCCTTTCCCCGGGCGAGACCGTGGCCACGCAGATCGTGCTGCCCGGACTGGCCGCCCCGGCCATCAACGCCCCGCGCGCCAACAGGCCCAAGGCGCGATGAACGCCACCGGGACCGCCCCCCAGGACGGGCCGCTGATCGAACTGCGCGGCGTCACCCGCGCCTACACCATGGCCGGGGTCACCCACACGGTGCTCGACGGCGTGAGCCTGACCATCGATCCGGGCGAGTTCGTGGCCATCATGGGGCCGTCCGGTTCGGGCAAATCGACCCTGCTCCACATCCTGGGCCTGCTCGACCGGCCGACCGCCGGCAGCTACCGGCTGGCCGGGCGCGACACCGAAGGGCTTTCCGACGACGCCCTGTCCCAGCTGCGCAATCAGGCCATCGGCTTCGTGTTCCAGAGTTTCTACCTCGTCCCCTACGCCACGGCCCTGGACAACGTGCTGTTGCCGGGACTCTACAGCCCGACGCCCGGCAGCGTCCTGCGCCGCCGGGGCGAGGAGCTGCTGGCCCGGGTCGGGCTGGCCGCCCAGGCCGGGCACAAGCCCTCCCAGCTTTCCGGCGGCCAGCAGCAGCGCGTGGCCCTGGCCCGGGCGCTCATCAACGACCCGGACCTCATCCTGGCCGACGAACCCACCGGCCAGCTCGACTCGGCCACCAGCGCCGAGATCATGGAACTGCTCGCCACCGTCAACCGCGACGCCGGCAAGACGGTGATCGTCGTCACCCACGACCCGGCCACCGCCGCCTACGCCCGCCGGCAGATCCTGGTCCAGGACGGCCGCGTGGCCGGGGATTAGGGCGCGGCCGGACACGCCATGAAAAAGATCGCGGGACGCGGCATCTGGCAGGCCCTCCGGGTGCTGTGGCGCATCCAGCGCATGGCCGCCCTGGCCCTGACGGCCCATGCCGCCCGCAGCTGCTTCGTCATCGCCGCCGTGGCCATGGGCGTGGCCGCGCTGACGGTCATCGTGGCCTCGGTGGACGGCGCGCGGCGAAAGGCCCTGGAAATCGTCGATTTCTTCGGCCCGGACGCGGTGATGGTCCTTGGCGGCGACATCGAGAACCGGCCCGTGGGCCAGCGCGTCAACACGCTGACCTGGGCCGACGCCCGGGCCGTCAAGCGCTCCCTGCCCGGGGCCTACGCCGTGCTGCCCATGCGCGCCGTGCGCCACATCACCCTCAAGTACGGCAACCGCAACCACGAGGCCCCGCTCGTGGTCGGAGCCACGGAAAACTACGCCAAGACCTGGAACTGGCCCCTGGCCGAGGGCCGCGACCTGTCGGCCGAGGACATCGCCCGCGGGGCCAAGGTGGCCCTTATCGGCGACGAACCGGCCAGGCAGCTCTTTGGCGACGCCTCGCCCGTGGGCCGCACCGTCATGGTGAACAACCTGCCCGTGCAGATCGTGGGCCGGCTGTCCTACCGGGGCCTGTCCGGCGGCGGCTCCGACGTCACCATCGACGACCGCCTCATCATGCCGCTGACCACGCTGACCCAGCGCTTCAACCTCGACCGCAAATACTTTCGCGGCCTCCGGGTCAAATTCCACGACCCGGAGCACATCGACGCCAGCAAGGACAACCTGCGCGCCCTGCTGCGCCACCTGCACAAGCTCGGCCCCACCGATCCCGACGACTTCACCATCATCTCGGCCAGCGAGATCCTCAAGTTCCTGACGGCCTTCACCGGCGGGCTGGTGGCCTTCCTCGGCGTCACGGCCGGGGTGGCCATCGTGGTCGGCGGCTTCGTCCTGGCCAACCTGATGTTTTTGAGCGTCAGCGAACGCCGGGTGGAAATCGGCCTGCGCAAGGCCGTCGGGGCCAGCCGGACGGCCATCACCGCCCAGTTCCTGTCCGAGGCGCTCTACCTGACCCTGCTCGGCGCGCTGTGCGGGGTGGGACTCGGCGTGGCGCTTGGCGAATCGCTGTCGCGCCTGGGCCTGCTCGAACTGCGCCTGTCCCCGAAAATCTTCGTGCTCTCCCTGCTGGCCGCCCTGGCCATCGCCCTGGTCTTCGGGCTCAAGCCCGCCCGCAAGGCCGCCGCCCTCGATCCCATCGAAGCCCTGCGCGGCGGCGGCGACATCTAAAAAAACTGGACGCCTCCGGCGGCCGGACGGGGCAGCGCCCTCCCGGGTCCTCCGCAAAAAGCGCCGGCGGATGCGCCGGCGCGGACTTTTTCGATACCGGAGCCTAACCTCTTCTTTTTATACGGAAGAGCTTGCGTTTTCCCGTCCGCGGCCGGATAGTCCACGCTTTCGCGGCCACGGTTCCATTTTTCGTAGACAATCCATCAATTCTGGAATCCGACGGCCCGTCGTTTCGGTTTTCCACAATTCCGTGGAAAACTAACGATTCTGATTCCAAAGGTTTTTTAAATTTTGTCCGATTTTCCCCAAACGGCATCCCTCGTGCAATGCCCGGGACGACGATTGATACCCCGAGACGTTGCACCCCAACCCCCAGGATGCCCATGAATACCCATCGCCACCTGCTCTCCACCCTGCCCGGGCTGACCGCCCTGGCTCTCGTGTGCCTGATTGGCCTCCCGGCCATGGCCGCGCAGTACGCCGACCCGACGGCCGCGTGGGACAGAGCCGGGCTGCGCACCGCCCCGCCCACGCCGGTGCAGACCGTGTCCGTGCGCGACTACGGCGCGACCGGCGACGGCAAGACCGACGATACCACGGCCTTTGAGCGCGCCATCTCCGCCCTGTCCACCCCGGGCGTGCTGACCATCCCGGCCGGGACCTACCGCCTGACCCGCACTTTGGAACTCAAGAGCGGCGTGGTCCTGCGCGGCGCCGGAGCCCAGACCGCCAAGCTCGTCTTCAACCTGAACGGCTCTTCCGATCCCTGCATCGACTTCACCACCTACAATTCCAAGAGCTGGACCAGCCTGACCGCCGACGCCGCCCTGGGCCAGGAAAACATCCACGTGTCCAGCGCCAGCAACATGGCCGTGGGCGAGTGGATCGAGATCGAGCAGCAAAACGACGCGGCCAAGATGTACACCGACCCGGAATGGGACCAGGACTGGGCGCAAAGCGTGGTGGGCCAGTTCGTCAAGGTGACGGGCGTCTCCGGCACGACGATCAGCGTCGACCGGCCGTTGCGCATCGCCTACACCAAGGCCCTGTCCGCCCGGGCCCGCGTCTACAAGATGGGCCATGACGTCGGCATCGAGGATCTGGGCATCAGCCGCGAGGACAGCAGTTCCGACGGCGGCGACACCATCCACTTCAAGTACGCGGCCAACTGCTGGGTGCGCCGGGTGGAAAGCCTCAATACCGTCAGCGCCCACGTCTACGCCGAATCCTCGGTGGCCATCGAAGTGTCGGATTCGACCTTCAAGTACTCCCACGACTACGGCGACGGCGGACGCGGCTACGGCGTGAGCCTCGGCCGGCATGTCTCGGACTGTCTGGTCCAGAACAACGTCTTCGAGACCCTGCGCCACGCCATGATCGTGAGCCAGGGCGCCAACGGCAACGTCTACGGGTACAACTACTCGACCATCACCAAGTGCGAGACCACGGCCTGGACGCCCTGCGACATCTCCGTGCACGGCCACTACCCCTTCCGCAACCTGTTCGAGGCGAACATCGTCGAGGAAATCGACATCACCGACTACTGGGGACCGGCCGGCCCGGGCAACGTGCTCCTGCGCAACGTCGTGACCCGCGAAGGCATCGAGATCCTGGACGCCTCCAACGACCAGGCCGTGCTCGGCAACGTGATCCTCAACAACGGCCCGCTCAACGTGCAAAGCGGCATCACCGGCACCATCCTGCAGGACAACATCATCCTGAGCGGCGACGGCAACACCGGCAACGCCGTGGTGGCCAGCGTGCCCAACAGCCTCTACCTGAGCTGCCAGCCCTCCTTTTACACCGCGAGCTGCAGCTGGCCGATGCTGGCCGACGGCAGCGAGGTCAACCCGGCCAACCTGCGGTACCTCGGCACGGATGACAACCCGATCCCGGGACCGGTCACGCCGCCGGTGAACCAGGCCATGTTCATCCAGTCCGTGTTCGTCCTGCTCGGCTCCTAGGCCCCTTTTTCGAATCGCGAACGGCCGGACGGCCGGGTTCCTTGCGGGGCCCGGCCGTCCGGTTTTCGTTTCCGGCGGGCCGGACAACGCCGCCAAACGACAACGCCGCCGCCCCTCCCTGCCGGGGGAGAGGCGGCGGCGTTGCATCCGGACGGCTGTTCGTTCCCTGTTCAGGGCGAGGACGAGGTGCCCCGGTAGTTGGGCGACTTTTCGATAAGGTCCGTCAGCAGCAGCACCATGGACATTTCCCGCTTGTTGTCCGGGGTGATGGCGGACAGGACATAGTCCTTGAGCGAGGCGCCGGTGCCCGGCAACTCCCGGCCGTCTCCCTGTCTGGCGTTGTGCACGGCTTCGAGGAACGACAGGAGAAGATACGGCCACACGTCGTCGTAATAGAGGTGGTAGTCGAGGATCTCCTTTATTTTCAGGATGGCATACATGATGTTGTCAGGTTGCCGGTAATCCCGGGTCCACAGGTCCCGATCGCTGAGCCGCGGTCGCCTCGGGGACGGATTGCCTCCCCCTCCCCGTTCCGGGTCCCGCATCCGACGATGGGCATCGAGATGCACTATGCGAGCCATGCGCCTCCCTCCCTGGCGGCTGTGCGGCGCGGCTTCCCGCCGGCCGCGTGGTTGCACACTGCCCTTTTCGGTCGGTTCGGGATTTCCTTTAGCGCCTCGGAAGATCGTTTCTCCCGATGCCGGTCCCGCCGATGGATCGGGAATAACGATTTCACCCCTGTCTGCCCGCCGGGTATGGAGAAAGGGCAACCGTTTTTACTCTTGGAGGAAGCCATGACGGACGCGGCCCATTCGGCCATGTGGGAACGCCTCGAACTCGATGTCGAGGCCCACGACGCCTTGCTTGCGGTGTTGGGGAAATTTTACGGCGACATCTACCTGTCCCAGCAGGGACGTCTCAAGGGCGCGGAGTACCTGGACTTCGTTCTTTCCGAGGTCCACGGGCTGCGCATCAAGGAAATCCAGGACGCCAAGGCGACCGGGAAAAAGGTGGTGGGGACGTTTTGCGTGTTCGTGCCCGAGGAGCTCACCCTGGCCGCCGGGGCCATCCAGGTGGGCCTTTGCGCCGGCGCCCGGGCCGGCACCGAACAGGCCGAAACCCTCGTGCCGCGCGGCACCTGCGACCTCATCAAATCCTTCGTGGGGTTCAAGCTGGCCAAGCTGTGCCCCTACACCGAATCCTGCGACCTGATCGTCGGGGAGACGACCTGCGACGGCAAGAAAAAGGCCTACGAGGCCTTTGGCGCCTACGCCCCCATGCACATCATGGAAGTGCCGCAGTGCAAGGGACCGTGCGACATCGACCTGTTCCGCGCCGAGCTCGTCCGCTACAAGGACGCCCTGGAACAGCTCACGGGGACGACCATCACCGCCGCCGCCCTGGCCGCGGCCACGAAACGCGTCAATGCCAAGCGCCAGGCCCTGCAACGGCTGGCCCGGCTGCGCGCCGCCGATCCCGCGCCCATTTCCGGCCGCGACGCCCTGCTCGTCAACCAGATCAGCTTCTACGACGACCCGGACCGGTTCACGGCCAAGATCAACGAACTGTGCGACGAAATGGAGGCCCGCATCGCCAAGGGCGAGGGCGTGGCCCCCAAGGGGACGCCCCGGCTGCTGCTGGCCGGCTGCCCCATGGCCGTGCCCAACTGGAAGCTGCCCTACCTCATCGAGAGTTCGGGCGCGGTCATCATCGGCGAGGAATCCTGCATCGGCGAACGCAACACCCGGGACATGACCGACGAGACGCCGACCAGCCTGGACGACTGGCTGGACGCCCTGGCCGGCCGGTACATGCGCATCGACTGCGCCTGCTTCACGCCCAATACCGAACGCCTGGAGCACATCGCCGCCATGGCCCGGGAGCTCAAGGCCGACGGCGTGATCCATTACGGGCTGCTGTTCTGCCAGCCCTACGCCCACGAGGCCCTCAAGGTCGGCAAGGCCATGGAGGCGGCCGGCCTGCCCTATCTGGCCATCGAAACGGACTACGGCATGGAGGACGCGGGCCAGCTCAAGACCCGGATCGAGGCCTTCATCGAGACGCTGCAATGACGGAAAGCACGGGCCTGGATGTCGGCTCGCGCTCCATCGAGGCGGTGACGACGCGCGGCGGCGAAATCGTGTCCATGCGCCGCGCGCCCACCACCTTCGATCCCCTGTCCCAGCTCGGGACGCTGTTCCCGGACGGCCTGCCGGGCAGGCTGGCCGTCACGGGCTACGGCCGGGCCCTGGTGCTGGAGCGGACGACCGGGGCGCGGTCCATCTCCGAAATCAAGGCCCACGCCCTGGGCGCGGCCCGGCTTTTCCCGCAGGCCCGCACCCTGCTCGACATCGGCGGCCAGGACACCAAGGCCGTGGCCCTGCTGCCCGGCGGCAGGGTGGGCCGTTTCGAGATGAACGACCGCTGCGCCGCCGGCACGGGCAAATTTCTGGAATATACGGCCACGGCCTTTGGCCTGTCCGTGGAGGATTTCGCCGCCCTGGCCCTTTCCGGCGACAACCCGCCCGAGCTCAGTTCCATGTGCACGGTGTTCGCCGAGACCGAGGCCACCACGCTCATGGCCCGGGGCGTGCCGCAAGCCGATATCGCCCTGGGCCTGCACAAGGCCATGGTGTCGCGCACGGTGGCCATGCTGCGCCGGGTGGGCCTGACCGAGCCGCTGGTGTTCGTCGGCGGCGTGGCCAGAAATCCCTGCGCCGTCCGTCTGGTGGCCGAGGCCCTGGGCGTCAGCCCGCTGGTGCCCGAAGCGCCGGACATGACCGGCGCCCTGGGGGCCGCGCTGTGGCTCGAACAGACCGCGCCATAGATTGTCCGAAGCGCCGGACACCCTTGTCCCCCGGCCCCTGCCCGGGACTCCAGGCACTCGCACGCTTTTTCGTCAGCAGCCCTGCTCATAAAATACGCTTGATTTTTCAAGCTGTTATTTTCCGACTTTTTCAGTCGGACTGTCACGAAAACTTAATAATTAATTTTTGCAAGTAAATACTTGCCAGCCCCCCCGGCCAAGGGTATTGGGGAGCCAACGTATTTCCCGGATTAGCCACCGGAAAAGCGTTGAGCGTCGTGGCGCAGTTGTCCGCAACCGCCCGTTTTTGGAGGAAGTGATGATGAAGAGACTGGGAGTGTTGGCCCTGGCGGCCACCATGGTGTTCGGCATGATTGCCGCCGCCCATGCCGCCACCGAGGTCAAAATGACCGGCGATGCGCGTATCTACGGTGTCTTTTTTGAAAACCGCAACTACACCGGTTGGAACAAGACCGGGACCAAGACCAGCGACTCCTTCGAGATCTGGGAGCGCTTCCGCCTGCGCAGCGACTTCGTGGCCAACGAGGCCGTGAAGTTCCGCCTGGGCATCAAGGTGGAAGACGTCTGGGGTCATGGCACCTTCACCGCTGCCAACCCGAGCACGGCTGTCCAGGTCTACCAGGCCTACTTGCAGTTCAAGGTGCCCGGCTGCAACGGCGTGGAAGTCACCGCCGGTCTCCAGGACGTCAGCCTGCCCCAGAGCGGCCTGTTCTATAACAGCCCGGTGTGGAGCGACAACATGGCGGCCCTGGTCATCACCGCCCCGATCATCGACCAGACCCTGTCGGTCATGGCCGGTTTCGGTCGTCTGATCGACACCAACCGGACCTACGACACCACCACCACCCAGGTGGCCGACGAACTCGACGCCTACTTCCTGGCCCTGCCCATCACCGTGGACGGCTTCAAGGCCACCCCGTGGGGCATGGTCGCCGTGGCCGGTCGTGACACCAACTACGGTTGGAAGGACACCACCGACACCGTCGATTCCGGTAACAGCTTCGCCAACACCCTGACCTCCGCCGCCAGCTCCGCCAACATGGCCACCCCGGGTGCCATCGGCTACTGGGGCAACAGCCAGAACGCCTACTACTGGGTCGGCGGCGCCTTCGAAGTGTCCGCGCTCGATCCCGTCAAGTTCTACGCCGACGTGATCTACGGTGCCGGCGCCATGAACGATCACAAGGCCGCCCACCGCGAAGGTTGGATGATCGATGCCGGTGTGGAATACACCGGGCTCGACATCATGACCCCGCAGGTGTTCGCCTTCTGGTCCACCGGTGAAGACAAGTCCACCCTGAACGGTTCCGAGCGTATGCCCTACATGCGTTCCAAGTGGGGCCCGGGCAAGAGCTTCCTGTTCGACGACGGCCAGGATCTCGGCAAGGGTTCCAACATGTACACCGACCCCGTGGGCAACTACGGTATCGGCGCTTCGCTCAACAACGTGTCCTTCATCGAGAAGTTGACCCATCGCCTGACCTTCGTCTACGTGCGCGGCAACAACTCGCCCCGGGCCATCCGCAACTCGCAACTCTATTTCAACGACTCCTACTTCACCATGGGGCATGACCTGACGACCAACGAGTACGTCATGGGCCTTAACCTCGACACGAAGTACATGATCTACGAAAACCTGGCCGCCGTCCTCGAGACCGGCTGGGCGCACGGTCAGTTCCAGCAAAGCGTTTGGGGCCATCGCCTGGTCAGCCAGTCCGAGTCCAATGGCAACAACGCCTGGAAGGTCGCCTTCGGCCTGACCTACAAGTTCTAACTGCGGTACACGGCATCACCACGACGCAAAGGGGGCCTTCGGGCCCCCTTTTTTATTCCCGGCCGGTCCGCCGCGTTGACGTCGCCGCCATCCTGGTACACCCTCGCCGATATCGTCATCCGCGTCGCACCGACGCCACAGGAGTATCCCCATGTCCAAAACCGCTGTCGCCTCCCCTGACGCCCCGGCGGCCATCGGCCCGTATTCCCCGGCCATCCAGGCCGGCGATCTGGTCTTCGTCTCCGGCCAGATGCCTGTCGATCCGGCCACCGGCAACATCGTTCCCGGCACGGCCGCCGATCAGGCCCGGCAGTGCCTGACCAACGTGGCCACCCTGATCAAGGCCGCCGGCCTGACCATGGACGCCGTGGTCAAAACTACCGTGTTCATCAAGGACATGGACGCCTTTGCCGCCATCAACGCCGTGTACGCGGAGTTTTTCAAGGAACCCTTCCCGGCCCGCTCCTGCGTGGAGGTGGCCAGACTCCCCCGGGACGTGCAGGTGGAAGTCGAAGTCATTGCCAAGCGTGGCTAGACGGCCACGATCATGCTTTCCCCCCTGGCTCGTGAACGCTGCGCCCGACGCTTGACATTCCCCGCCGGCCGGGGAATGGGTTCGCAGATGTTACGAAGAGGGAAAGATTATGTCTGATGTCAAAAACCCCGGTCCCGAGGCCGGGGGCGGGCGATTTCGGGCCGCCCGGATTTTTTCCGTGCCCGACGACGTGAAATTCCTGGACACGCTGGAACTGACGCGCCTGTCCGAAGCCTTTTCCGCCTGGACGGAACGGGCCGGCCGACCGGACGTGGCCGTGTCGCGAAACCGCGTGCGCCTCATTTATCTGATGCTGCGCCACACCGGCGCGCGCCTGGGCGAGGTGCTCGGCCTCGACGACCGCAACAACATCAACCTCGACACCCTGGCCGTCACCTTTGGCGGCGGCAACGGCGAGGGCCGCGAGGTGCAGATCCCGGCCGAACTCGGGGAGGCCCTGGCCGCCGTGTTCGCCAACCCGGCCTATGCCTCCCTGCGCGGCATGCTGTTCAAGCTCGACCAGGGCCATGTGCGCCGCAAGTTCTACGAACGGGCCGAGGAATGCGGCTTCTCCAAGGACCTCGTCAATCCGAGCACCATCCGGCGCTCCCGGGCCGTGGAGCTGTTGCGCGACGACGTGCCCCTACCCGTGGTCCAACGCATCCTGGGGCACTCCACGGCCGACCTGACCGCCGCCTTCCTGCATCTGCCCGAGGACCAGCGGCGCAAGGTGGAACGGCAGGTGCTGGCCCGCGAGACCCGCCGCACCAGTGCGCGAAACGCCTTTTTCGGCCGGGTGGCCCAGCTGCGCAAGGGCGACATCCAGACCCAGATCGTGGTGGAAAGCCTCGGCGGTCATGCCGTCTCCTCGGTCATCACCAACGAGAGCCTCAAAAACCTCGGCCTGACCGAAGGCAGCTTCGTCACGGCCGAGATCAAGGCGCCCTGGGTGGTGCTCGAAGCCTGCGACGAGCTGCCCCGGGCCACGACCACCAACCGGTTTCTCGGCACGGTCGAGATCACCCGGCTGGGCGAGCTGACCTCGGAGGTCATCGTGGTGCTTTCCGACGGCACCCGGCTGTGCGCCCTGATCACCACCCAGAGCGCCCGGGAGCTGGAACTGACCGAGGGCCGGCAGGTCTGGGCCATGTTCAACGCCTTCGCCGTGGTGCTCCACGTGGAGTAGCGGCCGGGCAAACCCACGCGGAGACGACGGCCATGAAAAAGATCATCGTCTGCCTGGACGGCTCCCCCATGTCCCTGCTGGCCCTGGAGCGGGCCATCGAAACGGCCCGGTGCGCCAACGCCGAGATCCTGGCCATCACCGCCGTGGAGGCGCTGACCTTTTTCGACTGCGAGGCCAAGGAGTGCGAAAAGGCCTTTGCCCACATCCTGCGCGAGCCCAAGCGTATCCTGGCCGAAGCTGAGGAATTCGCCCGGGAGCGCGGCATGGAGATCCGCACCCAGGCCGAGCCCGGCCGGCCGGCCGAAACCGTGGCCCGCATCGCCCGCCAGGAAGGCGCCGATGCGATCTATGTCGGGAGTCGGGGCAAGGATGACGTGGAAAAGATGCTGCTCGGCAGCGTGTCCATGCGCTTGGTGCAGATCGCGCCGTGCACCGTGGTCGTGGTGCGCGAACCGCTCGACCCGGAAGAATAAGATGCCTCCGGCGGCCAGGAGAGGCGCTGCCTCTCCTGGACCTCTCCGCCGGGGGGCATGACGCCCCCCGGCCCCCCTCGAT
>JAFABC010000277.1 GCA_023426275.1 Pseudomonadota bacterium | reverse complement strand
CGGCCGTGCTTTGACGGCCGGGCCTTTTCGCGTCCACCTGCAAGGAGGGGCCGGGAGGGTGTAACCCCCTCCCGGCCGCCGGAGGCATCTTCTCTTCCCTTCTTCCCGCAGCCTCTCTCCTAGGCCGTGGCGCCTTCTTCCAGCAGCGCCTTGAATTCCGCCTCGTCCAGGGTTTCCTTTTCCAGCAGCGCGTTGGCCACATTTCCCAGGAGGGCCTTTTTGTCGCCAAGCAGGTTGGCCACCCGTTCCTGGGACGCTTCCAGGATTTCCTTGACCTCGGCGTCGAGCTTGGCCGCCGTGGCTTCGGAGTATTCCCGTCCGGCCAGCCCGCCCTGCTCGGTCCCCAGAAAGACCGGGCGGTTCTGGCGCGGGTAGGTGGCCGGGCCCAGGGTCTTGCCCATGCCGTATTCGGCCACCATGGCCCGGGCGATGTCCGTGGCCCGTTGCAGGTCGTTGTGGGCGCCGGTGGAGATGTCGCCGAAGACCAGGCGTTCGGCGCCCCGGCCGCCGAGCAGCACGTCGATTTTCCCGAGCAGCTCGGTTTGCGTCATGAGGTAGCGGTCCTCGGTCGGCAGCTGCTGCGTCCAGCCAAGGGCCCCGATGCCGCGCGGCACGATGGAAATCTTATGCACCGCGTCGGCTCCGGGCGTGAAGCTGGCCACCAGGGCGTGGCCGGATTCGTGGAAGGCCACCACCTGCTTTTCCTTGGGGTTGATGACGCGGTTTTTCTTTTCCAGGCCGCCCATGATGCGGTCCACGGCTTCTTCCAGGTCGGTCATTTCCACCGCGTCCTTGTTCTTGCGCGCGGCGAGCAGGGCGGCCTCGTTGATGGCGTTGGCCAGATCGGCCCCGGAAAAGCCCGGCGTCTTGCGGGCGATGATCGACAGGTCCACGTCCTTGGCCAGAATGACCTTGGCCGCGTGCACGCGCAGGATGGCCTCGCGCCCGGTGACGTCGGGCTTGTCCACGAGCACCTGCCGGTCGAAGCGGCCGGCCCGCAGCAGGGCCGGATCAAGGGTTTCCGGCCGGTTGGTGGCGGCCATGATGATGACGCCGACCCGGGGGTCGAAGCCGTCCATTTCCACGAGCAGCTGGTTGAGCGTCTGTTCCCGTTCGTCGTGGCCGCCGATCACGGCCCCGCTGCGGGATTTGCCGATGGCGTCCAGCTCGTCGATAAAGATGATGCAGGGGGCTTTCTGCTTGGCCTGCTCGAAGAGCTCGCGCACCCGGGCCGCGCCGACGCCGACGAACATTTCCACGAATTCCGAACCGGAGATGGAGAAGAAGGGCACCCCGGCCTCGCCGGCCACGGCCCGGGCGAGCAGGGTCTTGCCCGTGCCCGGTGGGCCGATCAGCAGCACGCCCTTGGGCATCTGGCCGCCCAGGCGCTGGAAGCGCTCGGGCGTTTTGAGATAGTCGATGATTTCAACCAGCTCGGCCTTGGCCTCGTCGCAGCCGGCCACGTCGGAAAAGCGCGTTTCCAGGTCCTTTTCGGCGTAGACCCGGGCCTTGTTCTTGCCAAAGGCCATGACCCCCTGGCCGGGGTTGAAGCGCTGCATGAGAAAGTACCAGATGCCGAAGAAGATGAAGATGGGGATGACCCAGGACAACACGTCGCGCAAGAACGTGGATTCGGGCTGGGCCCGGAAGTGCACGTTGTACTTGGCCAGCTCGTCGGACAGGTTCTGGTCGACCCGGCGGGTGACGAATTCCTCGTCCTTGGCCTCGCCGTCCACCTTGGCCTTCATGGTGCCGGCGATGACGTCGCCGGTGATGGAGACTTCCTCGATCTCGCCGGCGTGGAGCTTCTTGAGGAATTCGGAGTAGGGCAGGTTTTTGGGCCCATAGGTGGTGACGATGAAGTTATTGAGCAACAGCACGCCCCAAATGGCGATGAGGATGTACCAGAGCGAGAAACGGTGATGTTTTTGCATGTCTTTCAAGTGGTTCTCGTCGCGGGTTAAAATGATGGTTCCGATTCATTCCTCCATACGATGGATCGGGAGCCTTGACAACGTGGCGGAAACGCGGAGGATGCGCACAGAAGAAAAAAAGTCAGCCAAAACGGAAAAAAGACTTGCCAAGGTCCGGGGAGGAGGGTAGATATCCTTCTTCGCGTCCACGGGAAGTGGACGTGGCCATGGGCGAGAAAATGGGTCTTGACAAAGCCCGCCTGCCGAGCTAGAAGCCTGCCTCTTGTGCAGCTGGCGTAGCTCAACTGGCAGAGCAGCTGATTTGTAATCAGCAGGTTGCGGGTTCGAGTCCCATCGCCAGCTCCAGAGCGGAGGGGTTCCCGAGTGGCCAAAGGGAACAGACTGTAAATCTGTCGGCGTACGCCTTCGGTGGTTCAAATCCACCCCCCTCCACCATAACGCGCGAATGCTGTAGGAGACAGGAAGAATAACGGGCCTGTCGCATGGACTACGTGTGACATACGCGGGAATAGCTCAATTGGCTAGAGCATCAGCCTTCCAAGCTGAGGGTTGCGAGTTCGAGTCTCGTTTCCCGCTCCATATGCCTTCCGTGTCCTACGCATACTATAAGGCCCACGTAGCTCAGTCGGTAGAGCACTTCCTTGGTAAGGAAGAGGTCACCGGTTCAAATCCGGTCGTGGGCTCCAGTCAAAATCACCATCAAACACTCCGAAGTCAAACCGCTTGAACAGGGGGACGACATGGGTAAGGCGAAATTCGAGCGGAAAAAGCCGCACGTAAACATCGGCACTATCGGTCACATCGACCACGGCAAGACCACGCTGACCGCCGCCATCACGCGTCTGGCCAGCCTCAAGGGCTTCGGGGAGTACATCCCCTTCGACCAGATCGACAAGGCTCCCGAGGAAAAAGAGCGCGGCATCACCATTGCCACGGCCCACGTCGAGTACGAGACCGACAAGCGCCACTATGCCCATGTCGACTGCCCCGGCCACGCCGACTACA
>JAFABC010000272.1 GCA_023426275.1 Pseudomonadota bacterium | reverse complement strand
CATCATGCCCCCCGGCCGCCGGAGGCTCTTCTCCGCTTTTGCGCCGTGTCCCGGGACAGCCCTACGCGATGTAGTCGCCCCGGTTGAACTTGATTTTCTCGGTGACGGTCATGACTTCCAGTTCGTTGACCAGGGAACCGAGCCCTGTGTTGGCATCGCTTGGCAGATCGTCCTTGAGCTGCTTGACGCCGGTCTCGATGTTTTCCAACACGCCATAGGCCTGCTTGAGGGAGTCCCCTCCGGAACCGGCGGCCAGCTGGTCGGCGTACGTTTCCCATTTGGCCAGCAGCGAGTCCATGTTGTTCATAACCGCCTGCTCCTCGTCGGTCAGCGGCGCGGAAGCCTCGACCGCACCGGCCGCTTCCGTCCCGCCGACGTCCAGCCCGGCATAGCCGGCCAGGGGCGGTGCGGACAGGCCCGAGGTCTGGGACGTCTGCCCGGAGCCGACCTGCTGGGCGAGCAGGGCGGCAAAGGCGTCGGAGTCGTCCTTTGTTCCCGCGGTCTTTTCCGCGGCCTGCCGCAAGGCGGTCAGTTGGTCGGTCTGGATTTTCATCGGCCTTCCCCCGCGTTAACGTTTCCCATTTTCATGCAAGGAGTCTGCCAAGCGGCATTTTCTGCCAACCTGCCGGCAAATCTTGAAAAATAAATTTCCGGGCCGGGAAATTTTTGCCCTGTCTTTTGCGTCGTCGCCTGCCGGGCGGCTTGGGGCCGCCGCAACCGGCCAGGCGGCGTTCGGACGGAACTCCGAACCATACAGTAGAGCAGGGAAAACGCCTTGTCTATTGCCCATCACTTTGGCATCCTGGGCTAACCGGCCCGTTTTCTCTTTTCGGCCGGCGCGGCGAGAACTTAAGTGTCGGAGACTGCGCAAAAAAGGAGTAGATCTCATGCCGACGATCAAGAACATTTTATGCGCCGTGGATTTTTCCGAGGGGTCCGCACAAGTGGCCGAATACGCCGCCACCCTGGCCAAAGCCACGGGCGCCGGCATCGACTGCGTGTACGTCGCGCCCTCCCTGGCCGAGTACGTGGGCTTCAACGTGCCCCAGGCGGCGCTCGACACCTTTGTCGGCGACGTTGTGGCCTCGGCCGAAACCACCATGAACGACTTCGTCACCGAACATTTCAAGGGACTGCCCACGCGCGGACGCGTCCTGACCGGCTATCCGGCCGAGGAAATCCTCAAGGCCGCCGACGCCGATAAAACCGATATGATCGTCATGGGCACCCACGGCCGCACCGGCTTCGATCGCATCCTGTTCGGTTCCGTGGCCGAAAAGGTGGTCAAGACGGCCACCTGCCCCGTTCTCACCATCAAACCCCGCGAAGCCGCGAAATAACGCCTTCGCGGGGACCCATCCGGAGTGCCCGTCCATGCAGCCAAGCGACCGGATCCGGGAGGACGTGCGGGGGTTCACCCCGTACGCCCCCGGATTGTCCATGGAAGAGATCAAGGAGCGTTACGGCCTGACCCGCGTGGTCAAGCTGGCCAGCAATGAAAATCCCCTGGGGGCCTCGCCGCTGGTCAAGCGGGTGCTGGCCCGCAAGGCCGACACGGTGTTCCGCTATCCCCGGGCGGGCAACCCTGCCCTGGTCGCCGCCCTGGCCGCCCATCACGGCGTGCCGGCCAAGTGCATCGTGGCCGGCAACGGGTCGGACGAGATCATCGACCTGCTCGTGCGCGTCACCTGCCAGCCCGGCAAGCACAACGTGGTGGCCTTTGCCCCGTGCTTTTCCATCTACGTCCAGCAGACGAAGCTGTGCGGCGTCACCCTGCGCCAGCCCAGGCTGGGCAAGGATTTCGCCTTCGACCTCGACGCCCTGGCCAATGCCTGCGACGACGACACGGCCCTGGTCTTTCTGACCAACCCCGACAATCCCTCGGGCTACGCCGTGCCGGTCGAACAGGTCATCGCCCTGGCGAAATCCCTGCCGCCCCGGGCGCTGCTCGTAGTGGACGAGGCCTACGTGGACTTTGCCGTCCCCCAGGCCGACCACTCCATGCTGGCCCACTGGGACGCCTGCGACAACGTGGTCGTCTTGCGCACCTTCTCCAAGCTCTACGGACTGGCCGGGCTGCGCCTGGGCTTCGGCGTCATGCCGGACTGGCTGGCCGACTACATGCTGCGGGTGCGCCTGCCCTTCAGCGTCAACCTGCTGGCCGAAGCGGCCGGCATGGCCGCCCTGGAAGACACGGCCTTTGTCCAGGCCAGCCTGGACACCGTCCACCGCGGCCGGGCACTGCTGGCCGAGAAGCTGGCCCGCTTCGACTGCCAGGTCTACCCGTCCCAGGCCAACTTCCTCATGATCACCCCGCCCGTGGACGCGGCCGACGTCTTCGAGGCCCTGCTGCGGCGCGGCATCATCGTCCGGGCGCTGAAAAGCTACGGCCTGCCGGACAAACTGCGGATCAGCATCGGCAACGACGAGGAAAACGACCTCTTCCTGGCCGCTTTCAAGGACATCATCGAACATGGCTGCTGACGCGCGCCGTCTGGTCACCATCGACGGTCCGGCCGGGGCGGGCAAGACGTCCGTGTCCCGCCGGGCCGCCGGGGCGCTCGGACTGGCCTACCTCGACACCGGGGCCATGTTCCGGGCCCTGGCCCTGGCCCTGGGTCCGGGCGGCCACGAACGGCCCGAGGCGGACATCGACGCACGGCTCGCGGCCATGACTTTCGCCCTGGTCGGCAGCGGGGCCGATACCGTGCTGCACATCGACGGCCAGCCCCTGCCCGACACGGCCCGGACCGAGGAAGTCGGCGGCTGGGCCTCCAAACTGGCCGTGCTGCCCGTGGTGCGCCGCCGTCTGCGGCTGGCCCAGCAGGCCCTGGGCGCGCATACCGATCTGCTGGCCGAGGGCCGGGATATGGGTACGGTGGTCTTCCCGCAGGCGCCGCACAAATTCTTCCTGACCGCCTCGCCCGAAGTGCGGGCGACGCGGCGCGTGGCCCAGTTGCGGGCCCTTGGCAGGCCGGCCGACTACGACGCCATCCTGCAGGCCATCCGCAACCGCGACGAACAGGACATCCACCGGGCCGCCTCCCCGCTGATCGCGGCCGACGACGCCCTGGTCATCGACACCTCCGACATGACCGAGGACGCCGTGGTGGCCTGCGTGGTGGAGGCCGCCGCCGGCTAACCGGCCGGCCTCCACGCCACGCCAACCCTTACCCCCTGGAGCGTCATGGCCGCATTGCGCCTGCATACGCGCCGGGCCTGGTCCCCGGCCTCCGTGCGACAGGCCCTGGACGACGTGCTGCCCGCCTACGCCGACGTCTTTCCGACCGATCGGACTGCGCCGATCCTGGTCAAGCCCAATCTCAACGCCAACATGAACGCCCTGACGGGCAACACCACCGATCTGCGCCTGCTGACGGCCCTGCTCGGCTATCTGCGCGACGCCGGCCACACCGACGTGACCGTTGGCGAGGGCACCAATTCCGGGTTCTACCGCAACAAAATCGGGGTGATAAGCCGGCTTTTCGTGGACAAGGCCGCCGCGCGCTTCAACGTGCCGGTCATCGACCTCAACCACGCCCCGGGCCGGCCCATCCCCTTCGCCGACGGCGTGATGGCCGCGGTTGCCGCGCCGGTGCTCGACGCGGCGCTCGTCATCAACCTGCCCAAGCTCAAGACCCATTTCGAAGCCGGCATGTCCGTGTGCCTCAAAAACCTCATGGGCTGTCTGGTCGGGCAGGAAAACAAGAAAAAGACCCACCAAAGTCTGGCCGCCAACATCGTCAACTTAAACCTCGCCGTGCGGCCCGGGCTGCATATCGTGGACGCGCTGGTGGCCATGGAGGGGCTCGGCCCCACGCGGGGCACGCCGGTGCGCTGCGACACCCTGGTCATCGGCGACAATCCCTATGTGATCGATCTGGCCTGCGCCCGACTGGCCGGGTTTCCCGACACCGCCGTGCGGCCCCTGGCCGAGGCGCGCCGGCGCGGGCTGGTCACGCCGGACATGGACGCCTTCGTGGCCGGACTCGACCTGCCCCTTGCGGCCGGCCGGCCCTTCGCCCCGCCCGTGGCCGGCAGGATCGCCACCTTTGTCCACAGCCCCCGGCGCCAGAAATATTTCCTGGCCGTCCGCAATCTGGCGCTCTTCCGCTATCTGGCCGGCACGCAATGGTTCGGGGCGCTGCTGTTTAGGACCGGACTGCGCCAGGACGTCTTTTGCCATGAGGAAATGGACTGCCGGAGCCTGCGCCTGGACACGAACGCCTGCGACCACTGCGGCCTGTGCCGGGACCTGTGCCCTGTCGGCCTCGATCCGGCGACGGCGGCCGGCCGGGACCCGGCCTGCCTCGGCTGCCTCTACTGTTTCCTGACCTGCCCCCGCCAGGCCCTGCGCTTCGAAGGCGAACCCGGCTTCCTGTCCGAACAGCTGCGCCAATACGACGCCCTGACCCGAGGCCTGTGCCGCAGGGATGGGGGAGAAGAATAAGACGAAGATGCCTCCGGCGGCCGGGAGGGGGTCACCCCCTCCCGGACCCTCCCGAAAGGGATGGGCGGGAGCACGGGCGGCTGTGGTGCCTGTGCCTGTTTGGCCGTGCGCATTGGCCCTGGCAAAGCCAGGGCC
>JAFABC010000213.1 GCA_023426275.1 Pseudomonadota bacterium | reverse complement strand
GGCAAAGCCTGGGGGAAAATGCGCCGCCAAGGTGCGCCAGCGTCGCTTCGCGCCGCACAAAGCACTGTCGAGGGGGTCCGGGGGGCATCATGCCCCCCGGCCGCCGGAGGCGTCTTCCCGCTCTTCTAAAAAAGATACGCGTAGGTGGTGGCGAGCTTGTCGGTCTTGCCGAGGACGGTTTCGGCGACCTCATCGATGTCGGCGCTGTCCACGATGCCGGCCTCGGAAGTCAGAAAATACTTGAGCGAACCTTCCTTGGACGCGAACAGCCAGCTGATGGAATAGATGGAGCTCAGTCCCGACCGGCCGGGGAATTCGTCCTTGGTCTTGAGCACGATGACGATTTTCTTTTCGTCCTTGCCCGAAGGCTGCATGAGCGAGGACCGGCCGAGCATCTCCTTGATCCGGTAGGCCAGCCGGCTGCCCACGGTGTCGTTGTCGTCGTGCTCGATGGCCACGGGAGTCTTCTTCCGGGTCGCGTCGGTGCTCTTGCCGGCGTCGGCCGGGGCGGGCGCGGCGACCTGCGGCGTGGCGGGCTTGCCTTTGTCCTGGGCCAGGGCCGGACCGGCGGCCAGGGACAGCAGGGCCAAGACGAGCAACACGGCGCGCAAAAAAGTCTGCATGGCGTGCTCCTTGGAGTTTCGAGTGGTTCCTTGGAGGATAATCCAGGGGATGCGGCGTTGGCAAGCCGACGGCGAAAAACGTCCCGTCTTCCGGCCCGGGGGCACAAGGGCCTTGACGAGAGCGCCGCTCTCGTGGTCACCATCCCGGCGGCGTTTTTCGTGCTCCCGGTGGCCAGCCCCGGGGGCAAGGCCTTGAAACCCGGCCCAATCCCGCCGTTTCCGGTTTCCAACCCGCCCGTTCTCGACTACAAGGACGGGGCACAAAATGATGCAACCGACGCTTTGGCCCGGCGGTGATCCCGCCCGCGCGCCGCGTCGCCGAAGGAGCCAGCCATGCGACTGCACGCCCTTGTTTTCGCCTTTTGCGCCGTGTGCCTCACGGCCCTGCCGGCCCGGGCCGCCGATCCCGTGCGGCTGGGCGCGGTGCTTTCCGTCACCGGTCCGGCCTCGTTTCTCGGCGAACCCGAGAAAAACACCATCGAGATGGAAGTGGCCAAGATCAACGCCGCCGGAGGCGTGCTCGGCCGCCCCCTCGAAGTGGTGATCCTCGACGACGAAACGGGCGTGAACAAGGCCGTGCTGGCCACCGACCGGCTGCTCAAAAAGGAGCGCGTCTCGGCCATCCTCGGCCCGACCACCTCGGGCAACTCCCTGGCCGTGATGGGCAAGGCGGCCATGGCCAAGGTGCCGCTTATTTCCTGCTCCGCCGCCGAAAAGATCACCAAGCCGGTCAATCCCTACGTGTTCAAGGTCGCCCCGTCCGACCGGCTGGCCGTGGCCCGCATCCTGGCCCACGCCAAAAAGCAGGGCTACAAGAAGCTGGCCATTCTCACCGTGTCCGACGGCTTCGGCCAGGCCGGACGCGAGGTGCTCAAGGAACTCGTCCCGGCCGACGGCTTCGAGCTGACCGCCGACGAGGTCTTCGGTCCCAAGGACACGGACATGACCGCCCAGCTGACCAAGATCCAGGCGACGAAGCCGGATGCCATCATCTGCTGGGGCACCAACCCCGGCCCGGCCGTGGTGGCCAAAAACCGCGTGCAGCTCGGCATCGCCACGCCGCTGTACATGAGCCATGGCGTGGCCAGCAAAAAGTTCATCGAACTGGCCGGCGAGGCCGCCGAGGGCCTGCTGTTGCCGGCGGGCAAGATCACCGTGGCCGAAAAGCTCCCGGACAGCGATCCGCAAAAGGCCCAGCTCGTGGCCTACGCCAAGACCTACGAGGAGAAGTTCCATTCCCCGGTTTCGACCTTCGGCGGCCACGGGTATGATTCGCTCCATCTGGCGGTCAAGGCCATCGAGACCGCCGGTTCGGACAAGCCGCAGGCCATCCGCGACGCCCTGGAAAAGACCAAGGACTTCCCCGGCATCGGCGGCATCTTCACCTACACGCCCAAGGACCACGCGGGACTCGGGCCCGACGCCTTCATCATGCTGCGCATCGAAAAGGGCGACTGGGTCATCGTCGGCGACTAGATGCTGTCCGGCGCGCCGCAATACCTCGTCTCCGGGCTCACCCAGGGGGCCGCATACGGCCTGATCGGGCTCGGATTCACGATGATCTTCAACACCACCGGCATCATCAACTTCGCCCAGGGCGAGTTCGTGATGCTCGGTGGCATGTTGGCCGTCTGGTTTGTCGGCTCGGGCCTGCCGTTGCTCGCGGCCGTGGTGGCCGCCTGTCTGGCCACGGCCGTGATCGGGGCGCTCATGGAGCGGCTGACCATCCGGCCGCTGGCCGGCGCGCCGGCCATCAACGCCGTCATCATCACCATCGGCGTGTCGATCCTGCTGCGCGGCGGGGCCATGCTGGCTTTCGGCAAGGACACCATGGTCCTGCCGGCCTTTACGGGCGTCAAACCCATCATGGCCCTGGGCGCGGCCATCCAGCCGCAAAGCCTGTGGGTGCTGGCCGTGACCCTGGCCCTGCTCGCCGCGCTCAAGCTCTTTTTCTCCGTGTCCATCCAGGGCAAGGCCATGCTGGCCTGCGCCTGTCAGAAAAAAGCGGCCAGCCTCGTAGGCATCTCCGTCGCCCGCATGGCCCTGCTGTCCTTCGGCTTAAGCGGCCTGATCGGCGCGGCCGCCGGGGCCATCCTGGCCCCCATCACCATGACGGCCTATGACGTGGGCATGATGCTCGGGCTCAAGGGCTTTGCCGCCTGCATCCTGGGCGGCCTCGGCAGTCCCTTCGGCGCGGCCGCCGGCGGGCTGCTGCTCGGCGTGCTGGAGGCCTTCGGCGCGGGCTACGTGGCCTCGGGCTACAAGGACGCCTTCGCCTTCATCGTGTTGTTGCTGCTGCTTTTCCTCAAGCCCTCGGGGCTGTTCGGCAAGGCCGGCGTGGAGCGGGTATGAAACGGCCGTTTCTGGCGCGAAACGCCGTGCAGGCGGCGCTGTTCCTGCTCGTGCTCCTGGCCGTGCCCTACGCGCTGCCAAACGAATATTACCTCAGCATCTGCATCCTGGGCTGCCTGAGCGCCGTCATCGCCGTGGGGCTCAACCTGCTGATGGGCTACGCCGGCCAGATTTCGCTCGGCCACGCCGCCTTCTACGGCATCGCCGCCTACGCCACGGCCATCGCCACCACCCGCTTCGGCCTGCCCATCCCGGTCGGCATGGGGCTCGGGGTGGCGCTTTCCGTCGTGGTGGCCTGGATCGTGGCCGCGCCCACGCTCAGGCTCAAGGGTCACTATCTGGCCATGGCCACCCTGGGCTTCGGCATCATCGTATCCATCGTCTTCAACGAATCCGTGGACCTGACCGGCGGCCCGTCGGGCCTTGTCGGCATCCCGCGCCTGTCGCTTTTCGGCTACGATTTCGATTCCGACCTGAGCTACTACAATCTGATGGCCGTGGTGCTGTCGCTGGTGGTGCTCGGCGCGCTCAATCTCATGCGTTCGCGCACCGGCCGGGCCCTGCGCGCCCTGCACGTCAGCGAAAAGGCCGCCGCCAGCCTGGGCGTGGACATCGCCGCCCACAAGCGCTTCGTCTTCGTGCTCTCGGCCGGACTGGCCGGGCTGGCCGGGGTGCTCTACGCCCACTACCTGTGCTTTATCGCCCCGAGTTCCTTCGGGTTCAACTTTTCCGTGCAGCTCGTGGTCATGGTGGTGCTCGGCGGCATGGCCAGCGTGTGGGGCTCGGTGGCCGGAGCCTTTTTCCTGACCGCCCTGCCCGAGGCCCTGCGCGAATTCGAGGACATCGACATCCTCGTCTACGGCGCGATCCTGGTCGCCGCCATCATGTTCCTGCCGGACGGACTGGCCGGCGGACTGGCGCGCCTGTCCCGGCGGCTGCGCGCCGGCGCCAAAAGGACCGCCCCATGACCGGCGCGTCGCCCGCCCCCCTGCTCCTCGACGCCCGGGCCGTCACCGTGCGCTTCGGCGGCATCCATGCCCTGACCGAGGCCGATTTCGCCATTCCCGCCGGCACGGTCACGGCGCTGATCGGCCCCAACGGCGCGGGCAAGACCACCATGTTAAACGCCATCACCGGCATGGTGCCCATGGACTCGGGCGCAATCGTGCTGGACGGGACCGAACTCGGCCACCTGCCGCCCCACCGCCGGGCCGCCGCCGGCGTGGTGCGCACCTTCCAGAACCTGGAGGTCTTCACCTCCATGTCCGTGCTCGAAAACGTCATGGCCGGCCATCACGCCCACACCCGCTATTCCGTGTTCGCCAGCCTCGCGCGCACGCCCGGCTTCCGCCGGGCCGAGGCGGCCTGCCGCCGGCGCGCCCTGGAATGCCTCGATTTCGTGGGGCTGGCCGATGCGGCCGACGTCCCGGCCGGAGACCTGCCCTACGGCCGGCAAAGGCTGCTGGAAATGGCCCGGGCCCTGGCCGCCGATCCCAAGCTGCTGCTGCTCGACGAACCGGCCGCCGGCCTCAATTCCAAGGAAACCGCCCGGCTCGGCGACCTCATCGCCGCCATCCGCGACACCCTCGGCGTCACCGTCGGACTGGTCGAACACGACATGGACCTCGTCATGCACGTCAGCGACCAGGTGACCGTGCTCCACTTCGGCCGCCCCCTGGCCTCCGGCGCCCCCGCCGCCATCCAGGCCGACCCGGAGGTCATCCGGGCTTACCTGGGCGAAGACGAGTAATATTTCAAGACAAAGAGAAGATGCCTCCGGCGGCCGGGAGGGGCACTGCCCCTCCCGGACCCTCCCGAAAGGGGGAGATCGGTGGTGGTTCGGTCGGTCTGGTGG
>JAFABC010000198.1 GCA_023426275.1 Pseudomonadota bacterium | reverse complement strand
GTGCGGGGCGCCACGCGCAGCCGGGCGCGGCCCGGAATGTCGTGCAGAAGGCGAAAAGAGGCGTTGGTGTTATCCATGCGGTCGGGTTCCGATGTCGGCGTGCGGCGTCGTGTCAGCCGGCCTTGTTTGAAATGATTTTCAGAATCAATTTCGATGTTGGTAGCGGGAACCGGTTTTGATGGCAACAACTTTTTGCCCGGCAGTCGCCTGTGCCTGTCCGGCAACAGCAGGGCCGCCGCGTTCGCCGGAGCCGGCGCGGTGGGGTGGGCAAGCCGGGAAAATCGGGGGAATGGGGCGGGGGAGCGCGGGACGGCCGGGGCGCGATGCAGGCGTGGTGGCCGTGAGCGGTCGGCGGGAAAAATCATCCTGGCGTGTGCGACCAAGGCCTCGCCCGCAGCGCAACCGGTGCCTGGGCGTGAACGCGCGGGGAGAGCCCGTCTGCCGGCGCTCCGTCTATTTGACTGTCGCGAGCTCCACTTCAATAATCTGCCAAATGAAATACGTGGTGCCCTTGGGGACAAGGGAGACGGCGGTCAGAAGCGGCAACCCCCGGTTGAACCTGTATAATTTTTTGAAATAGAGCGGGAAGCCGCTTCGAATGAAGCCATCGCTAAACGAATTTCCCAACAAGGCGGCCGGCCCCAGCGCGGCGTCGGGGTTTTCGGAAATGAATTCCCAGCGCCGCAGGTTGACGTCCGCATAGCGCACCTTTGTATCGTCCCAATTCTTTTTGACGCTGATCGTCTTTTCCTCAATGGGGTCGAACAAAGGAAGGAAGCGGGATTGCCCGCCGACGAAATGGTCGAGGTCCTCGATGGCAAGCGGATGCGTCGCAATGGGAGCGGCTTCGCGGTTGGCAATTTTTTGCAGGATTTCCTGGGCAACCGTATAGGCGGCCGGGTCTGTCCAATGGAAGTCCGTGACGTGATAGGTGCGTATTCCTTTTTGGCCGGTCGCCTCCAGGATGGACAAGACATCGATGGGAATAATGCCGTCGATCCGGCTCAGTCGCTTGTAGACGTCCGCAAAGGAATGGTCGATGCCGTTCGGGATGTGGTTCGGAAGATTTTGCGGGTAAAGGACATACTTTTGCGGGCAGACAACGACGACCAATGTGATGCCCTTCCGGGCGAGCTTGCGTTTTGCCTTTTCAACGAGTGTAAAAAAGTGTGAGAACCCGCCATCCCTGTTGCTCAAATAGTTTTTGAAAAGCTGGTTGTCGATGACGTTTCTATAGTACATCATATTGTCTTTTCCGACATACACCCGGTCGGAAAACTTGAAGAGATGATAATACAGGGAGCCGGCCAGACGCACGAGAGCCGGGCGCAGGAAAAAATGATCGTTGAACCAGTTTGAAAATTCCTTTGTCCAATTGGGCGAGAAAATGGCGCTGGCTTGCGGGAGCTCAGACTCCTTTCGGTATTCTTCCAGTTTTTGGAAGCGAAAGGGTGTCGCAAGGGAGATGATTTGCGGTGCGATGAGGAGAAGCAAAAATAACGCCAGGGTGAACCATTTGATGAATTTTTTCATACTGCATCCAAGGTTTCACATGCGGGCGATGCGGCGATATGTCGGTGCCTGTATTTGAAAGAGGCAACTGGCGTCGATCGCTACAAGAGACTTCCGGTTTTCATGGTGCGCCATCTGTCAACCGGGAGACAGCCTTTCTTGCCTGTTGGCCAAACGTACGTTTAAAATTGAAAATAGATGAAGGGCTTGAATCCATACAGCGCCATATTTGCACAGGAAAGCAAAAGAACAACAACTGAAAATCCGGATTTCAAGACCAAAACCGGCATGGTTTCCGATGCCTTGTCGTAAAAGAAGTCGAAGTTGTATACGGCGAAAAATATGGCTGCACAGAGAATGGCTATTTTGTCATTGGTGAGGAAGAAGGATAAGGAATAATAATGCGGCGTGAAATCAAATGAGAAAAGCATCTGAATGTACCGGGCGGCCTGGCTCATGGTCGGTTGGCTGAAAAATACCCAGCCGATCATGACGCAAAAAAAAGTCAGGACGACGCCAAAACGATTTTCAAGAACAAAATTGAATTTTACTTTCAGTATTCGCTCAATACACAAAAGAATTCCGTAATACGTTCCCCAGATAATGAATGGATAGGAAGCGCCGTGCCACAGGCCGCATAGAAAAAATACGAGCATCAGGTTGAGGCAGGTCCGGGCCAGACTGCCGCGATTGCCGCCCAACGGGATATACAGATAGTCCTTGAACCACCGTCCCAGCGTCATGTGCCACGTCCGCCAGAACGTGGCGATGTTGCCGGACCGATACGGCTGCATGAAGTTTTCGGGAAAGCGAAAGCCGAACATTTGCGCCAGACCGATGCCCATGTCGGTATAGCCGGAGAAATCGTAATAAATTTGAAAAGTATAGCACAATATCCCAAGCCATGCCAGGGGCGTATTCAGTTCGTGCAGTCCGTCGAGGGTGAATATTTTGCCTGAAATGGTGGCAAGCTGGTCGGCCAGGAGTATTTTTTTTCCAAGCCCCATGCAAAAGCGCACCACACCATCATAAAACATATCGGCATTGATGGATCGCTGTGTCAGCGATGCGGCGACCTCGCTGTAGCGGACGATCGGGCCGGCGACCAAATGCGGGAACATCGTAAAATACATCGAAAAGTCGATGAGATTTTTGCAGGCCGGAACCTTGTTCTTGTATACATCGATAAGGTAGGAGATGGCGTGAAACGTAAAAAATGAGACGCCTATGGGCATCGTTATGTCATAGCTGATAGTGTGCGTTGGCAAGGAAAAAATGGATCTGATATCCATGTATGTTGCTATCAAAAAGTTGGTATATTTATAATAGATGAGGACAGCCAGATTCAGGACGATACCAAGAAACAGGGTATAATCCTTGAATTTCTGAGTCCTGTTGAACATGTGCTTGGCAAGTAGAAAATTGAAAAGAGTTATTAGTATCAATAAGTATGTATGCTGTATTGAGTCGAATGCATAAAAAACAAGGCTGAATGCGAGGAGGATGGAATTTTTATATTGTCTTGGAAAGGAAAAGTATACAATGAGCGCCAATGGTAAAAATATGTAAATGAAAACGTTTGATGAAAATAGCATGGATTGTCTCTTAAGTTGTATTTTCTGCCTGTCATGCGCCTGGATTGCGAATATTCTCCGCGTCGAGGAGGCGTGATACCCACCTATCGAATGCTATTTTTTTAGGCAATGCTTTCCGGTGGCCAGCTGGGATGGCGACAGCCAATCGATACAGCCGGACAAGCTGGTTTCAGACGTTGGAACCGGTTTATTACAATTTTATTGGAAACTTTCAACGTCGTGAAACAATTGTAGATGTGCTCCGGCAGCCGCAGGCCGGCGGATACAAGGGCCGTAATGCCGCCGGGAGGCCGACGCACTGCCGGCGGCGGCTCTTTCCCCCTTTAAACAAGGGCGGTTGTGCATCTGGGTGGGAGAAGTGCTGCTTTGCGACGGCTGTCGGGGGGGAGGGCCGCAATCGTGTGGTCCGGGGCAATGGGCGGATTGACGCGCGGTGCCTTGGACGGCGCGCGCCGGCCGTTCGTGTGCGAGCGCACACGGCGTTTGGGAACTGGCGCGGCCGACGGGCGTGGCCAAGTGTGCGCGCTGTGCCGGGGGGGCTTCGGGAGAGCGTTCGGCTGTCCGTGGCGGGGCGCGGACAGCGGGCAGGTCCGGCCGGTACCCGTGGATCGGCTGGCCCGGGCCATGTCGTCCCGAGACGGCCCGCGCCGGGAATTTCCGCGCCGGGCCCGCCTCGCCTCCCGCTTGCACAGCGGCGGCGGGTGGCGGGGCCGCGACGCCTGTGCCCGGGCCCTAGAAGCCGTTGTCGCGCAAAAAGGCTTCGGTGATGCGGTCCGGCGCGCTGCCGGCGGCCTCTTTCCAGGGGCCGAGCATGCGCAGCACGTATTTGCCGAGCATGTCGGTCTCCATGTTGACCGAAACGCCCGGCTTCCAGGAGGCAATGGTGGTGGCTCCGAGGGTCGAGGGAATGATGTTGACCGTGAGGAATCCCTCACCGCAGTCGTTGACCGTGAGGCTGATGCCGTCCAGGGCCACCGAGCCCTTGGGCACGACGAACATGGAGAATTCCCCGGGGTAGGTCAGCCGGTAGCGGGTGGATTGGCCCGCCGGCGTGACCGATTCGATCCTGGCCTGACAGTCCACGTGCCCGGCCACCAGATGGCCGCCGAGACGGTCGCCCAGGGCCAGCGCCCGTTCCAGGTTGACGGTGTCGCCGGCCCGCAGCCGGCCAAGCCCGGTCTTGGACAGGGTCTCGGCCGAGGCGTAGGCGGTAAAGGCGTGGTCCCCGGCGGTTTCGACCGTGAGACAGGCGCCGTTGACGGCGATGGATTCGCCGACCACGATGGTCGGCAGTTCGAAGAGCGCCTTGATGTGAAAACGGGTTTCCTCGCCGTGGGCCCGCACGTCCGCAATGCGGCCAAGTCCCATCACCAATCCGGTAAACATGCCTCAATCCTTGGTCTGTTCCTCCAGGGCGCCCTCGCGCTCCAGGAGGTAGCGTTTCATTGCAATGCCCGGCCCGAATCCCGTCATGGCGCCGGTCGCCCCCACCACCCGGTGGCAGGGAACGAGCAGCGCAAAGGGATTGTTGGCCATGACCCGGCCCACGGCCCTGGCCGCTTTCGGGTTGCCGGCCCGGGCCGCCAGCCAGCCGTAGCTGACCTTCTGGCCCCAGGGGACCCGGCCGAGTTCCTGCAACACCCTGGTGGCGAAGGGGGAAAGCCCCTGCCAGCGCAGGGGCAGTTCCGGCCAGTCCGGGGCCTCGCCGGCCACGTAGCGTTCCAGCGCGGCCTGCACCGCTTCGCCGGTTTCCGTGGCCAGGGACCGTTCCTTGCCCTGGGACCAGGACAGGGTCAAGCGGGTGACCGCGCCGTCGGTCCAGGTGATGGTCAGGGCCAGCGGTCCGGCCAGACAGGTTTCCAGGGTGGGGGGCGTGGGTGTCATAAAAGCGCCTCCGGGGGCCGGGAGGCCTGAGGCCTCCCGAAAGGGGATGGTTGCGGCCGCCGTCCGGGCTAGAAAAGGCCCTGGCTCCGGAGGATGGCCCGTGCCACGGTCTTGCGCGCGGCGAGCGCGGCCGGGATGTCGGCCGTGGCGTCGAGGTCGATATTGAGGGCGAAATACCAGACTTCGTCTCCGCGCGAAACCATGCCCACGTACCAGCCGACGCCGGGCCGGTTGCGGCCCGTGGCCCCGGTTTTGGAACGCAGCACGGTTGTTGGCGTGCGCGATTCGACCATGACGTCCAGCACCGTGGCCCGGGTTTGGGGCGAAAACGGCAGCTGGCCGTGTTGCAGGCGCGAAAGAAAGGCGATCTGCTCCAAGGCGCTGATCCGCAGGCTCCCGTCGAGCCAGAAATGGTCGAGGCCGCCGGCGATGTCGGCGTTGCCGTAGCCCGAGGCCGCCACGTACCAGGCCATGCGGTCCTGGCCGATGCGCCGGGCGATTTGCTGGAAGACAGGCACGCAGGACAGGGCGAAGGCCTGCCGCACGGTCAGGTCGGCGTTCCATTGCGGCAGGGCGCGCGGCACGCCGTCATACGGGAACAGCTCGTCCGGCCCGGTGATGGCCCCGGTTTCCAGGGCGATGGCCATGTTGAGGATCTTGAACGTCGAGGCCGGGAGAAAGGGCGTGGCCGCCCGCCCGGGATGAAAGACGAACATTTCCGGTGCGCCGTCCCGGGCCAGGACCATGGTCCCGGTCACGCCGGCCGCGTCGAAAAAGCGCTGCCAGTCGGGGCGCTCGACCAGCCGGGGGGACGGGGGCCGCGCCCAGGCCCGGCCGGCCGCGAAAACGGCGGCGAGCAGGACGAGCAGCCAGAAGACCCGGATCGGACAGGGGCGGCGGGATTGCATGCGTGCCTCGCGTGGTGTGGATGGAAACGGCCTTCCTTGTCGGGGGAAAGTGCCCCGGCCGTCAAGACGCGGTCCCGGACGCCGGCCAGTCGTCGCCCTGCCGGATGTCCCGGCGCTCCAGGGTGTCGCGGATCTCGCGCAGCAGGCCCTGCTTGTCGGCCGCCCAGTCCGGGGCGAGCAGTTCGCCCGGGGCGGGGTCGGCGTTTAGGCGCTCGACCACGATGTCGGGCCGCAGTCTGGCGATGGCGGTGGCCACGGTGGCCACGTAGGCGTCCCGGGCCGGGGGCCGGTAGTCCCCGGCGGCGTACAGGGCGGCCAGTCCCGAGCCGGCCACCACCAGGGTGTTGTGGAACTTGACCCCGGCCACGGGCAGGGCGTTGACGAACTCCACGCCGGCGAAAAAATCCTCCGGCGTCTCGCCCGGCAGCCCGGCCATGAGGTGCACGGTGACGGACAGGCCGGCCGCGGCCGCCTGTTGCACGGCCCGGGCCAGACTGGCGGCGTCGTGCCCCCGGTTGATGCGGGCGAGGGTGGCGTCCCGGGCCGATTGCAGCCCGAGTTCCAGGCGCACGTGGCCCACGGGCGCGCCGGCCAGGATGGCGATCTTTTCGGCGTCCAGACAGTCCGGCCGGGTGCCGCAGCAGATGCCGGAAACGTCCGGCAGGGCGGCCAGTTCGGCCACCAGGGCGGCCAGCCGTTCGGGAGGGCCGTAAGTGTTGGAATAGGACTGGAGATAGGCGAGCAGGGCGTCGCCGCGCCGTCTGGCCGGCGGCGTGAGCCGGTCCCATTGCGCCCGAAGGCCGAACCCCTTATGGTGGAGTCCCGTCCCCGATCCGGCAGCGTTACAGAAAAGACATCCGCCCCGCGACAGCGTGCCGTCGCGGTTGGGGCAGGCGCTGCCCGCATCCAGGGGAATTTTTTGAGCCCGCCGGCCGAACAGGGTCCGGAAGGCTGCGGCCAGGGTGTTGTAGCGCGGCGGCATGGCGGTGTGACGGGCCAAAAATCAATCGTTGACAACGCCGGACGAATCGGCAAACACAACCCGGTTACAAGCTCACGAAAGCCGAATTTGCGGCAAGCGAGGCGCTATGTCCAGGATTTTGGATAGGATTTTGGGCCTTTTCTCCAACGATCTGGCCATCGACCTGGGGACGGCCAACACCCTGGTTTTCGTCAAGGGCAAGGGCATCGTCCTGTCCGAACCGTCCGTCGTCGCGGTGAAAAAGGATCCGCGCGGCGGCAACAAGGTGCTTTCCGTCGGGCTTGAAGCCAAGCGGATGCTGGGCCGGACGCCCGGCAACATCGTGGCCATCCGGCCCATGAAGGACGGCGTCATCGCCGACTTCGAGGTGACCGAGGCCATGCTGCGCCATTTCATCTCCAAGGTGCACAATTCCAGACGGCTGGTGCGTCCGCGCATCATCATCTGCGTGCCCACCGGCATCACGCAGGTGGAAAAGCGCGCCGTCAAGGAATCGGCCCAGAGCGCCGGCGCGCGCGAGGTCTACCTCATCGAGGAGCCCATGGCCGCCGCCATCGGGGCCAACCTGCCCATCACCGAGCCGACCTCCAACATGGTGGTCGACATCGGCGGCGGCACCACCGAGGTGGCCGTCATCTCCCTGTCCGGCGTGGTCTATTCGAAGTCCGTGCGCGTGGGCGGCGACAAGATGGACGAAGCCATCATGCAGTACGTCAAGCGCAAGTACAATATGCTGATCGGCGAATCCACGGCCGAGCAGATCAAGATCCAGATCGGTTCCGCCCACCACTCGGCCAGCCAGGGCGAGATGGAGGTCAAGGGCCGCGATCTGGTCACGGGCATTCCCCAAAACATCACCATCAACGCCGAGGAAGTGCAGAAATCCATCTCCGAGCAGGTGGAAAGCATCGTGCAGGCGGTGCGCATCGCCCTGGAGCAGACCCCCCCGGAACTGGCCGCGGACATCGTGGACCGGGGTATCGTGCTCACCGGCGGCGGAGCGCTCCTGCGCGGTCTCGACCAACTCCTTCGCGAGGAAACCTCGCTGCCCATCACCGTCGTCGAGGACCCCCTGTCGACGGTTGTCCTCGGGTCCGGCCGGGCCCTGGACAACCTGGACGTGCTAAAGGAGGTCACGATAGATTAAACCTTCTCCCCAGCGGATCGCGATCGGCCTGCTCATCGTTCTTTTCCTGTATCTGGGCCTGTTTACCTGGAATATCCGGACAGGCTACGTCGACACGCTGGCGAGCCATACCGGTTTGGAGTTCGCCAGATGGGTGCTGGCTCCGGGGAAGTGGGTAAGCGAGCAGGTCGGGTCGTTTTGGACCCGCTATCTGTATTTCGTGGGCATCCGGGAGCAATACGACCGGTTGCGCCGGAAACTTGAGGCTGCCGAGGGCGAGCTGGCCGGGCTTCGGGAAAACGCCGCCGAGGTGACCCGGTTGCGCCGCTTGCTGTCGATCGCGCCTCCCGAGGGCTGGACGCGCCAGGGCACGCGGATCATTTCGCATCGCCTGGGGCCCAACGCCGCCCTGGAGACGTTTCTTATCGACAAGGGCAGCGCCTCGGGGGTGTCCACCAACACGCCGGTCGTGTCGCCCGAAGGCGTGGTCGGCCGGGTCTTGCGCTTTTCCCCGAGCGCGGCCACGGTGTTGCTCATCACCGACCCCAACAGTCGCATTCCCGTGCTCTCCCAGAAAAACCGCACCCAGGGCATCCTGAAGGGCCAGGGGCCCAAGCACGAGCTTATCCTCGACTACGTGCCCCAGGGGGAGGTCGTGGAAACGGGCGAGATCCTGGTCACCTCCGGACTGGAGGAAATTTTCCCCAAGGGCCTGCCCGTGGCCCGGGTGACGTCCATTGGCCGCTCCGGCTCCTCGCTTTTCCAGGTGATTCACGCCGTGCCGCTTTTTGCGCCCCAAAAGCTCGAGGAAGTGGCGCTGCTTTTTCACACCGCCGGCGCAACGGCGGACGGCGCCGCCACGGCGGAGTCGTCCGAGCCGTCCGCCTCCGGCGACGCCGCCGCGCCGGCGGGCGGGCCGACCCGGTCCGCGGC
>JAFABC010000091.1 GCA_023426275.1 Pseudomonadota bacterium | reverse complement strand
CAAGGGGGTCCGGGGGGGATTATCCCTCCCGGCCGCCGGAGGCATCTTTTCTTTTTTTATTCTTCGCCTTCCACAACAATCCTGCGCGGTTCGAAAAAACGCAGGCGCAGGGCGTTGGTGACGACGGTGAAGGAGCTGAGGGCCATGGCCGCGCCGGCGATCATGGGATTGAGGGTGGGCCCGCCGAAGATGTGGAGCACGCCGGCGGCCACGGGGATGCCGATGGTGTTGAAGGCGAAGGCCCAGAAGAGGTTCTCTTTGATATTGGTAATGACGGCCCGGGACAGTCCGAGGGCGGCCGGCACGCCGCGCAGGTCGTTGCGCATGAGCACCACGTCGCAGGACTCCACGGCCACGTCGATGCCCGAGCCCATGGCCACGCCGAGGTCGGCGGCGGCTAGGGCCGGAGCGTCGTTGATGCCGTCGCCGACCATGGCCACCTTGCGGCCGCCTTCCATGAGGCTGGTGATTTCGGCGGCTTTGCGGTCGGGCAGCACCCGGGCGATGACGGTGTCGATGCCGAGGCGTCCGGCCACGGCCCTGGCCGTGCGTTCGTCGTCGCCGGTGAGCATGACCACGTCGATGGCGTCCCGGCGCAGGGCGGCGACCACGCTGGCGGCTTCCTCGCGCGGCGTGTCGGCCACGGCCACGACGCCGGCGGAGCGGCCGTCGACGGCCACGCGGATGGCGGTCTTGCCTTCGTCGGCCAGCCGGGCCTCGTCGGCGTCGGCCCCGGCGTCGGCGGGGATGTCGCGTTCGGCCAGGAAGGCGGCGGTGCCGACCAGGACGTCGCGTCCGTCGATGCGGGCGGACACGCCCCGGCCGGGCACGGCTTCGAAGCTTTCGGGCGCGGGCAGGGGCAGGTTTTGGGTCCTGGCCGCCGCCACGATGGCCTGGGCCAGGGGGTGTTCGGAGCGGGTCTCGGCCGCCGCGGTCAGGGCGAGCAGGTCGGGTGCGTCAAAACCCTGGGCGGGCAGGGTGTCGGTCAGCTCGGGCCGGCCATGGGTGAGGGTACCGGTTTTGTCGAAGACCATGGTCTCGATCCTGCCGGCGGTTTGCAGGGCGGCCCCGGACTTGACCAGGATGCCCAGGCGGGCGCCCCGGCCCATGCCGACCATGATGGAGGTGGGCACGGCCAGCCCCATGGCGCAGGGGCAGGCGATGACCATGACGGCCACGAAGATGCGCAGGGAAAAGGAGAAGCCGGCCTGTCCGATGAAGTACCAGCCAAGCCCGGCCACCACGGCCGTGGCCATGACGGCCGGCACGAAATAGAAGCTGACGGTGTCGGCGAGGTTGGCGATGGGGGCCTTGGAGCCCTGCGCCTGCCGCACCAGGGCGACGATGCGCGAAAGCGTGGTGTCCTCGCCCACGCGCGTGGCCGCGACGACCAGGGCGCCGGTGGTGTTTTGCGTGCCGCCGGCCACGGCGTCGCCGGTTTTCTTGCCCACGGGCAGGGGCTCGCCGGTGAGCATGGATTCGTCCACCCGCGACTCGCCCTCCACGACCGTGCCGTCCACGGGCACGCGTTCGCCCGGGCGCACGAGCAGCCTGTCGCCGACTTCCACCTCGTCGAGGGGCACGGTTTCCTGGCCGCCGTCGTCGCGCAGCAGGGTGGCCGTGTCCGGGGCCAGCCGCATGAGCGCGGCGATGGCGCCCGAGGTCTTGAACTTGGCCGAGGCTTCGAGATATTTGCCCAGGCTGATCATGGCCAGCAGCACGCCGGCCGATTCGAAATACAGGTCCCTGGTCCGGGCGACGGGTTCGGAGCCCATGAGCAGCAGGGTCAGGTTGGCCAGACTGTAGGCCAGGGCCGCGCCGGTACCCATGGCCACGAGGCTGTCCATGTTGGGACCGCCGCGCAGCATGGCCGGAATGCCGTCGAGGTAGAACCGGCGGCCGATCCAGACGATGGGCAGGGTCAGCGCCAGCTGGGTCAGGGCAAAGGTGGCCGGGGACGTTTCGGGCCGCAGAAAGGCCGGCAGGGGCAGGCCGAGCATGTGGCCCATGGACAGGAGCAGCAGCAGCGCGCCCAGGCCGATGGCCGGGAACAGGGCGCGTTTCTGGCGGGTGAGTTCCGCCTGCGCCTTTTTCTGGCGTTCGGCGAACTGGCCGCCGCCTGCGGTCACGGCCGCGGTGGAAAAGCCCAGGTCGGCGATGGCCTGACGCAGCTCCCGTCGGGACAGGACGGACGGATCGAAGGTGAAGGTGCCGGTCTCGCCGGCCAGATTGACATCGGCGGCGGTCATGCCGGGCAGCCGCCTCGTGACGCGCTCGATGCGCGAGGAGCAGGCGGCGCAATGCATCCCGGAAATGGCCAGCTCCAGCGTGGTGTCCTTGGACGGCGCCTGGCCCAGCGTGAAGCCCAGGTCGGCCACGCGGGTGCTGATCTCGTCCATGTTGACGGCCTGCGGGTCGTAGCGCAGGCGCAACGAGGCGTCGGCCAGATTGACGGAGGCTTCGGACACGCCGGGCATCTTCCCCAGGACGCGTTCGATGCGCGTTGAGCAGGCGGCGCAGTGCATACCTTCCACCGGGACCTCGACGGAGACGGAGGGGGGAGTGGGTTTTTCCATTCCTTTGGCTTAGTCATTTTTCCCATGGATGCAAGCGCGGTGGGAAGGGCCGTCGAGGCTGGCAATCCGTGCCTTTTGAGGGTATGCATGATGAAAGGTCACGGCAAAGGAGCCCGACGCATGCAATCCGACATCATGGCTTCCTTTTGGGAAGCACAAAGCCGCGAGCAGAACCGTTGGGAACGGCTTCGCGACGTTTTTGAAAAATTGCGTATGGTGTTGGAGATGCCGGAAATGAGTCTTGGCGGGCCGGATGATCTTTTGCAACAGCTCGAACAACGCCTTGCCGAGGCGGAACAATTGTTTCCGGAGCCGGATTGGTTGTCCGTGGAGACGAGTTCACCGGACGGGTTGGAATGTTACTGTGCCAACCATGTTGGCGCATTGCTTGAAGTGTTGCTGAGTTGCGTGGAGCGGCTGGCCGATCTGCGGGCGGTGGAGATCGGGACGGGGACCGGGGCGGTTCGCGGACCGTCCGAGGCCTGAGGGGCCGGCCCGGCATCTTTTCCGGCCCGCGGGCGCGGCCCGCTCCGATGGGGCGGCTGCGGCCCGAAATGAAAAAAGGGGTCATGCTTTCGCATAACCCCTTGAATTTTTGGTCGGGATGAGAGGATTCGAACCTCCGACTTCTGCGTCCCGAACGCAGCGCTCTAGCCAGACTGAGCCACATCCCGTCGTGGAAGAAAGGATATTAGAGTATCCCGCGGGCTTTGGCAAGCATTAATCTCGGTTGTCAGAACGCCCGGAGTCATCTAATCATGGTTGACGGCACGGGCCGCCCGGAAAAATTCATTTCTCCGGGATGGCAACCCCGGGCCCGAGGATCGTTTGCCGCGAGGGGACAAGGCGGCAGACGCCATTTCGCCGTCAGGAGACAGGTGTGATCAAGGTAGTGGTGGTCGATGATTCGGCCTTCATGCGCAAGGCCCTTGGGGCCATGCTGGACAAGGACCCGGAAATAGAGGTCGTGGCCACGGCCCGCGACGGCGAGGAAGGCCTGGAGATGATCCGGCGCCACCAGCCCGACGTGGTGACCATGGACATCGAGATGCCGCGCATGGACGGGTTGACGGCGTTGCGCCACGTCATGATGGAGATGCCCCGTCCGGTGCTCATGGTCAGCTCGCTGACCACCGAGGGGGCCGAATCCACGCTCAAGGCCATGGAACTCGGGGCCGTGGACTTCATCCCCAAGCAGCTTTCCAAGGTGTCGCTCGACATCGTCAAAATCGAGGACGAACTGCGGGCCAAGGTCAAGACCATCGCCCGCCGGCGCATGAGCCATCTGTCCCGGGCGGCGCGCCCGGTCCGGCCCCGTCCCGCGTCCGGTGCCGCTCCGGCGTCGGCGGCGACGGAACGCCGGGAGCGTCCGGCCCGGCCCACGGGCGCGCAGCTGCGCGATCTGGTGGCCATCGGCGTGTCCACGGGCGGGCCGCCGGCGGTGCAGAAGGTGCTCTCCGTGCTGCCCTCGGATTTTCCCGCCGGCATCCTCATCGCCCAACACATGCCGGCGGCCTTTACCGGCCCCTTTGCCAAGCGGCTCGACGGCGTGTGCCGGATCACGGTCAAGGAAGCCGAGGACGGCGAGCGCCTGCAACACGGCGTGGCCTACGTGGCCCCGGGCGGCAAGCATCTGCGCATCGACCAGAAGGTCAGCCGCATCGACGTGCGGGTGGTCGAGGAGCCGCGCGAGGCGCTGTACAAGCCCTCGGCCTCGGTGCTGTTCGATTCGGTGGCCACGGGCGTGGGCCGGCGGGCGCTCGGCGTGGTGCTCACCGGCATGGGCAGCGACGGACTCGACGGAATGCGGGTGCTCAAGGCCAAGGGCGGACGCGCCCTGGCCCAGTCCGATTCCACCTGCGTGGTCTACGGGATGCCCAAGGCCATCGTGGACGCCGGACTGGCCGATGAAATCGTCGACATCGACGAGATGGGCGAGGCCATCCTCCACAACCTTTACAAATGATCGCCCCGCAAGGGACGGGAGAGGGTGCGGCATGGCGGACTGCAAGGACCTTTGCCAGAGGCTTGGTTCCGACGATTCGGACGTGCTTCGGGACGCGGCCTACGAGGCCGGGGAGCGCGGCTGCCCGGAGGCCGTGGAGCATCTGGCCGGGTTGCTTTGCTCCCATAACCTGGGGGTGCAGGAGGCGGCCGACAGGGCGCTGCGCAAGATCGGCGGCAAGGAGGTCGTGGCCGCGGTCAAACCGCTTTTGCGTTCCGACGACGCCCCCACGCGCAACGCGTCCATGGATATTTTGCGGGCCGTGGGCGGACAGGATTTCCCCACCCTGCTCGAACTGCTCCACGACACCGACCCCGACATCCGGATTTTCGCCTCGGACATCCTGGGCTCCACGGATTCCCCCCAGGCCGTGGGACCGCTTTGCGAGGCCCTGCTCAAGGACCCCGAGGTCAATGTCCGCTATCAGGCGGCCGTGAGCCTGGGCGAACTGGCCTTTGCCGACGCGGCGGACTGCCTGGGCAAGGCGCTTGGCGACGAGGAGTGGGTGCAGTTCGCGGTCATCGAGGCCCTGGCCAAGATCCGCGACGCCTCCTCGGTGGGGGCGCTGGTCAAGGCCCTGGACAAAAGCTCCGATCTGGTCGCCTCCATGATCGTGGACGCCCTCGGGGAGATCGGCAACATCAAGGCCGTGACCATGCTGCTCAAACGCATGGACGCCTCGCCCGAGGTGCTGCGCAACAAGATCGTCAAGGCCGTGGTGCGCATCCTGGGCGGCAAGGCGCTTACCCTGTTGTCGCCGGCCGAGCGGGATCGGTTTCGCGAATATCTGCTGGCGGCGCTCGTCGACGACGAGGACGACACGCAGGACGCGGCCGTGTCCGGGCTCGGGTCCGTGGGCGGCGAGGCGGCCGCCGCCGCGGTGCTGGCCCACGCGGTCCGGATCGACCGGGAGCGCCATCCGGAGCGCTACGAACACGCCGTGGCGGTCCTGCGCGACATGGGGCTGACCGACGCCCTGGGCCGGGCCCTGCGCGAGGGCGGCGAGGCCGGGCGGCTGGCCGCCCTGGACGTGCTCGCCGGCCTGCCCTGTCCGGAATGCTCGGGGCTCGTCATGAAGGCCTTCCCGGATCTGCCCGATTCCCTGCGCCCTGTGGCGGCCAGGGCCCTGGCCGCCATCGCCGGCGAGGAGGCCACGGACTTTTTCATGGATCTGCTCGGGTCCGACGACGAGGCCCTGCTGCTTGAAGCCGTGGGCTTTTTGGGCGGCAAGCTGCGACTGGCCTCGGCCGGGGACGCCATCTTCGGCCTGCTCGGCCATCCGTCCGACGCGGTCAAGGAGGCGGCCCTGGACGCCTGCGTGGCCATCGGCGGCGAGGACCTCGATGCCCGGTTCCGCGAACTGTTCGGCAGCGAGGACGCCGTGGACCGGCTCATGGCCGTGTACGCCCTGGGCAAGATGGGCGTGCGCAACCACATGGACGTCATCCGGGACGCCGTGTCCGATCCCGTGCCGGATATCCGCAAGATCGCCCTGGAAGCCCTGGCCGAGGTGTGTGGCCAGGAGGAAGAGGGGCTGTCGTTGATCGTGGCCGGCCTGTCCGATGAAAATCGCGACGTGCGTCTGGCCGTGGTGGAGTTGCTCGGCGGCTGCGACAGCGACAAGATGCTGCCGTATCTGGAACAGGCCCTGTCCGATCCCGACGACTGGGTGCGCATCCGGGCCGTCGAGGCCCTGGCCCTTCGGGGCGAACGCGAGGCCGTCCCCCGATTGCTTCAGGCCATCGGGGAATCGAGCAAACTGGTGGTCCTCAAGGCCGTGGAGACGCTTGGCGGACTCGGTGGCGAGGAGGCGTACGAGGCACTTGTCCGCCTGCGCGGGGACGATGATCCGGAACTGGCCGCCGCGGCCGAGGCGGCCCTGGCCGCGATGCAGGACGAGCAAGGGGAGCGGTAGTCCATGACCTCGCTTTTTTCCAAGACGATTTCCCTGCGCAAGGATCTCAAGATCACCGATGTCGAGTTCAAGCAGCTGCGGGATTTCATCTATGCCCAGGCCGGCATCTACGTGGCCGACAACCGGAAGTATCTGATCGAGAACCGTCTGGCCGCGCGGCTCAAGGAACTCAACCTCAAGAGTTTCTCCGAATACCACGCCTATCTGCAATACGACGCCGGCCGCCGGCAGGAGCTCAACAGGCTCTTCGAGGTCATCACCACCAACGAGACCAGTTTTTACCGCAATCCGCCCCAGCTCAAGGTCTTCCAGGACATGGTGCTCAAGGACGTCCTGGCCAACCTGCGCGCCGCCCGGCAGAAGCGGCTGCGCATCTGGTCCGCCGGCTGTTCCACCGGCGAGGAGCCCTACACCATCGCCATCATCCTGCACGAGGTGCTGCGCTCCGAGCTGCCCGCCTGGGACATCCGCATCACGGCCAACGACCTGTCCGAGGCCGTGCTGGCCCAGGCCAGACAGGGCGTGTACAGCGAGTACAGCCTGCGCACCACGCCCAAAGAGATCGTCGGCCGCTACTTCACCCCGGACGGCCAGAGCTTCAAGCTCAAGCCCGAGGTCAAGCGGCTGGTGCAGTTCGGGCAGATCAACCTGAGCGACCGGATGCAGCTTAAGCGCGTGGAGCGCTCGCACATCGTTTTTTGCCGCAATGTCATCATCTATTTCGATGACGAAATGAAAAAGAACGTCATCGCCGCCTTTTACGACAACCTGCTTCCCGGTGGCCAACTGCTCATCGGCCATTCGGAATCCTTGCACAACATCTCCCGGGCCCTTCGTCCCAAGCATTATCCGGGAGCCATCATCTACGGCAAGGAGGAATAGCGGGCATGGCGACGGACGCCGATGACGGGGCCGGGACGCGTTGGCTCCCCGCATTCTGGCCATAGCCAATCAGAAGGGAGGGGTGGGCAAGACCACCACGGCCCTGTCCCTGGCCGGAGCCCTGGCCGGGATGGGACGGCGGGTCCTGGTCATGGATCTTGACCCCCACGGCTGCGCCTCGGCCCATGTCGGCATTTTTCCCGAGGCCGTGGCCGCCTCGTCGGCGGAGGTGTTCCGGGCGGCGTCCCCGGGGCTGGTGCCCTGGGAGCGGGTGGTGATGCGCCCGGATCGGGCGGGCTTCGATCTGGCCGCGAGCGACGCCCGGCTGACGGACATGGAATGGGAGCTCGGAAACCGCAAGGGGAAGGGCGTGCTGCTCAAGGAAGCCCTGGCATCGGGACCGGCCTACGATCACGTGATTCTGGACTGCCCGCCCCATACGGGGCTGGTGCTCGTCAACGCGCTCGTGGCCGCGGATCTGTGCCTGATTCCCATCCAGACCGACTTTCTGGCCCTGCATGGCGTGCGCAATCTGTTCGACACCATGCGGGCGCTTAATGGCGTGCTGCCCCGGCCCATTCCCTACCGGGCCCTGGCCACCATGTTCGACCGCCGCGCCCGGGCCTGCCTGCGGGTGCTCGGCCTTTTGCGCGAGAAGTTTGCCGGGCGCATGTTCGCCACGGTCATCGGGCTCGACACGAAATTCCGCGAGGCCAGCGCCACCGGACAGGTCATTCAGGACACGGCCCCGCACAGCCGGGGAGCCCGCGAATACGGCGAACTGGCCCGGGAGGTGCTGGCCCTGTGACGACCCTGGAAGATTATTTCAAGGACAGCGTGACGCTGCCCGAGCGCCACGGGGACGCCTTCACCGAGGCGGAGCGGACGTTTCTCTCGCGCTACATGGGCGCGGATTTCGAGACGGCCCTGGCCCGCGCCGGTCTGGCCAGTCCGACCCCGGTGGAGACCGTGGCCGGGGCCCTCGCCGCCCCGCCCGAACCGTCCGCGCCGGCGGCCGCCGGCGGGGAGACG
>JAFABC010000016.1 GCA_023426275.1 Pseudomonadota bacterium | reverse complement strand
GGGGGCATCATGCCCCCGGCCGCCGGAGGCATCTTCCTCCTCCCCTCCCCCGCTATTTGGCGATGCCGGTGACGGCCAGCAGCCAGTAGCAGACCGCCGCCACGAGCGCGGCGGCCGGGATGGTCATGACCCAGGCCACGACCAGCCGGCCGGCGATGCCCCAGCGCACGGCCGAAAGCCGCTTGGACGCCCCCACGCCGATGACCGTGGTGGAAATGATGTGGGTGGTGGAGATGGGCGCGCCCAGGGCCGAAGCGCCGGAGATGACGGCCGCGGCCGCGGTTTCGGCGGCGAACCCGTGGATGGGTTCGAGCTTGAAAATCTTGTGGCCCATGGTCTTGACGATCTTCCAGCCGCCGGTGGCCGTGCCCAGGCCCATGGCCAGGGCGCAGGACAGCTTGACCCAGAAGGGCACGGTCATTTCCGGAATTTCCCCGAAGATGAAAAGGGCCAGGGTGATGATGCCCATGGTCTTCTGCGCGTCGTTTAAGCCATGGCTCGTGGCCATGAACGCCGAGGACACGATTTGCAGTTTGCGAAACAGCACGTTGACCCGGTGCGGCGTGGCCCGGCGGACCAGCCATGACAGCAGGACCATGAGAAAATAGCCCGACACGAAACCGGCCAGGGGCGAAAGCACCAGGGGCAGCAGCACCTTGTGGACGATGGAGCCGTAGCTTGGCGCATCGAAGCCGCCATAGGCGATGGCCGCGCCGATCAGCCCGCCGACCAGGGCGTGGGACGAGGAGGACGGCAGGCCCAGATACCAGGTGAACAGATTCCAGACGATGGCCCCGAGCAGCGCGGCCAGAACCAGCCCCTGGCTGTCGGCGACCAGTTCCGGGCGCACGATGCCGCTGCCGATGGTATGGGCCACGGCCGTGCCCAGGAAGGCCCCGAGCAGATTGAGCGCCCCGGCCATGCACACGGCCGTGAGCGGGGAAAGCACCTTGGTCGAGACGATGGTGGCAATGGCGTTGGCGCTGTCGTGGGCGCCGTTGGTGAAGTCGAACAGCAGGCCGATGGCAACGACAGCCACCAGAATAAGCGGGATATCAGGCATTTTTGAACACCACGCCTTCCAGGACGTCGGAGAGGGCCTCGGTCCGCTCCACCGCCGCCTCGATCCGGTCGAACAGATGCTTCCATTTGACGATGTCCAGGATGGCGTCGTAGTCGGCCTTTTCATCCCCGCCGTCGTAGAGCTCGCCGATGCCGACCATGAGCAGGGTCTCGCACTCGTGCTTGAGCCCTTCGATTTTCTGGAATTGTTCCTCGGCCTGCTTTTTCTTGCGCATGAGCACCAGCACCACGCCGATCTCCTCGATCATGGTGCGCAGGTTGGAAATGATGCGCCGGGCCGGGTAGCGGATGCGGTCGAAGCCGAAAAGCCCCACGCGCGAGGCGATGGCCTTGATGAGATTGAGAATGTCTTCCTGGGTGAGATTGATTTCGTGGATGTCTTCGCGATCGATGGGGGTGATGAAGGTCAGTGACAACTCCTTGGCAATGCGCCGGCTGATGGTGTTGCCTTCGGACTCGATGATGGTGATGCGCTTGCAGCGTTCCTCCACGTCGTCGAACGTGGTGAACAATTCATCGAGAATGCCGGCCGCCTTGACAAGTTTGCGGTGTTGCTCCGTGAAAAGATCATAGAATTTCACCGACCTGGGGAACAGGCTGAAACCCATGGCGTCTCCGCTGCGTTGATGCTGTGTCGGGAAACCGCGTCTGGGCGGTCTCCCCCGATGCCGCCCGGGAGGCGGCGTTTCCTGCCGAAAAAGCGCCGGCGGCCCCGGCCCGCGAAGGGCCGGACGCGTCCGGGACGTCCGCCACGCAAACCGTGCGAGACGGTTTTCCACCAAAGGGCTCGGCCCTTTGAAATTTCGAGGGAAAGCGACAACGCAGTCTCAGGAAATCCTGTCACACGTCTCCGTGTCGGGCATTGTCGCGCGTCCCGTATGCTGGAACGGTCAAGCCGGCGTGGCCCTCGCAACAGGCGCGACGGGCGCCGTTGCGAAAATTCTGTTTACCTCGCTCTTTTTTCCGGAAAAGCCCCCTGTGCGGCGCAACCGCCGCCTAGACGCCGGCCCGTGGCAGACGCATCACCCGGGCCGCTCCGTCGAGGAAGACCTCGCCGCCGCCCACGCGCACATCCTTTTCGGGCAGCAGGAGTCCGAGCGTGGCCGGCCCCTCGAAGCGCACCTCCACGGCTCCGTCCGTTTCGCCCACCCTCACGTCGATGGCCACGCCGTCGGGCGTCTGGGACAGGAGCGAGCCAAAGGCCCGCACCATGTCCTCGTAGCCGACCCGCACCGGCAGGGGGCCGCTCGGCGCTTCGACGATCCGGGCCGTCACGCCCTTGGCCCGCAACAGCTGCGCCCCGGCCACCAGGGCCTGGCGCAGCGCGGCCAGGGCGTCCGCCCCGGAGGCTGCCCTGGCCGCGGCGAAACGTTTGCGGGCGGCGGCCAGCAATTCCTCGATCATGGCCTTCATGTCGTCGGCGGCCCGGATGACGGCGTCCAGGGCCCGGCCGGCCTCAACATCCCGTCCGCCAGCCGCCGCCTCGCCGTCGCCGACCAGATCGCGGGCGGTTTCGGCGAAGCCGCGCACCTTGGTCAGGGGCGTGCGCAGGTTGTGGGAAACGTCCACGACAAAGTCGCGAAAGATGCGATCCATGGTGGCCGCCTCGGTGACGTCGTGAAAGGAGACGACCCGGGTGGCCCGCTCGGGATCGCCGGCCAGGGCGGTGGCGGTCACCTCCACCACCCGGGAGCTGGCCAGCTCGAACCGCCCCAGGCGCTGGGCCAGGCCGGCCTGGGGATCGAAGGCCTCCAGGGCGCGTTCGACGCAAAGGGGCATCCCGGCCTCGATGGGCGTGCGGCCCACGGGCTCGGGACACGAGGGAAACAGTTCGCGCAGGGACCGGTTGACGGCCAGGATGCGGCCGTCGGGATCGAGGATGGCCAGCCCTTCGGCCATGCTTTCGAAGATCGCTTCCTGCCGCGCCCGGCGTTCGTCGATTTCCCGCACGTGTTCGCCGATGCGCTCGGCCAGATGGTTGATGGCTCCGGCCAGGGGGGAGAAATCCCGGGCCGGCACGATATGGATGCGCCGGTCGTAGTGGCCCTGGCCCACGGCGGCGACCACGCCGGCGATTTCCTGAAGCGAACGCGACATGCCCCGGGCCAGCATGAAAACGACCAGCCCGCCGGCCACGAACACGAAGGCCAGGGCAACGAGCAGGGCGCTGCGGAACCGGGCCAGCTCGCCGTGCAGGTCGGACATGGGCAGGGCCAGCCGCAAAATGCCCGGCGGCACGCCGTTGCCGCCCGGATAGGCCGTGGCCACGTAGAGCATGTCGCGGCCCAGGGTGTGGCTGCGGCGCACATCCTCGCCCTGCCCCGACCGTTTGGCGGCCAGGACTTCGGGGCGGGTGGCGTGGTCCTCCATCTCGGCCAGCCCCGGCGCCCGCACCGCCGAATCGGCCACCACGCGGCCATCGACGATGTAGGTGAGGCGAAAACCCAGGTGCGGCCCCAGACCGTCGGCCCAGGAGGCCAGGGCGGCCTCGTCGCGAAACGGCGCTTCCCGGGACATCAGGTAGCCGACCAGGCCGAGGGAGATCTTGGCCCGGTCCTCGGCCTCGGCCACTACGGCCTTTTCGACCCGGCCCGTGGCAAAGATGAACACGGCGGTGAGGACGAGCAGAAAAAAACCCCAGGTCCAAAGCAGATAGTGGAGTGTTATGGATCGGTTGGTCATGCCCGCTCCCGCGTGTCTCAAAATCGTGTCGAAAGAATGCCGGTTTCGTGACGGGGGAAGGTATAGGCGGCCTGGGCCTCGGGGGCAAGGGGGCTGTTCGCCGCCGCCCGGGCAAAGACGCTCCTCTGACGGTCCCCGCCTTTACAGGGCCGGCCAAAGCCCATAGGCTTTCCGGTACCTGTACAATTCCATCCCTTCCAGGAGGTTTGCATGCAACGTCCGGCGTCCATCATCAGCCTTGTCCTGTGTACCCTGGTGCTTGCGTCCTGCAACGGCCTGCGCGCCATCGGGCCGAGCGACTATTCCGGCAAGCCCACCGTCTACGCCAAGGTGCAGCGGACGCCCGATCCCCTGCTTGTGGGCTGCTACCTCAGAAGTCTGCCCAGCGAATACAACCGGCCCAACAAATATGAATTCTGTCTGGTGCGCCAGGGCGACGACTATGCCATGTTCTATTATGTGATGGACGGCAAGACGCTCAACGTCTTCAAGGGATGGACCGGGGCGGTCATCACCGGCGACGCCGTGACGGCCGACTACGACGGTTCGCGCTATTTCGTCCGGGACGGCAAGGTCTGGCAGATGACGCCCACCGGCGGTCCGCACCGGATGCTGCCCATGCACTAGGCCGCAACGGCCCGAAGCGGCCGGGGCGAGGCCGGGATCAATTTGTCCAGATTCCGTCGGGTGTTGCCGGAACCGGCAGGCGGAGCGACGCCGTTCATGCCGTGACAGACGGATTGTTTGCGGCTACCATGGCGGCATGTGGGAAACCGTTTTTGTCCTGATAGGACTTTTTGGCGTGCTGAGCGCCTGCCTGTGGTTTTTCATCGGCAAAACCGCACGCAGGCGCCATGACGTCATCGCTCCGGGAAGATTCGATTTCGACGCCTTCAAGTCGCGCGAGATCGCCCGGCGCGGCGTCCATGACATGACCCGATTCGGGAAAAACCTGTAACGGCCACGGCCGGGCGACATCCTGCCCGGTCGCGGCCGTTTTGTCCGGCCGATCCCGCCACGGGACAACCCGCCCGCCTTGGGCGCATTCGATCGAGGAGTTCGCATGGCACGTGTCCGCATCTTCGCTTTCCTCTGTTGCGCGCTGTTGTGTGCGGCCGCCATTGCCGGCGCCCAGGAAATGGCGCCCTCGAATCTGGGCGGAATCACCCTGGGGGACAAGGCCAGCCAGTACAAAAAGCGTCTGGTGCTGTCCAAATCCCGTCCGGTGCGCGACGCGCCCTGGGTCCACCGCATTCCCATCCGGCCGGACCGCTACTTCACCTCCGGCTACGTGCTGGTCGGCACCTGCGCCGCGCCGGGGCGGGTGGCCCGGATCAAGCTGCACTACCGCGACGGCAGCCTGCCCTTTTTCCGCAAGGTCAGCGGCGAGATGCTGGCCAAGTACGGCGACCCCGCCGAGTACAAGGGGGAGCTTGACGGCCGCATCATGGGCAACAAATGGGGATTCGCCGATCCCTGGCTGCGTCCGGTGAGCCTCATTTTGCAGCGGATCGAGGGCGAGGACCCGGAAGCCGGCGCGGGCAACACCATCAAGCTCACCAACTGGGGGCTGCTCGAAGCCGAGCGGGCCTGCTGGCAGGAACGCCATGCCCCGGCCGCGCGAAAAGAGGCCGACGGCAAGGCCGCCGGCACCGACAACGGCTATCTGCCGCGCTGAGGAGTGACGGATCATGGAGCAACCGGAATTTGACGCCAGCCTGCGCACGGGATTCGAGACCATCGACGAACAGCACCGGCTGTTTCTGGACATGCTGGACGAACTGGGCTCGCGCATCGAGACCGGCCAGCACCGCCAGGGCGTGCTGGACGCCTTTCAGGGGATGCGGGCCTACGCCGAGGGCCATTTCGCGGACGAGGAAGCGCTCATGCAGCGCCATGCCTACCCCGCCCTGGCCGCCCACTGCCGCCTGCACGCTACCTTCCGGGACATGGTCCGGGAGCTGGAGGGCCGCCTGGGCGAAGGCCCGGGGCTGCTGTCGCTGGAAACGCTGGAATTTTTGAGCTCCTGGTTTATCGGCCACATCCGCAACGAGGACCAGCGCTTCGCCGCCCATGTCCGGGGCGACGCCTGACCGGAGCCGGCGCGTCTCCAACGAAAGCCCGTAAGCGCGCGCACGCTCCAGCCGGTCCGGAACCACGGGCCGCCCGGAGGCTGCGGCGTCTCGCAGGCCGGCGCGCCAGGACCACGCACGCAAAACGGCCCGGGAGGGAACGCCATCCTCCCGGGCCGTAACGGTTTTCCGTAATGAACCTGAAAATTAGGAGAAGAAGCTGAACGTGGTGCCGTTCGAGCCGAACAGCGAGGAGAAGTCCACCGAAGTGCCGGTGGTGCCGAAGCTGCTGAAGAGGTTGGTCGTGGTGCCGCCGAACAGGCTGCTGAAATCCAGCGAAAAGCCACTGGTATCGAACAGCGACGAGAAATCGAAGGTGGGCAGGGTGTTGTTCAAATCGAAAAAGCTGCCCGTCAGGTCGAACGTGGGAAAGGTGCCGAAGCTCAGGCCGCCCGTCAGGTCAAAACCGGTAAACGGCGTCGTGGTGCCGAAGCTGAACGTAAAAGGCGTTAGGTTGCTAAAGAGCGAACTGAAATCGAACAGTCCACCCGTACCGGATAAAGTCGCCATGTCTCACCCTCCGAAAAAAATTCAAAATTTCTCAAAAGATAACGCTGTCCCATTCGCCTATGCGACCGGTAGTGCTTCGTACCCCTTCTTCAGCATACCTTATGGACGCAATATCCCCACCTAGTTTCTCTTTATCCTCGGGCCTGGAGGCTTGTCAATCCGCTTCCTCCGCGCGGCTCGAGAAAAAGGCCTCTCCCGCCCGGAAACACGCCCAGGCTTGAAACCTCACCGGCCCGATTTCGTCGCCGGCAACGCGGCCCGGCCTCCGGCCAGCACCCCGTCCGCCGCGCCCCGGCCGAAAACCTTGATGTCCGCCCCGAGCACGCCGACGAACTGTTCCTTGGAGAGAATCGGCGTGGAAATCGTGAGACAATATTCTCCCGAAGCCTTTGACAGGTAAATCGGCGAAATATTTGTTTCCTGTTTTTCCCTGACCGCCGTGAACCAGGGCCGGTCGGACCAGCTTTTCCCGCGCGCGGCACGGCCGTCCGAGGCGACCCCGGCCGGGGCGATGTTGTCCGTCAGCTGCACCCCGGCGGCATCCGTGACGTAGAGCAGCTCCAAAAACGCGTTCCCGGACAGCGCCCGGCGCATGAGCGGCTCCATGCCCGCCACGGACAGCTGCGTCATCTCCGGGGCGGCGGCCAATTCCTCGACCACGTCCTGGGCCGTGCCCTGGCCGATGAGCTTGAACACGGCGTTGAGCTTGATGAGCTCCTCGATCTCGCCGCCGAGGTCCTCGATGGTGCCGGCCGAGCGGACCATGCCCTCGGTGGTGCGGCCCGTCAGATCGCGGATCCGGTCGATGGCGGTCCGGATGCGTTCGCTGGCCGCCACCTGCTCGTCCGAGGCGGTGGCGATGGAGCCCACCTGGGTGGCGGCGTCGCCGGAAAGGCCCACGATCTGGCGCAGGGCCTCGCGGGACTGGCCGGCCAGGTCCGTGGCCCGGGTCACGGCGGCGGCGGCCTGGTCCATGTGGTGGATGTTGTCGAAGGTGCCCTTCTGGATGGCCTGGATGACCCGGCCCACCTCGGAGGTGGCGGTCATGGTCTTCTCGGCCAGCTTGCGCACCTCGTCGGCGACCACGGCGAAGCCGCGTCCGGCCTCGCCGGCCCGGGCCGCCTCGATGGCGGCATTGAGCGCCAGCAGGTTGGTCTGGTCGGCGATGTCGGTGATGACGGTCATGACTTGGCCGATGGATTCGGCCTGCTCGCCCAGGGAGGCCATGTTGGTCTTGAGTTCCCCGGTCAGACTGCTCACCCGGCCGATGGCGGCGACGGAGTCGTCCACGATGCCCGCGCCGTCGGCCGCGCGCTGGCGGGCCTGCTCGGCGGCGGCGGCCGCCTTTTCGGCGCTTTTGGCCACGGCGACCGTGGAATCGACCATCACGCCGACGGCATCGGCGGTGTCGTCGACATGGGACTTCTGCTCTTCGGCCCCGGAGCTGACCTCGCGGGCGTCGTCGCGCAGCCCTGCCGTGGCCTGCTTGATGGTGTCGGCCACGCCTTCGAGGGTGCTGCCGGCGGCCAACATGCCGAGCCGGCGCGTTTCATCCTTGCGCAAGGCCCGCCGGGCCTCGCGCGTGGCCTCCTCGGCCCGGGCGGCATGGGACTCGACGGCGCTCGCCCGCTCCGTGGCCAGGGCGATCTGCTGTTCCAGGGCCCGCACCATGGCTTCGAGATTGTCCCGCAACTCGCCGAGCCGCCCGATAAACCGGTTGTCGACCGGCGCGGGCGCGGTCTCGCCCCGCCCCACCCGGCTGGCGTAGCCGGCCAGGGTCTCCAGGGGCCACATGAGATAGCGATTGAGGATGGCCAAGAAAATCACCGCCAAAACGGCGGCGGCGCACACACCGGCCAGCGAGGACGTGACCGCGGCCTTGGCCGGCAACGAGCCGACAAGCGCGTCCAGCCGGGCCACTTCGGTCCGCACGGCCCCGGCGTCTCCCGTCCCGAGGCCGTCCTCCACCCGGGCCAGCCCGGCCTTGACGGTTCCGGTCAGGTCGGACAGCCGCCAGGATGCGGCGACATTGGCCACAAGCACGACCAGGAAAAAACCGACGATGGTCGTCAGCGTCAAACGCGCACGCAACGAAATACGCATGGCCCCCTCTCTCCAACGGATGCAACAAGGATGAAGGCGCGACGAATCCTCCGCATCTTTGATTCGTCGCGCCTGAAAGTCCCGCAGGCACACGTGCACCTAGCACAGCACTGCGGCAAGTCAATCCTTGGGAAACTGTATCTTTTCGGGAGAAAGCGTGACCCGGCTCAGGAAACGCGGTCGCCCGGCGCAACATCGGCCGAGGGCGTCAGCAGGGCCATGCCGCCGGCATGTTTCACGGCCAGGATCATTCCGTGGGAGGTCACGCCCCGCAAGGTGCGCGGCTGCAAGTTGGCCACAAGCACCACCTGCCGGCCCACGAGTTCCTCGGGCTTGAAGTGTTCGGCCAGTCCGGCCACCACCGACCGGGGTTCGGGCTCGCCGATATCGACGGTCACGGCATAGAGTCTGTCCGCGCCGGCAACAGGCGCGGCCGAGCGCACTACGCCCACGCGCAAATCCAGCTTGGCGAAATCCTCGAACACCACTTCCGGGGCCGGTCCGGGCTTGGCCGCCGGCGCTTTCTTGTTCTTGGCCTTTTCCTTGGGCTTGTCCTTGGCCGGCTTGTCGGTCTTGGGCGCCTCCAGGCGCGGGAACAGGTTCGAGGTGGCGGCCACGGCCGTGCCGCCGGCCAGGGGCGCGAACTGCCGGTCCGGACCGGACAGATTGACCGTCCCCGGGTCCTGGCCCAGCTGGGTGAGCAGCTTGGACGCGGCCTCGGGCATCACGGGCAGCAGGCAGGCGGCGGCCAGCCGCAGCCCGCCCAGGGCGTTGGCCATGACCTGCCCCAGCCGGACCGTGTGGCCTTCCTTGGCCAGGGTCCAGGGGGCCATGGCGTCGATGTACTTGTTGAGCCCCCGCACGAGCTCCCACAGCGCTTCCAGGGCCCGGGAAAACTGGGCCGCGCCGAAAAGCTGGAGGAAGTTGTCCACGGCCTCGCCGGCCAGGGTGGCCAGGGCCGCGTCGGCCGCGCCGGCCGCGTCGTCGCCGGGGCACTGCGGGGCCGCCCCGGGCTGGGGGATCACGCCGCCGAAATACTTGGTCGTCATGGCCAGACTGCGGTTGGCCAGATTGCCGAGGTCGTTGGCCAGATCGGCGTTGAAGCGGTTGTGGAAGGCCTCGTCGGAAAAGCTCGCATCCGAGCCGAAGACCATTTCGCGCAGCAGGAAATAGCGCATGCCCGACAAGCCGGCCATCTCGGCCATGGCCAGCGGTTCGACCACGTTGCCCAGGGATTTTGACATCTTGGTGTCGCGCACCAGCCAGTAGCCGTGCACGTTGAGGCGCTTGTACAGCGGCAGTCCCATGGCCAGCAGCATGGTCGGCCAGAAGATGGCGTGGGGCTTCAAAATATCCTTGGCCACGATGTGCTCGGCCACGTCCCACCACTTTGCGTAGTCCGGATTGTCGGGCCAGCCGATGGCGGTCAGGTAGTTCATCAGGGCGTCGAACCAGACGTAGGTGACGAAGTTGCTGTCAAACGGCAGCTCGATGCCCCAGGTCAGGCGCGATTTGGGCCGGGAGATGCACAGGTCCTCCAGGGCGCCGGATTCGAGCAGGCTGACCACCTCGTTGCGGTACTGCCGGGGGCGGATGAAGTCCGGGTTGGCCTTGATGTGCTCAAGCAGCGCGCCCTGGTACTTGGACATGCGGAAAAAGTAGTTTTTCTCCGCGATGTATTCCGGTTTGACCTTGTGGTCCGGGCACAGGCCGTCGACCAGTTCCTTTTCGGTCAGAAACCGCTCGCAGCCCTTGCAGTAATGGCCCCCGTACTCGCCGAAGTAGATGTCGCCCTTGTCGTAGACGAGTTGCAGGGCCCGGGCCACGGCCGCCTTGTGATCGGGATCGGTCGTGCGGATGAACCGGTTGGGCGTGATGCCCAGACGCGGCCACAGGCTGCTGAACAGGCCGCTTATGGTGTCGGCGTATTCCTTGGGCGTCTGGCCGGCCTTTTGCGCCGCCTCGGCGATCTTGTCGCCATGTTCGTCGGTGCCGGTCAGGAAATAGACGTCCTCGCCGAGCAGGGTGTGGAACCGGGCCAGGGCATCGGCCACGATGGTCGTATAGGCATGGCCGAGATGGGGCTTGGCGTTGACGTAGTAAATGGGTGTGGTGATGAAAAAACGGTTCACGATCCGGTCTCCGGGTCACGGGAAGAGGGTTTGCCGCCGCCGTGACGGCCCTCGGGGCGGGGGGTGGGTTTGGAAGCCGAGGCGCGCGGCGCGGACGGGCTTCCCTGTTCGCGGTTCGGACGCGGATTTTTCCGGGACGGACGCCGGCGGCGGGACGGCTTGGGCGCGTTCTCGCGCGACTCGCGGCCGCCGGCCGGGGCCGGCTCGGCCGGGGGTTGCGCGCCGGAGCGGTTGCGGTCCCGGCTCTCGGAGCGGCGCGGCGGTCGCGACGCGCCGCCGGAACGACGGGGTTCCTGACGCGGTCCTTCGCCCCGGGGGCGTTCCTCGGGCTTTTGCGGCGCGGCGGCCTGGGGCTCGGGCGGCCGGGCCTCCATGACCGCGCTCCATTCGTCCACGGAAAGTTCCTGTTCGTCGCCGGTTTCGGTCAACACGGTGACCGTCTCCCGGAACAAATTGGTGCGCAGCACCTTGACCAGCCCCAGGGAGGTGGAAAACTTCTTGCCCACCCTGGGACACTTTTTCTGGAACTGCTCGTAATTTTCCTGCTCGAAGGCCAGACAGCACAGCAGCCGGCCGCAGATGCCGGAAATCTTGGTGGGATTCAAAAACAGGTTCTGTTCCTTGGCCATCTTGATGGTCACCGGCGCGAACTTGCGCATGAACCGCCGGCAGCAGCACATCTGGCCGCAGTTGCCGATGGCCCCGAGCATCTGCGTCTCGTGGCGCACGCCGATCTGCCGCAGTTCGATGCGGGTGTGGTAGGCCTTGACCAGATCCTTGACCAGCTCCCGGAAGTCGATGCGGCCGGGCGCGGTGAAGTAGAAAACGATCTTGCCCCGGTCGTGGAGCACCTCCACGTCCACCAGCTTCATGTCGAGTCCCCGGGACTCGATGCACTTGCGGCAATAGGCACGGGCCTCGCGGGCCAGGGTGTCGTTTTCCCGCTGGATGTCCAGGTCCTCGGTGGTGGGCAGGCGGAAAATGGGTTTGATCGGCTGGGATTCGCCGGTTTCCGGCGGCTCGTCGCGGACCAGGGCCACGGTGCCCATCCCCAGGCCCTGCTCGGTCTGCACGAGCACCTGATCGCCGACGGCGACGACGAAGGGGCCGGAATCGAAATAATACAGCTGTCCGTGATCACGGAACTTGATGCCGAGAATATGGCTCATGAACGCCCTATGCATACGCCGCGCGCGGCGGCGGTAATGATCGTGTGGAGACCAAGGAGACATAAGGCATTTGGGGTCGAACGGCAAATGGCGAGACAGACTTGCCAAAAAAAATTTATCGAATGGTGTTGACAAGGGGGGGGGTCCCGCGTAAACCGCTTCTTCGCCGCACGTGAGTGCCGCACGGGCCATTAGCTCAATTGGTAGAGCAGCGGACTCTTAATCCGTTGGTTCAAGGTTCGAGTCCTTGATGGCCCACCAGAAAGTCCAGGGAGTCAGGCAGCCGCCTGACTCCCTTTTTCTTTTGCGCGGGCGTTGCCGTTTTCCCTGCAACGTTCTTTTCCGAAGCCCCACACCTCACCGCGTTGGACGGCAACGTCCGGGCCGATGACGGCCACTGCGGTCCGATGCCTCCTGTGGCCGGCGTAGCGCGGGCCATTTCCATAAAGGCCGCACGACCGGCGCAAAGAAACGCCCCCGCCGCCACCGGGAAACAGCATGGTTCCCGGCCTGTCGCACGACGCCGCCAAGGGCCTCCCGCTGTCCCGGCCGGCATAGTCGCCCACCGCATCGACGCCACGCCTCTGCACGAACGCAGGTTCCTCCCGGCCGCCCGAACGCGAAAGACGCGCAACGGCCCGGCAGCCCCCTTCGTATTGACAGTCGTTGCCAAGAGGCATAGCGAACGCTTTTTTCCTATTCCGGGTCCGCGACGCGCCACTGCGCTCGAAAGACCCCCCAAAAGAGGTTTTTTCCTGTGGAATGGCTTCTCGTCGCGATGGCGTTGTATGGCGGCAGCGCGCTTCTCGCCCTGGGCGCGGGCCGCGCCGGCAATGCCGTGGGCGCGGCGGGCGCGGTGCTGGGTTCCCTGGCGGCCCTGGCCGGCGTGCTGACGGGCCCGTTCGACGCCGTCGTCTCCCTCGACCTGCCCTGGGGCCTGCCCATGGGCTCGTTCGCCCTGGGGCTCGACCCGGTCAGCCGCCTGTTCCTGCTGCCGGTGTGCGTGCTCGGCGCGGTCTGCGCC
>JAFABC010000008.1 GCA_023426275.1 Pseudomonadota bacterium | reverse complement strand
CGCTCCGGAAATTAACTAAGTAATCCTCTCCCCGTTGAGGGGGATTTTTGGCGAGGTAGCTCAGACGGTTAGAGCATGCGGCTCATATCCGCAGTGTCGGGGGTTCAATTCCCTCCCTCGCTACCAAAAATTTCAAGGAAACCGGACCCCGTGTCCGGTTTCCTTTTTTTGTCCCAATCGTCACACAACCGCAGCCAAGCGTCATCCTGGACAAAGCACCCGGCCATGACTATGGTGCGCCGATGAAAGCATTCCCGAGGTTTTCCAGGCGCGCTTTTTGCTTTTGCCAGGCCGGCCGGCGTGGTCCGGTCCTAATGCACGGCGTGGGCATCCCGGCCGCGCCCCGGCGCACCGCGAACAGCAAACGGGCCGCACTTCCTGACTGCCCGGATACGCATCCGGCACGCTGAGCCTGCCTAACGCACCTTCATCCGCAACTTCCGAGCCGAGACAGACATAGCCAAGGCCCATGAGCTGGAAAAAAGCCTGCGTGGTATATGTGATCGCCCTGATCGTGGCGACCGTGGTCAATATCGAAAAGGTTTCGGTCTGGGTCGACGAGCAGTTGGCCGACGGGCCGGCCCCGTCCGTGGCCCGGCAGGTACGCCGGGTGCGCAACCTGTGGCGGGAATCGGGGCTCGGTCCCCTGTCCCGGGACGTCGATTGCGCCCTGGCCCCGTATTTCGACGAAACCTACAAGAACTCCCTGGCCTGTCGCGACGTGCCGCGGACCAGGGCCGAGGCCCTGGCCCTGCAAAAACGCCTCGACCCGAACCAACCCGTGCTCAAGGACGACATCCCCGTCAACACGGCCGATCTGCTGGCCGCCCTGGCGCCGCCCCGATCGCCCCTTGGCCTGGAAGGAACCCCGGCCACGATGACGGACACGGGGACGGCGACCGCCTCCGGACAGGCTTCGGGGGCAAACGGTCCGACACTTGCACAGGGCAAGCTGCCCGCGCCGCACAAGCTGCTGGTGGTCGGGGACTCCCTGGCCATCGGCCTGTCCCTGTCGCTTCGCCGCAGCGTGGCCAGCCTCGACGGCCTGCAGCTCATCGAGGAAGGCAAGGTTTCAAGCGGACTGGCCAATCCCAAGTATTACAACTGGGGCAAGGCGTTGCGCGTTTTCCTGGATAAATACAAACCCGATATCGTGGTCATCATGATGGGTGCCAACGACGCCAAATACATCAACCTCAACGAAAAAACCCACCCGGCCGGCAGCGCCAACAAAACGTGGGCCGAGGTCTTCACCATCCGCGTGGGGCATTTTCTGGAAGCCCTGCAGGAACGCGATATCCGCAACTACTGGGTCGGCCTGCCCATCATGGGCGATCCGGCCTATGCCCGGCAGGCGGAGGTCATGAACGACATCTTGAAAACCCAATGCGGCCGCTTTTCCACCAGTACCTTCCTGGACACCTGGTCGCTGCTGGCGGACGCGGGCGGACACTATTCCACGTTTCTGCCCAACGACAAAGGCGTGAAGATCAAGGTCCGCGCCAACGACAAGGTCCATTTCACCGTCGCCGGAGGCGACATCCTGGCCCAATCCTTCCTGGCCGCCATGGCCAAGGACGTGGAGTTGCGGCCCAAAACCCCGGATGCGGCCCATGTTCCGCCTGTCCCTGCGCCCTAACGGCCCCACCGGATGCCGCCACGACCGTACGAGCCGACTCCAGGGCCGGAGCTCGCGCCTTCTGCTGAGCGGGATAGTCTGCCTGCTGTGCCTGCTCGGCGCTTCCTGCAAGGGTGAAAGCGGGAATCCGCCCCCTGTCGGGAGCATCGTTTCGGCGGTGGACGTGTTTTCCAAGCCAGCGCCGCGGCCGCCCAAATCCCGGGCCCTGCGCCTGCTGGTGGCCGGCGATTCCCTCTCCATCAGCCTTGGCGAACAGCTCGAACGCACCCTGTCCCGCGCGCCGGGCATCGACTTCAGCCGCGACGGCACCCGCTCGACGGGGCTGACGCGCCCCGAACTTCTCGACTGGCCCGTGCGCCTGCGCGAACGGGTCGCCGAGGAAGCGCCGGATGTCGTGGTCATCATGATCGGGGCCAACGACGTCATGCCCCTGGTCGGCCCGGACGGTTCGCACATCTATTTCGACAATCCGGACTGGCCCAAGGCCTACGCGGCCAAGGCCCGGGAAATGGTGGACATCTGCCGCGCGGCCAACCCCCGCGTCAAAGTCTATTGGGTCGGCGTGCCGGCCATGGGCGAACCCACGCTGGCCGCGGGCGTCAAGCAGGTCAACGCGGCGCTCAAGGCCATGTGCGCCGCCACGCCCGCCTGCACGTTCGTCAACACCCAGGCCGCCTTTGCCGATCCCAAGGGCAATTTCAGCCGCCATGGCCGCGACGGGGCCTCCGGGGACGCGCTGCTGCTGCGCACGGCCGACGGCGTGCACATGACCGACAGCGGGGCCAAACTGCTGGCCGGCGTGGTCCTCGACGCCCTGGCCCACGACAAAATCCTGCCGCCAAACGCCGGCGTGGACGAACTGCGGTCCTTCGCCCATGACGTGCGGCCCGTCGCCGAAACGGCGGAAGCCAAGACGCCGGCTCCCCAGCCCGCTCCGCCCAAGGTCAAGCCCGGCCGCCAGATCTATGTGGTCAGAAAAGGCGACACCATTCTCGTCATCGCCAAACGCCTGGGCATCGCGGCCGCCGATCTCGCGGCCGTCAACCCGGGCGTGGATTCCTCCCGTCTGGCCCTGGGCCAGGCCCTGCGTCTGCCGGCCCGGCACAAGTAACTCCCCAGGGCCTCCGGCCAAAAGCGCCGCCCCGGACCCGCCAGGGGCGTCACAGCCCCTCCCGGACCTCTCGAAATTTGGAGCAAGCCGTTGTCCTCCGCCCCGTTTCGGGGAGCGGTCTTCAGGAAACGTCGCCCAAGAATCGTTCCAGGGTTTGCAGCAACGCCTTGCCGTCCACGGGCTTGGCCATGTAGCCGTCCATGCCGGCCTCCAACAGGGATTCGCGGTCGCCGGCCATGGCATGGGCCGTCAGGGCGATGACCGGCACGCCGGGCAGGCCTTGCCGGATGGCCTTGGCGGCCTTGACGCCGTCGAGCACCGGCAAACCCACGTCCATGAACACGAGGTCCGGCCGATAGGCCAGGGCCAGATCCACGGCTTCCTGCCCATCCTTGGCCACAATGACGGTATGTCCGCTTTTTTCCAACAGACGGCGCAGGGCCAGGGCGCTGATGGCGTCATCCTCGACCACGAGCAGCCGCCGTTCCCGGCGCGCCGGGCGGGGAACCGCCCGGGGATCGCTGCCGGCTTCCGGGGCGGGCCGGGCAAGGTCGGCGCGCACCAGCGGCAGGGCGCAGGTGCAGCATGTTCCCCGACCGACTTCGCTTTCCAGCGTGACCACGCCGCCCATCAGTTCGAGCAGACGCCGCACGATGGCCAGTCCCAGGCCCGCGCCCTGAAAACGGCGGGAAAAGGAACGCTCCACCTGGTGAAAGGCCTCGAAGACCCGTTCGAGCTCCTCCGGAGGAATGCCGACGCCAGTGTCGGTGACGGCAAAAAACACGCTGCCCTGGCCGATGGCGTTTCGGGGACCGGCCCAGACATCCAGGCGCACGCCGCCCTGCCGGGTGAACTTCACGGCGTTGCCGACCAGATTGTAGAGGATTTGCCGGACGCGGGCCGCATCACCGTAAAGGACCTTCGGCGTCGTCGGATCGAGTGTGACGTCCCAGTCCAGCCCCGCTTCGCGGCAGGCCGGTTCGAAGGCGGTCGTGACGGCGGCCAGCAGGTCCTCAAGCTGAAACGGTTCGGGCACAAGGCCGAGTTTGCCCGACTCCACCCGCGACAGATCCAGAATATCGCCCAGCAGCCGCATCAGCCGGCGACAGGCCACAAGCGACGCATCGACATATTCGCGTTGCTCGTGCGTCAGGGCCGTATCGGCCAACAGCTGGCTCATGCCGTGGATGCCGTTCAGGGGCGTGCGCAACTCATGGCTCATGTTGGCCAGAAATTCGCTTTTCACCCGGCTGGCCTTTTCCGCCGCCTCCTTGGCCGCAAGCAGGGTCGCGGCGTCGCGCCGCCGGGCCACCATGCGCCAAAGCGTATCCATGAGCAGCGCGGCCAGCCGCGTATCCGCCTCCTCGTACGGCTCGCTCTTGCCGGCCAGCACCAGGAAGGCGGCCACGTCCTCGCCGGTGACGACAGGCACGCAAAGCGCCTGTCCGCAGGGATCGTCGGCATCGTTGCCGCGCACAATGGCGGGTCGGCGCAGGCGCAACGCCTCGCTCCACGCTTCGATGTCCTCGGCGTCCTGCCCTCCCCGCTCCCATAGCTCCCGACACGAGGCGCAGCCGCAGGCGGTGGCCAGACGCAGGCGTCCGTCCGCCTCATCCCGCAGGAACATGCAGCCGTAGAGGCTGTGGGTGAGCTGGCGCGCCTCGGCCGCGCCATGGTGCAGCAGCACCTCGGTCGCGGCCGTTTCCATCCGCGTCAGGGAGAAAAGACTCTTGAGACGGGCCTCGCTCAGGCGCAGGCGTTCCTCCGCGATACGACGCTCCGTGACATCCCGGAAAAACACCAGGGCGGCGGGTATGCCATCCCAGTCAATGGGCACGGCGGCCACCTCGGCGACGAAGATCTTCCCCACCAGGGGGAGCATCCGCTCCTCCAGCTGGGGCACGGGACGGCGCTTTTCATTCAGGATCATGATGCGTTCCCGAATGATGGGCTGATCGTCCTCGACAAAACGCTCGATAACGGGCGTGCCCAAAAGCTCCCCCGGATCGGTGACGCCCAGCAGTTGGCGCGCCTGGGGATTGACATAGGCAAACCGGCCCCGCGCCTGGACGAACACGCCGTAAGGCGCATTTTCCACCAGCAACCGAAACCGCTTTTCGCTTTCGAGCAGGCGCCGCTCGGCTTCCTGGCGCTCGGTGATGTCGATGATGAGCGAATAGAGCAGGAACCTGTCCTGGTACTGGATCGGTCCGGTGGAAACCTCCACATCGCGCACGGTCCCGTCGGCCCGACGGTGTTGAAACCGGAAGGAGCGGACCCGGCCTTTGCGGGCCTCGGCCAGGGTCCTGCGCACGACCGCTTCGGGCAGGGTGTTGATCTCCTGCATACGCATCCGGCGCATGGTTTCCCGGGGCCAGCCATAGAACCGGCAGGCCGAAGGATTGACGTCCACGATCGCGCCGGATTCCGGGTCCACCAGCAGCATGGCGGTATGGTTGTTTTCGAACAAACTCTGGTAGCGGGACTCGCTTTCGCGCAACCGCACGAAAAGACGCTTGCGCACCAGGCGGCGCACGAGCAGCAGGCCCAGCGCGGCCGTGGCCAGCGGATAAATGAGCAGGACGGGGATGGTGATGCGCCGCAGCGTGCCCAGCGCGTCGGCCCCGGGCAGCAACAACATGCAGGCGAGCATGACCAGATGGACCACCAGCCCGAAGCCGTACAATTCGCCAAACCGAAGCGCGGCAAGCCGGTCCGCGCGTTGCCGCCGCCACACCAGGCCGATGGTCCCGGAAGCGACAATGACGATCGTGCCGACATACATGCCCACGCCGCCCTGGAACAGCCGCAACGTCCCGGCCATGACCATGGCCACGACCGTTGGCACGACTCCGAAAAAGAGACCGGAGACGCCGAGCAAAATGGAACGGGTGTCGAACACGAGTCCCTGATGCAGTTCCCAGGGCCCCAACATGACGGCGACTGCCATGCCGCCCAGGCAAAGCCCGACCCAGATCCGGCGCGTCAGGGATGTATGGGCGACCTGTGCGTCATCGAAAACGTCGTAGAGAAACGCCAGGGCGAGCAACAAGGCGGCATTGAGTGCCAGCCCAAGATACATGCTCCGGGTGATTTCTTCCATGATGCGACGTCCATCCTCGGGCAATCACAATCCATTGCAAGCAAGGCGCAATTTTTTTGGCATACCACCGCTTGCAGGGAAATAAAACCCGCCAGGAGCGGCATCGCTTCTCCCGGACCTCTCCACCGGGGGAATATGCCCCGGTCCCCCTCGAAAAATTTGACCGCGGCGCGAAGCGACGCTGCCGCGCCGACAAAAGACTTGAAGCCCGACCAACCCAACCGCCGGCCCCCCTTTCGGGAGGGTGGGGATCATCCCCTCCCGGCCGCCGGAGGCCTCTTTCCGTCGCCTTTTTTAGCCTTCTTAAAACACCCCTTCGTCTTCGCCGTATTTTTTCAGCTTCTTGTGCAGGGTCGCCCGCGTGATGCCGAGCACCCGGGCCGCTTCGCTCTTGTTGCCGCCGCAGGACTCGAGCGTGGCCAGGATGACCTCGCGTTCGACGTCGTCCAGGGGACGGCCGGCCAGGGCGTTCCCAACGGGGGCGTCCTGGTGGGCGGACGACGAGGCGGCCTCGTCATTGTCGCACAGGGGCAGTTCGCGCTCGGTGACGTATTCGCCGGCGGACAGGATGACGGCCCGCTCCACGGCGTTTTCCAGTTCGCGCACGTTGCCGGGCCAGGAGCAATGCAGCAGATGGTCCATGGCCGATGGGGTAAACCCCTTAATGCGCTTCCTGTTTTTCTCGGCGAACCGGGTAAGGAAAAACTGGGCCAGAAGCGGAATGTCCTCCACCCGTTCGCGCAGGGGCGGCACCACCACGGTCACGACATTGAGGCGGTAATAGAGGTCCTCGCGAAACCGTCCGGCCTCGACCTCCTTTTTGAGATCGCGGTTGGTGGCGGCCAGGATGCGCACATCCACGCCGATGGGCTTGTCGCCGCCCACGCGCTGGATTTCACGCTCCTGAATGACCCGCAGCAGCTTGGCCTGGATGGGCTGGGCGATCTCCCCGATCTCGTCGAGGAAGATGGAGCCCTTGTCGGCCGACATGAACCGGCCTTCCCGGCGTCGCTCGGCCCCGGTGAACGCGCCCTTTTCATGGCCGAACAGCTCGGATTCGAGCAGGGTTTCGCTGAGGGCGGCGCAGTTGACGGCGACCAGCGGCCCCGACGCCCTGGCGCTGCCGGCGTGTATGGCCCTGGCCACGAGTTCCTTGCCCGTGCCGGATTCGCCCGTGATAAGGACCGTGGCCTCGGTCGGAGCGACCATGCCAATCAGGGTGAAAAGCTCCCGCATGGCCCGGCTGGCGCCGATGATTTCCGGGCCTTCGACGCCGGTGGCCAGCTGGCGGCGCAACGAGGCGTTCTCGACGGCCAGCCGCATGTGGTCGAGGGCGCGTTCCAGGGTCAGGCGCAGCACGTCGAGGTCAAGGGGCTTGGTCAGATAGTCGTACGCGCCGATCTTGAGCGCCGAAACCGCCGTCTCCACCGAGGAATAGGCGGTCATGATGATGACCGGCACGGCCGGATTGTACTCGTGAATACGCGCCAGGGCCTCCATGCCGCCCATGCCGGCCATGCGCACGTCGAGCAGCACCGCGTCATAGGCCTTGGCCCGCACCTTTTCCACGGCCTCTTCGCCGCTGCCCGCCCCTTCCGGGGCGTAGCCCCAGCCGGACAGCACGGTGCGCAACATGGACAGGTGTCCGACGTCGTCGTCAACCACGAGAATGTTCGCCTGCATTCCTGTCTCCGTTTGCCGTGTCCCCGCCTTGCGGGGGAAGAAAGACCGTGGCCAGGGTGCCGCCCTCCGGCCGGGGCGTCAACACGATTTCCCCGCCATGGGCCACGACGATTTTATGGGCGATGGGCAAGCCGAGCCCGGTGCCGTGGGACTTGGTGGTGTAATAGGGATCGAAAATCCGGTCGCGTTCGGCCGCATCAATGCCGTCGCCGTCGTCGGCCACGGACACGAAGGCCCGGCCGTCGGGAGCCAGCCCCGTGGCCAGCCGCATGACGCCGCCCGATTCCATGGCCTGGATGGCGTTGAGGCAAAGGTTGAGCAGGGCCTGGGTAAGGCGGTCCGGGTCGGCCAGGACCTCGGGGCCGTCGGTGACGCCGTCGAGGTTGATGTCCACCTTGCGGGCCACGGCGTCGGGGCGGGTCAGCCGGGCGGCATGGCCGGCCAGATCGGACAGCCGCACGGGCCGGCGCTCCAGGTCCGAGGGCCGGGCGAACTCGATGAGTTCGGAGATGACCCGGTTTAAACGGTCCACCTCGCGAACCATGACCTCGGCCGCCTGCCGGTCCTCGCTGTCGGGGGCGAACTTGGCCCCGAAATAGGCGGCATAGCCCCGGATCGAGCTCAAGGGATTGCGGATTTCATGCGCCACGCCGGCGGCCAGATTGCCGACGGCGGCCAGCTTTTCGCGCCGCCGCACCTCGGCCTCCAGCCGGCGCACCTCGCGCAGGTCGCGCAACAGCACCAGGGAACCGATGGGCGTGCCCTCCTCGGTGCTCACCTGGGAAACCGAGACGCCAAGGGCGGCCGGCTTTCCCCCGGCCAGCCGGAGGTCCATTTCCCGCTCGCCATGGGCGGCGCCGCGCAGCACCTCGGGCGGCAGGACTTCGCCGGCCGGACGTCCGACAAGGCCGCCCGGAGCCACGCCGGCCAGCCCCTCGGCCGCGCCATTGGCCATGGCCACGCGGTCGTCGGGTCCGACCAGGACCAGCCCGGCCGGCATGGAGGCCACCACTTCCGAAGCCAGGGCCGTGGTATGGCGCAGCACCCGGCGCTGTTCCCGGTAGCTTTGGCCCCAAAACAGGGCCAGCACGCCGCCCAGTCCCAAAACGAGCAACACCCCGGCCGTGGTCATGGTGTTTTGCAGATCGGCCCGCCGCGCCGCCTCGATGGGGGCGACATCCAGGCCCACGAAGATGTCCAGGGGCACGCCGCGCAGATCGCGCCGGCCGCCCGGCACATCGCAGTCTTCCGTGCACAAAAAGGAATGGTCGCGAAACGGCGATTGGCCGTGCATCATGCCGTGCGGTCCCCGCCCCCCGGACGAGGGCACGAAGCGACGATAGACCAGGAACGACTGCCGGCCGTCGTCATCCTCCTCTCGGGCCAGCCGCCACTGTTCCGTGGCTCCCGGCGCGAGTTCGGCCATGGCCTTGGGCGAAAAAAGCTGCGTGCCGATGCGGGCGGCATTGTTGTGGGCGACAATCCGGCCGTCGGCGTCGGTGACGGCGATATAGAAGATGCCCGGCTGCTTGGCCATCTCCTCCAGCAGGTGCTGCAACCGCACATTGGCCCCGAAGCCGCCGCGCATCCCGGTGCGCGTGCCGGCCTCGAAGGCCTTGATGAGCGCCGCCCCTTTTTCCAGCAACAGCTGGGTCATGTATTGCTTTTCCCGGCCAAGATCGATGACGGCCATGGTCACGACCACCACGGCCAGGATGGTGGCCGCGCCGATGACCAGAAACGGCGAGGAGGTCCCGCCAAACGGATTTTTTTTGCGAAACGGCAGCATGGGGTGCCTTGGGAAAATGGTTGCCCCGCCTCTGTATAAAATACAAACAGGCTGGTAATTTTTTATACAAAAGCATTGTCCCCTTGTCCAGAAAAACGACAGGGCAGGCCGCCACAAGGGATGCGTGAACGCCCCGCCCCGACCTTGCATGGCCTGTTCCATAGACGAGGCCACAGGCCCCGGACAAGGCCGCCCCGCTGCCGGCAGACCGCATTTTCAGGGATGAAAACCAAGAATGTTTGACAAAAACCCTCGCCCCCCCTTAGGGCTTTCCCCGAGGGACGCAATTCTGCTGTATCTTGCCGCAAACGGAGCACAATCATGGGCAATATCAAGCTTGGGGTGAAGCTGATCGGCGGTTTTCTCATTTGCGCCGCCATTACGTTGCTTGTCGGCCTCGTAAGCCTGACCGGCCTGTCCAAAGTCAAAAACAGCCTGACCGCGGTGACCGACGTCAATTTGCCGGCCGTGCGCGACCTGCAGCTGATCAAGATTGCCGGCGAATCCGTTCGCGTGGCCCAGCGGACCCTGCTCGTGCCCGATTTGCGTCCCAAGGATCGGGAACGCCAGTACCAAAACATCGCCAATCTGCGCGAACGCTATCACAAGTCCTGGGATGAATATGAGAAGCTGCCCAAATCCGCCGCGGCCGAAAAGACCTGGCGTGAATTCGTGCCCGCCTGGCAGGAATGGGTCAACATCAACAACCGGACATTCGACATGGGCCGGGAATGGGACAAGTCCGGCATCCGCAACCCGGAACAGATGGGGGAGGAGCTGGCCCGTTTCCGCAGTGACCACTACAGGCTTTTAAGTGAAGCCCAGGCGCTGGTGCTGACCGGAGCGACCTTTTCCGGCGGCGACGACGCCAGCCAATGCGCCTTTGGCCAATGGTTGGACGGGCAGGGCCGGGAAATCGCCAACCCGGTGTTCAAAAAAGCCCTGCTGGCCATCCGCCCGGTCCATGAAAAACTGCACCAGTCCATCGCCCGCCTCAAGGAACTCGCCGCCACCGGCGCGCCACGCGCCCAGCTCGAAGCCATCCTGCGCGCGGACGTGGCGCCGGCCATCGCCAGCACCATGGAACATTTCGACGTCATGTCGCGGGAAATCGGCCGGGTCATGGCCCTGTGCGCCAAGATGCGCGAAGAAGCCATGGTGACGGTGCGGGACAAGCAGGTGCGCTGCTTCGAACTGCTCGACAGCCTCATGGCCGATTCCCTGGCCATGGCCCAGCAAGGCAAAATCAACGGAGAACAGGCCGCCAGGGAAGCCACGATCATGTCCGCCTCGGGCATCGGCGTGGGGGTGGTCCTGGCCGTGCTGCTCGGCATCATCATGGCCCGCATGATCACCAGGCCCGTGCTGCATGGCGTCAGCGCGGCCGAGGGGCTGGCGGCCGGCGACCTCAACCAGCGCATCGACCTGGACCAGAAGGATGAAATCGGCGCCCTGGCCGCGGCCCTGCGGCACATGATCGCCAAGCTGCGCGAAGTGGTCGGACAAGTGCAGTCCGGCGCGGAAAACGTGGCCTCGGGCTCGGAAGAACTCTCGGCCACGACGCAGAGCCTGTCCCAGGGAGCCACGGAGCAAGCGGCCAGCGTGGAGGAAATCTCCTCGTCCATGGAGCAGATGGCCGCCAATATCCGCCAGAATGCCGAAAACGCCAAGCAGACCGAACAGATCGCCCTCAAGACGGCCGAGGACGCCCAAAGCGGCGGCGACGCCGTGGCGCAGACCGTGACGGCCATGAAACAGATCGCGGAAAAAATCGGCATCATCGAGGAAATCGCCCGCCAGACCAACCTGCTGGCCTTAAACGCCGCCATCGAGGCCGCTCGGGCCGGCGAGCACGGCAAAGGCTTCGCCGTGGTGGCCGCCGAGGTCAGGAAGCTGGCCGAGCGCAGCGGCAACGCGGCCGGCGAAATCAGCGAACTGTCCTCGTCGAGCGTCGAAATCGCCGAAAAAGCCGGCGATCTGCTGGCCCGCATCGTGCCGGACATCCGGCGCACGGCCGAACTCATCCAGGAAATCACCGCGTCGAGCGTGGAGCAAAACGCCGGCGCCGAACAGGTCAACCGGGCCATCCAGCAGCTCGACCAGGTGGTGCAGCAAAACGCCTCGGCCTCCGAGGAAATGGCCTCCACGGCCGAGGAACTCTCCGGGCAGGCCCTGCAACTCCAGGAAACCGTGTCCTACTTCCACCTCAACGGCAACGGCTCCGGCGCGCCCAAGGCCCTGGCGGCCAGCACGACGCGCGCCGGCCGCGCCGCCACGGCATCATCCCGACAGAAAGGCCGCCCGGCCCTGGCCCAGGGCGAGATGCCCCAGGAAGACGATTTCGAACGTTTCTAATCGAATGCCTCCGGCGGGGGGGGGGGGGGGGGGGGGGGGGGGGGGGGGGGGGGGGGGGGGGGGGGGGGGGGGGGGGGGGGGGGGGGGGGGGGGGGGGGGGGGGGGGGGGGG
>JAFABC010000339.1 GCA_023426275.1 Pseudomonadota bacterium | reverse complement strand
GGTTGGGACCGGGCCGGGCAGGCGAAGCTGCCGGCCGCGCCGCCGGCCAGCCGTTCCCGGCGCTCGGCCAGCTGGCCCGGGGGCAGCTCGCGCAGGAAGATGCTCGGCAGGGCCGGGGCGCAGCCGCCGCCCTGGCGCTGGTAGATGGTCTCGGGCGCGAACAGCGTCAGGGATTCCCGGGCCCGGGTGCAGGCCACGTAGAGCAGGCGGCGTTCCTCGTCCAGGTCCTCGGATTTGGACAGGGCGTGGCGCGAGGGAAACCGCTCGTCCACGAGGTCGATCAGCAGCACGGCCGACCATTCCAGGCCCTTGGCCGAGTGGACCGTGGAGAGCACCACATGGCCCTCACGAGTCTTTTTGCGGTCCTCGTCGGGGTTTTCGATGACGAGGTCGGCCAAAAAGGCGTCGAGGTCCTTGTAGCTGGCGGCGATCTGCTGCAACTGCTCCAGGCCGGCCTGCCGGCGGGGGTAGTCGTCCGGGAATTTTTCGGCCAGCAGCGGGGCGTAGGACACGATCACCCGCTCCAGCAGGTCGGCCGGGCTTGGCGGTTCGGCGCGCAGGGCGTCGAGAAATTCGATCAGGGCGTGGAATTCCGCCGATTTCCTGGCCATCTTGCCGAGCACGTCCCGGTCGCCGGACTGGACCGCGGCAAAGATCCTGGCCGCCGTTTTCGGGCCGATGCCCGGCACGAAGGACAACACCCGGTTCCAGGCCGGGAAATCGGCGGTGTTGCGCACCAGCCGCAGGTAGGACAGCACGTCCTTGACATGGGCGGCGTCGGAAAAGCGCAGGCCGCCGAATTTCTGGAAGGGGATGCCGGTTTTGCCGAGTTCCACTTCCAGGGCGTAGGACTGGTAGCCGGCCCGGAAGAGCACCGCGATTTCGTGGAGCGGATAGCGCGCCGAAAGCTCCCTGATCCTGGAGGCGACCATGGCCGCCTGGGTCAGGTCGGAAAAGGGCCGGACCAGTTCCGGTTCGGGGCCGTCCTCGCGGGTGCTGAACAGATGCTTTTCGAACTTGCGCCCGGCGTTTTGCAGGATGGCGTTGGTCAGCGACAGGATGGGTTGGGTGGAGCGGTAGTTCTGCTCCAGCTTGACCACCAGGGCGCCGGGAAACAGGGTGGGGAAGTCCAGGATGTTGTCCACGGTCGCCCCGCGAAAGGCGTAGATGGACTGGGCGTCGTCGCCAACGGCCATGACGTTGCCCGTGGCCGGGGCGAGCAGCCGGGTCAGGCGGGCCTGGACCCGGTTGGTGTCCTGGTATTCGTCCACCATCACGTAGCGGTGGCGCTCCCGCAGGTAATCGGCCAGATCGGCATGCTCCATGAGCATCCGTTCCAGGGTGAACAGCAGGTCGTCGTAGTCGAGCAGGTGGTGCTCGGCCTTGAATGCCGTGTAGCCCGCGCCCAGGCGGGCGATGTCGTCGGCATGGGGCAGCAGGTGGAAGGCCTCGCGCGAGAGCACGTCGGCCACGTCCAGCTCCTTGTTGCGGGCTTTCGAGAGCAGTCCCAGGATGGCGCTCTTGCGCGGAAAGGAGCGGTCGCCCTTGCCGAGGCCGAGCCCGTCCTTGACCTGCCCCAGGATGTCCTCGCAATCGGACTGGTCCAGGACGGTGAAGCCCTCGGGAAAGCCGGCGGCGGCATGGTAGCGCCGCAGCATGGCGTAGGCGAAGGCGTGGAAGGTGCCGCCGGAGACGCCCGTGACGCCGTCCGGCCCCATGGCCAGCAGCATTCCGGCCCGGGTCAGCATCTCCTGGGCGGCCTTGCGGGTGAAGGTCAGCAGCAGGATGGACGCCGGGTCCACGCCGCCCGAGACCAGATGGGCCAGCCGGTAGACGATGGTGCGGGTCTTGCCGGAGCCGGCTCCGGCGATGACGAGAACAGGGCCTTCGGTGGTGATGACCGCTTGCCGTTGGGCGGGGTTTAAGTCGTGCTCGAAATCCATGCCGGCTCGTTTGGTTCGGGAAGGTCGAAATAGGCCGCGACCTCGCGCCCGGCTCCGGTGGTGGTGCCGGGGGCGGCGGCGGCGGTGTCGCAGTAGATGGCGCCGTGGGCGCTGTGGCAGCCGAACCGGCCGAACCGGCCGAACAGCTCGGACCGGTCGAACTTGGCCGTCAGGCTCAGGCCCGGACGGGCCAGACAGACGAGGTTGGGGGCGCGCCGCAGCATGGGGCCCTCGTAGATGTCTGCGGCCAGATGGACGGCTTCCATGACCGGCTGCCCTTCGTAGGTCAGGGCGAGCAGCTCGTCGCGCAGCTCCCGGGCCAGGGTCTCGGCCACGTGTTCGTGAAACACGCCCCGGGCGAAGCGTTCCTTGCTGTTGATGTAGATGCGGCCCGGGTCCAGGCCGAAGGCGGCGGTCTGGTGGGGGGCGATGCGGGCGTCCCACTCGTTTTGCGCGCCCGGGCGGGTCAGCAGCAGGCCTTTCTGGGCCAGCCAGACATTGAGGTCCACCTCGGTTTCAAGCTCCACAAAGCCGTGGTCGGCCAGGGCGATCAACCGCTTTTCCCCGGGCAGGGATTCGTAGCGGTCGAGCACAAGCCCGATCAGCCGGTCCCAGTCGGCCAGCAGGTCGAGGACCGCGCCGTGCAGGGCGTGTTCGGGATGGGCCACGGCCGGGAAAAAGAAATGGAACAGCCGGTCCGTTTCGGTCAGCACGAGCATGAAGAGGTCGAAGTCGCCGCCGGCCCAGAGCATCTCCAGGGCGGCCCGGCGCGAGGCCAGGGTCTTGCGCAGTTCCCGGGCCAGGGCGTCGAAATCGGCGGCCCCGCGCGTGGTGTCGGCCTCGATGCGGTAGCCGGCCAGCCGCAGGTTCCGGGCGAGCTCGGGCGGATACACGGCCCGGTCCAGGTCGGTTTCGGGAAAGCCGGCGATGATGGAGCCGTTGCCCGGCCTGACCGGCGCGGCGCAGGGCAGGTTGACGAACACGCCGACAAGCCCGGCCGTGGTCAGGCGGTCCATGAGGGTGGGCACGCGGATGGCGGCGGCGTCGATGGGCCCCAGGGTGTAGGTGGCCGGATCGATCCCGACAAAGCCGAAGATGCCGTGCCGGCCGGGACCGGCGGCGGTCAGAAACGAGGTCCAGTTGACCGGCGAAAGTTCGGGCAGCTCGGCCTCGATGGTGGTGGCGTTGTGGGCCAGCAGCCGTTCGAGGTTGGGGAGCCGGCCGGTGGCGGCCAGATTTTGGGCCAGGGGCAGGGGCAATCCGTCCAGACCGAGGATGACGAGGCGTTTTCCGTGCTGCGGCATGGCAGCCGGTGTAGCAGAAAGCCTCCCGGGTGGCCAAGGCCCGAATTGCGGCCGCCCCGCCGGCGGGGCGGAGAGGACGTCTCCGGCGGCCAGGGGACGGCTGCTGCTGGAAACACTTTATGTTTGAGGCGGTTGCAAGGAAGGCGCTTTGGGGCGGAGACGCCGTCTGGAAATCGCGTCCCGGTCTTGAATTGACGCGTCCGCCCGGCATGGTGCAAAAGAAAAGTTTGTGTGCCCGAGTGGCGGAATTGGTAGACGCCAGGGACTTAAAATCCCTTGTTCTTCGGGACGTGCCGGTTCGATTCCGGCCTCGGGCACCAGTAATTTTAATGGGTTACTGATTCAGTCAGTAGCCCATTTTTTGTTGTCTTGATTTTTTGCCCCACTCGCTCCGGCAAATGGCCCCTCGCGTTGCATACCCGGCATCGGGCGAAAAAAGAAGGACCGCTGCCCCGGGACGTCCTTTACACGTCTACTGCTCGATGAACGTTCCGGGACAGCTCATCCGGGCCTGCTTCTCGCTGAAACCATCCTTATAGAAGTGGTAGAGAATCTGCCGCTCCTTCTTGCCGCCCAGATCATACGCGCAACGTCCCGCCACCGGGTTTCGGGGGCAGGGCTCATTGCTATACACACCGTCCGGAGCGGTGGCGCAATCCTTTTTCGCGTTTGCAGCGGTCCAACCGGAGCCAACATAGTCGTAGCAAAAGCCCACGCTCTTTCGTGCGTCGCAGCTTCCGGCCGGACCTGCGGCGTTCGCCGCCGGGGCCGGCGCGCAGAAGCCAAGCGCCAGCCACGCGGCCAGCACCCAGGCAAATCCGGTCCAGTCAGGCATCGTCCGCGCCAACCGACACATCTTCTCCCGTTTTCTGACAGCCATCGCCCCCTCCCGTTGTTGCTTCGGGCACGTTCGTGCGGTGTCGCCCAATACCGACTCCGTGCCTTATGACGGGGTGTCGCGCAAGCCCCTTTCTCCAGTCATCGAGGCACAGGCCGAAGAGGCCCCGGGGGTGTGATCGTGTCGACAGTTGCGGGCGCGGTGTGGATCGAAGGCAGGGGGAGCAATCGGGGGGGCACGCCTCGGTCTCCTGCCGGCCGTCGGGGGCATGCGTTGTCGAGCCGTCCTTTCCCTGGTTGCTTACCACCTGAATGCGCTGGCCTTCTTGTTCAGGATCGTCATCTTGAACACTTCGGAGCAGGCCCGGCCCGCCGCTCCGGAGCAGACGTGCACGGGCAGGAGGTGCTCCTCCCTGGGATGGCAATACCGGGCGTGCGGGGCGGCCTCCCAGTCAAGCAGGCGCTTCCGGCGTTCGGTTTCGGAAAGCGTCGGGTCGCAGCAGGTTTCGGTGAGCCAGGTGTCGAAGGCATTGTTCCAGGCCCGGGTTGTTGCCGTGTCCGGCGTGAAGAACGCTTCCATGTTGTGGAAGGAAAACCCGGAGCCGATGATGAGCAGATGCGGATGCTCCACGTCGGCCAGCGCCCGGCCGAGGGCGATGTGGGTCGCCGGGTCCAATCCCTGGACAAGCGACAGTTCCACGCAGGGAACATCGGCTTGCGGGTACATGAGCATGAGCGGAATAAAAAGCGCGTGGTCGAAGCCCCGTGCGGCCTCGAAGCCGCAACCCAGCCCGGATTTTTCAAGCGCGTCACGAACCTTCCCGGCGAGCGCATCATCACCGGGCGCCGGGTAGGTCAGTTCGTACGACTCCCGGGGAAAGCCGGAGTAGTCGTAATACAGCGGCGGGTGCGCGCCGATCGTGACCGTGGGACGCGTTTCCTCCCAGTGCGCGCTGACCAGAAGGATGGCCTCGGGCTTCGGCATGGTCGCGGCCAGATGGCGCAGGTTGGCCACCATCTCCGTGTGCCCCGGGTCCCCCAGCACGGGAAGCGGGCCGCCGCCATGCGAAATGTACAGAATGCTGTGGTTGTCGGGCATGTCTTGTCCTGTGGTTGATGGACGAGGAAAGCCCAAGATAGGTTTCGACGGCGTGGCTTGCAAGCCGGCGGGGCAGACTTGGCGCGTTGACGCCCGGTTGCGCGGGGGAGGGCCCGGAAGCCACGGATCCGCTGCGGGTATTTCGGGGCGGGCGGTCGCTGGGGCGATGCCGGACAGCACCCGGGGCTGCCCGGCGTGAACGGAACGGGCTTGGCTCTGGCGGCCGCTGCGGGCGGTCTAGAGACTGATTGCCCTGCCGCGAAGAAAGGCGACGACCGGGCCCTCCCAGATCCGCTCGGCTTCGACGACCTCGAAGCCTTTGGCCTGGAGCAGCGTGACGAGTTGGGTGAACTTGAAACTGTGCCACCGCACCTGCCCGTCGTATTGGACCGCCCAGGTGAGCAGCGAATTGTGTTCCGAAAGGCCGGAATCGCCGTAACAGTAGGTGATCAGCAGCAGCTCCCCGCCGGGCTTCAGGACGCGGTGCATCTCCATGAGCGCCATTTCCGGCTGGTCCATGGTCTGCAAGGCGTTCACACTCATCACGGTGTCGAAGCTGTGGTTCTCAAAGGGCAGATTGCAGGCGTCAGCCTGTTGGAAGCAGACGTTCGCCGGCTCGCCGGCCAGCTTTTCTTCCGCGATCCGGATCATCTCGGGGGTCACATCCACCCCCCAGACCTCATGGCATTGCCGCGAGAGGCGGATGCTCAGGCTTCCCGGGCCGCAACCGACATCGAGAACCCGGAGCGTGGGGTCCATGTATTTCGTGATGGTATCCCAGTTGACCTCGTACTGGTCCTGGAAGTCGCTGGCGATCCAGGCGTCGTAGCCCTGGGCGGTCGCCTTCCAAAAGTTGTTGTCCGTTTCGGACGGGCCGGCAGTGTGCGGAGCGCGTGTGCGGTCTGGCATCCTTTTTTTCCGGGACTTGCTGTTGCGGGGGCCGGTTGCCGCCGTGCCGCCACGGATGTCCCGGTCCCGGACAGGGAAACGACCGGGGCCAGAGCCGGCAGCTCCATCGGCGGAACCTCAGCCTGGGGGAACTACGTGCTCCGCTGGGGGAGGGTCAAGTGATTTTCATTATTTAGAGTTGAAAAGTATGAATCCAGCAGGAGGAGCGGAACCGTTCCCACCGCCCGGACCACGGGTCCGGGCAGGCAGGACTTGCAAGAGGCCCCCGGCGGCCGGCCGGGCTTTGCGCCGCCCTTTCGAGGGGGACCGGGGCGGCCGCCGGAGGCATCTTCCACGTCCCCGGGTCAGGCCTCGAGCAGACGCTGGCTGATGGCGGCGGCGGCCCGGCGGCCGGCGCCCATGGCCGAAATCACCGTGGCCGCGCCGGTGACGATGTCGCCGCCGGCGAAGACGTTGGGGATGTTCGTTTCGCCGCTGGCCTCGTCGACCACGATGTAGCCCCGGCCCGTGGTCGTCAGCCCTTCGGTCGTGCGCGGGAGCAGGGGATTGGCCCGCGTGCCCACGGCCACGATGGCCATGTCGGCCGGCAGCTCGCAGTATTCGCCCTCGCAGGCCAGGGGTCGGCAGCGGCCCGAGTCGTCGGGTTCGCCCAGGCGCATTTTCTGGAGCACCACCGAGGCCACCCGGCCGTTGGCGTCGCTGTTAAACGACAGCGGGCTGTGCAGGCAGAACAGCCCGATGCCCTCCTCCTTGGCGTGGTGCAGCTCCTCGCGCCGGGCCGGCATCTCCTTTTCCGAGCGCCGGTAGACGATGGACACGCGCTCGGCCCCCATGCGGGCGGCCGTGCGGGCCGAATCCAGGGCCACGTTGCCCGCGCCGAAGACCACCACCTGTTTGCCCGGATAGACCGGGGTGTCCCATTCGGGAAAGGCGTAGGCCCGGCCCAGGTTGACACGCGTGAGGTATTCGTTGGCCGAGCACACGCCGATGAGGTTTTCGCCCGGGATGCCGAGAAACACCGGCAGGCCCGCGCCAACGCCGATGAACACGGCCTTGTAGCCGCGGTCGAGCAGTTCCCGCACGCCCACGGTCCGGCCGCCTACCCAGTTGGTGTAAAACCGCACGCCAAGCCCTTCCATGGCCTCGACCTCGCGGCGCACCACGGCCTTGGGCAGGCGGAATTCCGGGATGCCGTAGACGAGCACGCCGCCGGGTTCGTGCAGGGCCTCGTAGACGTCCACGCCAATGCCCCGGGCGGCCAGGGTGCCGGCCACGGTGAGGCTCGACGGGCCGGCCCCGATGCAGGCCACGCGGGTCTCCTCCAGACCGGGCGGGCAGGCCGGCGCGCCGGTCAGTTCCTCGCAGGCGCCGTCGGCCATGAAGGTGTCGGCCACGTAGCGTTCCAGCCGGCCGATGGCCACGGGCTCGCCCTTTTTGCCGAGAATGCAGGCGTTTTCGCACTGGTTTTCCTGCGGGCAGACCCGGCCGCAGACCGCGGGCAGGGAGTTGGTCCTGCGGATGGTGGCGTAGGCCGTCCCGACGTCGCCCGCGCCCAGGGCGGCGATGAATCCCGGGATGTCGATGCCAACAGGGCAGCCCGAGACGCAGGCGGGTTTCTTGCAGCGCAGGCAGCGCGAGGCCTCGGCCAGGGCCATCTCGTGGGTGTAGCCGAGGGCGACTTCCTCGAAATTGGCCACGCGCGTCCGGGGCGGTTGTTCGGGCATGGGCGTGCGCGGCGTCCTCTTGCCGGTACGATCAGTGGGAGCAGCGGCAGACATGGTGTTTCTTGAACTCCTCGTAGGACTGGCGTTCCAGGGATTTGAAAGCCGTCAGACGCTGGGACAGCTCGTGGAAATCCACGAGGTGGCCGTCGAATTCCGGGCCGTCCACGCAGGCGAACAGCGTTTCCCCGCCCACGTTGACCCGGCAGGCCCCGCACATGCCGATGCCGTCGAGCATGATGGAGTTGAGGCTGACCTGGCAGCGCACGTGAAAACGCCCGGCCACGTCGGCCACGGCGGCCATCATGGGCACCGGCCCCACGGCCAGCACCTCGGCCACGGCCGGGCCGGATTCCTCCAGCACGTCCTCCAGCAGGTCCGTCACCAGTCCCTGCCGGCCGTGGGAGCCGTCGTTGGTGGACACGAGCACCTCGTCGCAGACCAGGCCGAGTTCCGTCTCGAACAGCAGCAGGTCCCTGGTGCGCGCGCCGATGATGCCGAGCACGTGGTTGCCGGCCTTGTGGTGGCCCTTGGCGATGTGGTGCATGGCGGCGATGCCCGTGCCGCCGCCCACGCAGATCACGGGACCGGCCAGGGCCTGGATGTCGGTGGGTTTGCCCAGGGGGCCGCACAGGTCGAGGATGGCGTCGCCGGTTTGCAGGGTTTCGAGCTGGGCGGTGGTCTTGCCGAGGACCAGATAGACAAGGGTGATGGTGCCGGCCGCGGCGTCGGCGTCGGCAATGGTCAGGGGAATGCGTTCGCCCCGGGGACAGACCCGCAGGATGACGAAATTGCCGGGGCGGGCCTTGTCGGCGATATGGGGGGCCTCGATGACCAGCTCGCTGGTCTGGCCGGGAATGAGGCTGCGTTTGCGCAGGATGGTGTTGGTCATAAACGGTGTGCTCCTTGGGGCTGGCGGCGGACGGCCCTGGCCTTCAGCGAGGCCGGCGTTTTGCCGCCAGCCGGTTGAGTCCGGCGATGAAACCGTCCGGATCGGGCACGTCGCGCAGCTCGAGCAGCCTGCCGAGGGACTGGGCGTAATCGCCGTGGCAGGTGTAGGGCGAAACGCCGTGTCTGATGCAGTAGGCGATGACGCCAGGGATTTCCAAAATGGCCTCGGCGGCGGTGGTCCTGGTGATCATGGCTTTTTGCCTCCTTCGGGTCGCAACGCGCGGGCGCGGGCGGCCGCCTGCCGGCGGCCGCCGCGTGTCGGGCCTCAGTACAGACCGAGTTTTTCCTCGGACAGGCTGACGAAGATGTTTTTGCTTTGCGTGTAGTGGTCGAGCATCATCCGGTGGTTTTCACGGCCGATGCCGGACTTCTTGTAGCCGCCGAAGGGCGCGTGGGCGGGCAGGATGTTGTAGGTGTTGACCCACATGCGGCCGGTCTCCACGCCCCGGGCCACGCGCATGGCCCGGTTGATGTCCCGGGTCCAGACCGCGCCGCCCAGGCCGTAGTCGTTGTCGTTGGCCATGGCCACGACCTCGTCCTCGTCGCGGAACCTGATGCAGCTGACCACCGGTCCGAAGATTTCCTCCCGGGCCACGCGCATGTCGTTGGTCACGTCGGTGAGCAGGGTGGGCCGCATGAAGGCCCCCTTGGCCAGGGAGCCGTTGATGCGCTGCCCGCCGGCGGCCACGTTGGCCCCTTCGTCGCGCCCGACCTGCACGTAGGACAGGATCTGGTCGAGCTGGCGCTCGTTGATCTGGCTGCCCATCTGCGTGTCCGCCTCCCAGGGCAGGCCGACCTTGACGGTGTTGAAGGCCTTGACCGCCTCGTCGAGGAAGGCGTCGTAGATGTCCTCGTGGATGAAGGCCCGGGAACCGGCGCAGCAGACCTGGCCCTGGTTGAGCAGGATGCCGAGCTGGAGGCCCTCGACGGCCTTTTCCCAGGGGGCGTCCGGGAAGAAGATGTTGGCCGACTTGCCGCCGAGTTCCAGGGTGCCGGGGATGAGCCGTTTGGCCGCCGATTCGGCCACGGTGTAGCCGACCTCGGTGGAGCCGGTGAAGGCCAGCTTGGTGAAGCCGTCGTGTTCGAGCATGGCGTTGCCGGATTGGGAGCCCTTGCCGGTGATGACGTTGACCACGCCGGCCGGCAGGACCTGCGCCATGAGTCTGGTCAGTTCGATCAGGGACAGGGAGGTTTCGATGGAGGGCTTGATGACCACGCAGTTGCCGGCGGCCAGGGCCGGGGCCAGCTTCCAGGCGGCCATGAGCAGGGGGAAGTTCCAGGGGATGATCTGGCCGACCACGCCGATGGGCTCGCGCAGGATGATGCTCATGGTCTGGTCGTCGATCATGGCGGCCCGGCCCTCCTCGGTGCGCACCACCGAGGCGAAATAGCGGAAGTGGTCCGAGGCCAGGGGCACGTCGATATTTGTGGTTTCGCGCAGGGGCTTGCCGTTATCCAGGGTCTCGACCAGGGCCAGGTGGTCGGCGTTTGCGTCGATGCGGTCGGCGATGGCGTTGAGCATGGCGGCGCGCTGTTGCGGGCTGGTGCGCTTCCAGGCGGGGAAGGCCGCCCAGGCGGCGTCCACGGCCAGGTCCACGTCCTCGGCGCAGGCGTTGGCGCAGGTGGACAGGTGTTCGCCGGTGGCCGGGTTGGTGGCCTTGAAGGTCTTGCCGCAGCGGGAGGGAACCCATTTCCCGTCAATGAAAAGGTCGTAGTGCTCATCGAGACGCGCTTGCATGGACGAAACTCCTTTGCGGGTTTGGCGGGGCGTTGGCGACAAAAGACCGCCCTGCGCCGCCGGATGCGGTGCCGAAGGGGGGCGGCGCGCGGGGCGCTCGCCGGTTGCGGATCGGGACAGGGGACGGCGCGGGCCGTCAGCGGGACACGGGCGGGGGATCGGGCCCGGCGCGGCGGCGCGGCCGGGCCGGAACGGATGGCAAAACCATGCTGCTTCCTCCTTGGCCAAACGACTTCGAAGGCGGCGGGGAGAGGCCGCGCCTTCTTATGCTAAAAGAAGCAACTATTGGTCCAAAGAGGAATAATTAACAATACAAGTAAGTTGTCGAAATGATGGAGGCCGGGGCGATGGTGCAAACGGGCGCGCCTGACTCCGGGGGACGGCGTGGAGGTGAGGCGGGCGTGCTTTTTATTATGCCAAATAAAGCATATCAACTGGTTAGGCAGTTGCGTAAAAACAACCCTGGAAGAAGCCAGATTGGGTCAAATGTCACCAGTTAATTGATGCAAAACGCAACAAGCAAGAAAAAATCGGGAAACAGGCCCGGCAAAGCCTGTCTTTTTCGGCGCACCGGCAGGCCGACAGCCGCGCGGGTGGGGCCGTCCGGGGGGACCGGGAGGCATGATGCCCCCCGGCCGGCGGCGGCCGGTCCGTCCGTTTTTTGGGGGAGGCCTGTTACGGGGTGAGCAGCAGGGACAGCCACGGCAGGCCGGATGCGGGCGGGGTCAGGGAGGCCGGCTGGATGGCCAGGGTTTGCGCGTTGCCCAGATTGCCCTGGCCGTTTCGCAGGGCGAACAGATAGGCCCCGCCCGCCGCGTTGGCGAGGGAGATGCCGATGGTCTTGTCCCGGTACTCCGTGAGCGTGGTGTTGGCGTTGCCCGAGCCGTAGTAAAAGCGCATGGCCCCGGACGGATAGAGGCGCACGGCCACGTTGATCGGCCGGTTGTCGATCCAGGTGTGGGCCTTCCAGGCGACGGTCACGCTCCCGGCGCCCGATGTGACAAAGATGTCGTCGCCGGTGATGGTCGTGCTCAGCCGGTCCCACAGCGGGGCCACGGCGGCCATGGCCTTGAGCCCGTCCACGCTGTTGAGCCCGCTGGTCACGGACGCGCCGCCAAAGGACAGCAGGCCGTGGCTGGACACGGACACCCGGGTGTAGGTCGTTCCGCCCAGGGGAAAGGCGAAGGGCAGATCGAGGTCCCAGGCGGTGTCGAGGCCCTTCCAGCCCATGGCCGTGCCGCCGGGGGGAAAGGCGTCGCCGGTTTCGTACTGGGCGTAGCCGCCGTGGGTCGGCGCGGCGGCCGTGGCGTGCAGGCCGGTCAGGGCCAGCTTGCGGCCGAGGTCCCAGGGCTCGCTGATATAGCTCGGGTGTTCGCCGTCGTTGTCCTGGCCGCTGAGCGTTTCCGACTGGTAGGAGTCCCGGGCCAGGGCGGAAAGCCAGGCTTCCTCCATGGTGACCACGCCGTCGCCGTTGGTGTCGCCCGTGGCCGGGCTGGCCAGGGCGGTGGTCACGTAATAGGAAAATTCGTCGTAGGTGTACGTCGGCCCCATGGCGTAGGACAGCTCCCAGGGCCGCGAGGCGGACATGAGCACCCGGTTGGGGGCCTTGAGGGCGTCGACGAAGCCGCCGGAAAAACACTGCTCGAAGATGCCGACCACGGCCTTGGCCGTGACCTTGTTCACCTCGGCCGCGAATTCGGCGTTGGTCATGCTCTCGAAGTTCCACAGCCACAGGACGACGTCGCTGCCGGCGTAGGGAAAGGGGTTGTTCGAGGCCGCGCCGCCGTGGTCCGTGGTGAAGATGTAGAGGATGTCCTCGCTGCCGAGCCGGCCGGCCAGCTCGTTGAACACGGCCGAGATGTTGGCCCTGGTCGCGCTGTAGCCGATGTCGTCGACGCCGTCGGCGTTGAGGTCCCAATTGGAGCTCGTGCCGTCGGACTGGTCCACGGCCGAATCCCGGCCGTCGCTGATCAGCACGGAGATGTGGTCCTGCAGGAAGCCGTTGGCCTTGAGCGTCTTGAAGAAATACGAGCAATCGTTCCAGTAGCGGACGTGGTTGTTCCAGCGGTTCGCGCCGCCGGAAATGATGACCGCGTAGCGGTGGGCGGCGTCGGTGCCCGCCGTGGTGGTCGCGACGGCGGTCGCGGCCGTGACGGCCGGGGCGGCGGACAGGACGTTTTCGGACGTGGCCGGGCTGGTCAGCTCGGTGAAGGCGGTCATGTCCCGGGGGGGCGTGGTGGCGGCCAGCGTGGTGATGGCCCCGGTTTTGGCCACCAGGGCGAAACGGCAGGGGTGCTCCCAGTTGGCCCGGGGCTTGTCGTCGATGAAAAAGAGCCAGCCCGGCCCGCCGGACAGGCTGACCGTGTCGCGCCACAGGGGGATGCTGACCGCCGTCTCCACCGGGGCGTTGGCCACGTAGACCCGGCGGCCTTGCAGGCTGTGGCCGAGCAGCCGGTCGGTCAGGGCGGCCAGGGCCGCCTCCTGGCTGGCGACAGGGGCCTGGGCCGCCTGTTCGCCGGCCGTGACGGCGCTGAGTCCTTCCGGCAGGGCGCTGACGGCCCGGAATATCGTTTCCCCGTCCTGGCGCACCAAGGCCGCCCGCAGGAGCGTGCGGCCGGTGTCCGTGGGCAGGGCCAGGCCGAAGACCCAGCCCGGCCCCTGGCCGAGCGTCACCGTGGTTCCGCCCGCCGTCAGGCTGACGGTGCCCTGGCGCACCTCGGGATCGCCCGTGACGACCGCGTCCGCCGCCCGGGCGTCCTGGGCCAGCAGGCGGTCGTAGGCCTTGGCGTAGGTGTCGATATCCGCCGCGTGCGCGGGGACGCCAAGGCCGAAGAGGCAGACAACGGTGATGAGGGTCCATCCGAAAACGCGGCCTGGGCGCATGCGGCCTCCCGGGTTGGGGGTGTGAGGATCGACGAACGGGGCAATACACTATACAGGAGCCCCCATGCGCAAACAAGTGGATCGCCGCACGACACGACGTGTCGCCCGGACCGGCGACCCCGTCCCAAAGGCCGACCGGTGAACGCCCCGGTCGCGCTTTGGCGCCGTCTGCTCGGCTCCACCCTGGCCAAGGCCATGGGGCTGGTGGCGTTCATTTTGCTTTTGGCTTCCGGGGCCTTTTATTGGATAGAATTTCGCGACATTCCGGACAAGACGTATTTTGACGCCCTGTGGTGGGTCATGGTCACCCTGTCCACGGTGGGCTACGGCGACATCGTGCCCCAGACCGTGCCCGGCCGGCTCATCGGCATGGGCCTTATGGCCTCGGGCATCGGTGTCATGGCCGCCCTGACCGGAAATCTCGCCTCGGTGCTCATCGAACGCAAAAACCGCAAACGGCAGGGGCTTATGCCAGTGAAAACCGCCGGGCACTGCCTGGTTCTCGGCTTCAACCCCCAGGTCCCGGAACTGTTGCGCAGTCTGGCCGCGGCCACCCCCAAACGGCACGGCCCGTCCGTGGTGCTGGTCGCGCCGCTGACGCCCGAGGAATTCGCCACCACCGTGGCCGACCTCGACCTCGACGAGAAGGTGCTCTTTTGCCGGGGCGATCCGTCCCACGAGGCCACCCTGGCCCGGACCTCGCCGGCCACGGCCCGGGCCGCCTATGTCCTGTCCCAGGACGGCCTCAGCCCGGAGGACGCCGACCAGCACACCCTGCTGACCGCCCTGACCTTTCGCGGGCTGGCCCCCAAGGTGCGGCTCTACGCCGAGGCCCTGCTGGAGGCCAACCGCAAGCACCTGAGCCGGGCCGGGGTCGATGTGACCGTGGTGCGCGGCGAACTGGCCGGACAGGCCTTTGGCGCCCTGGGCGAGCACCCGGCCCTGTGGCATTTCGTGGAAGACCTGCTCGGCCGGCCCGGCCGGCGGGGCATGGCCGCCCGCAACCTGACCGCCGAGGAGCGGCAGCTGCCCTGGTCGCAGCTGGTGGCCGGCTCCCTGGCCGGCGGCGGCGAGCTGCCCGTGGCGGTCTTCCGGCTGCGCCGCGACATCGGCATCAAGGATCTGCTCGACACGGATTCGGCCCTGGACCGCTTCATTTTGGAACTGTTCGCCGCCTACGGCCAGGAGGGACGCATCGGCAGCCAGGGGCCGCTGGTGCTGCCCAACCCCGGCGACGGCGTGGACCTGTCCGGCTTTGACGGGGTGATCGTGCTGCGCCTGGGCGCGACGGCCGAAACCCAGGCCACGCCCGGTGGCGCGGGAGGGGCGGTATGAGCGAGGCGTCCTGGACCAGGGCCGAACTGTTCGTCGGCCTCGGCCAAGAGGAACTCGACGCCGTGCGTCCGGCCTTCGACACGGTGGAGCTGCCGGCCGGCCGCGACGTCATTGTCGAGGGCGCGCCCGGGGACGACATGTTCCTGCTGGTTTCCGGCAAGGTGCGGGTGCGCAAGTCCATGGTGCTCAAGGGGGTGGCCGCGCCGGCCATCGCGGCCGAGGCCGGGGACAAGACCCTGGCCGAGCTGACCGATGCCCAGAGTCCCTTTTTCGGCGAAATGGCCCTGCTCGACCGCGACATCCGTTCGGCCAGCGTGACCTGCCTGACCGACTGCGCCTTTTTGCGCATCGACCGCGACCGCTTTTTCGACTTCCTGGAGAAACGGCCGGACATCGGCGTGCGGCTGGTGCTGGCCCTGGCCAGACGGCTGGCCAGGGTGGTGCGCAAAAACAACGGCGACATCGTCAAGCTGACCACGGCCCTGGCCCTGGTGCTCAGCCGCCGGGGCGCGAGGCAGTAACGCCGGCGCGCCGCGCCAATTGACCTCCGGCAACGAATATTTTAGCTTTCAATACTTTTCATATCATCCATCATGCGCCCCGGCGCGTCCAAACCACGAATTAGGCGAAACCTATGGAAACTCTCCGTACTCTCCCGGGCGACGACGTCCGGCAAATCATGTGGCGCTTCGCCGACCGCTTCGACCTGCAAATGGCCGTCCAGTCCGCCCGTTCCGTGGCCCGGGGGCTCGTCGCCCGGCTCGTGGCCGAAGGGGCGCGCCACTCCCACGAGTGGACCGATCAGAAAAACCAGCTGCTTGCCGCCTTTGACGAGGCCGGCATCACGGCCGTGTTCATGGACCCCCACCAGGGCGGCTTCATCGAAGGGCCCAAGAACATGGCGCTGGCCCTGGTCGCCTTCGAACTGTCCTGGGTGGACGCCGGCGCGGCCACCTGCTCCCTGGCCAGCAACCTGGCCCTGTCCCCCATCCACGAGCGCGGCACCGAGGAGCAGCGCGACCACTACATGAGCCTGTGCGCCCCGGCCCCGGACAGGGCCCCCTGGCGCGGGGCCTTCGCCCTGACCGAGCCGTTGCCCTACGTCGGCGTGGACACGGGCGTGCTCGTCGGCAAGGTGCGCGTCGATTCCTGGGAGGACGGGCAGGAGCCCATGCTCCAGGTCGACAAGCGCGGCCGCTTCATCACGGGCATGGATTTCGCCAATTTCGCCACCGTGGCCGTGGACACCGCCGATCCCCGCATCAAGACCTCGTGCATGGTCATCCTCGAGGAGACCGACCCGGGGCTGTTCGACCGCGGCGCGCCCACGCTCAAGATGGTCCACCAGCTGTCCTCCACCCGCGACCCGGTCTTCAGCATGAAGGTGCCGGCCAGCCGCATCATCGGCGGCTACACGGTCAAGGACGGCTGCATCGTGCCCAATTATTCCCACTCCGAGATCATCGCCGCCGTGTTCCACCGCACCCGCGTGCCGGTGGCGCTGATGACCACGGCCAAGCTGCTTTCGGCCGTGGAGCCGGTCATCCGCTACCAGCGCGGCCGTTTTCGCGGCGGCGACGCCTGCGCCGAGGGCACGCCCAAGTTCGAACTGGGCCTGCAGCAGAAGCAGGACGCCCCCATCCGGCTGGCCGAGCTCTGGGCCGCCGGCGAGGCCGGCGCCTCCCTCGGGTTCGCCACGGCCCGGTTGTTCGACCATCTCGATCCCACGGAAAAGGCCAAGGAGCAGGCCCTGGCCGAGGCCGGCGTCACCGGCATGCGCGGCCAGCTGACGGCGCTTAAAAAGGTCCAGCCCCAGTCCGTGGAATACGTCAACCTGCTTTTCACCCCCGAGGAAAGCCGTGACGCCGCCCGGTTCGCCGCCCTCGACGCCGATCCCGTGGTCAAGTACCAGGCCCTCGAAGCCGAGGCCGGCGTGCTGTGTCCGGCCTGCAAGCTCTGGAACACCGGCCATGGCGCCACCGTCATGCGCGAGGCCGTGGCGCTCATGGGCGGCTACGGCATCACCGAGGACTGCCCCGGGTTCCTGTTCCACAAGTGGAACGACAGCCAGCTCGAAGCCACCTACGAAGGCCCCGAGTGCGTCCAGCGCCGCCAGCTCTCCATCACCATGGCCAGCGACATCTTCGCCGCCTACTGCGACAACTACATCGCCGAGATGGAACGCGTGGCCGCCGCCCATCCCGAAACCGGGGCCGCCACCGTGGCCGCCGGCTTCCGGCTGTGGCAGGCCGCCATGGGCATCCTGTCCACGGGCAAGGACGCCGACGGCAAGCGCCTCTACCACGGCAACCGGCAGGCCGTGACCTTCCCCCTGGCCGACGCCCTGTGCCCGCTGCTCGCCAGCCGGCTGTTCATCCTCGACGTGCTGGAACTGGCCGCCAAGGGCCCGGAAAATCCGGTCGTGGCCGAAGGGCTCGACGGCTACGTGTCCTTTTTCAGCGATCTGGCCAAGGTGCAGGCCGGCAAGGCCGTCGGCGACGCCGCCGCGGTCTGCGCCACCCTGGTCTACGGCTACGGTCCGGCCGGCGCGGACATGGACGGCTTCGCCGCCCTGCGCGCCGCCGTGGACGCCACCCTGGCCGGCGCCGGGGCCGCCCGCGAACGGGCCGGACAGGCCATCACCCAGGTCATGATCCCGGAGGCCCTCGACTACCCGATGTAAGGAAGAAAACCGGGGCCCTGCCCCGGACCCCGCCGGGGGGGAGATTTCCCCCCCGGTCCCCCCTGCCGGGGGCGAAGCCGGGCCGGCACTGCGTTGCCGCCCCGGCTTCGCCCCTGATAGGGGAGAGCGGATTCGACAGAAACCCTTGGGAGTTTTTTGGGAAGGTGGGGGTCCGGAGGAGGGAACCCTTTTTTGCGAAAAAGGGTTCCCTCCCCCGGTGCTCCTCTCCCCCTCCCGCACCACGGAGGCATACATGCAAGAGCGGCAGGTCATGGAAACGGACATCGTCTGTGTCGGCTTCGGCCCGGCCATGGGCGGATTTCTGACCACGTTGGCCCGGGGCATCGTCAACGAGGACGGCTCGCCGGTCATGGAGAGCCCCCTCGCGCCGGGCCTGCCGCCGCAGGTCATCTGCTACGAGCGCGCCGACGACCTGGGCGTCGGCGTGTCCGGCGTGGTGTCCAAGGCGCGCGGCATCCGGGCCAGCTTCCCGGACCTCAAGCCCCAGGACCTGCCCATGTGCGCCCCCATCACCGAGGAAAAGGTCGTCTTTCTGCTTGACCCCGTGGGCGCGAGCCGGCTGCCGCTGCCGCTTCGGCTCAAGGAAAAGGTCATCAAAGTCTTGGGCAAACGCTTTCCCGGCTACACCGACATGGCCGTGGAGCTGCCCTACATCCCGCCCTTTCTGCAAAAGCACGGCGGCCTGACCTTTTCCATCGGCCAGTTCAACCAGTGGGTGGCCGGCGAGGTCATGGCCACCGGCGCGGCCCAGATCTGGCCCGGCTCGCCCGTGGCCGCGCCGCTGATCGAGAACCGGCAGGTCGTGGGCGTGCGGCTGGCCGACCAGGGCGTGGACAAGACCGGCAGGCCCGACGCCGGCTACATGCCCGGCATGGACGTGCGCGCCGCCCTGACCGTGGTCGGCGACGGCCCGGTGGGGCCGGTGGGCCGCGCCATAGACGACTTCCACGGCCTGCCCGAAGGCCACCACCAGCGCGACTACGCCGTGGGCATGAAGATGGTCATCGACCTGCCCGGCCACTGCGCTTTAAAGGAAGGCACGGTCATCCACACCATCGGCTTCCCCGAGCCCGAAATTTTCGGCTTCCTCTACGTCATGCCCAACCGCACGGCCTCGCTCGGCATCTTCGTGCCGTCCTGGTTCGACAATCCCGTGCGCACGGCCTACCGCTACCTCCAGCACTGGATGCAGCATCCCTACATCTGGAAGCACATCAAGGGCGGGGAGATGCGTTCCTGGGGGGCCAAGACCCTGCAGGAATCCGGCCGGGAGGGCGAACCCTCCCTCGTCGGCGACGGCTACGCCCGCATCGGCGAGGGCTCCGGCACCACCAACGTGCTGACCGGCTCCGGCGTGGACGAGGCCTGGACCTCGGGCGTGCTGCTCGGCGAGGCCGTGGTCCGGCTGCTGGAACAGGGCCTGCCGTTTACCGCCGAGAATCTCGAAAAGACCTATGTCGCCCGTCGCCGCGCCTCCTGGCTCGACGCCGAATCGCGGCAGGCCGCCCGCGCCCGCGAAGGCTTTGCCGCCGGTTTCCTGCCCGGGGTCATCGGCATGGGCTTAAGCGGCCTGACCAAGGGCCTGCTGTGCTGGCCGGCCGTCTCCAAGCCGACCCACGCGCGCATCCCGAGCATCGAGGAATACTATCGCGGCCGCATCTCCTGCGAGGACATCGAAACCATCCGCCGCGAGGCCACGGCCAAGGGACAGGCCCTGCACGACGCGCTCATGGACCGCGTCGGCTGGCCGGCCATCGAACACGACGGCCGGCTGCTGCTGTCCCACCAGGACGCCCTGCTGATCGGCGGCAAGGTGCAGGCCGCGCCGGGCTACGCCGACCACGTCGTTTTCGACGATCCCGACACCTGCCGGGCCTGCCGGGAAAAGACCTGCATCGAGGCCTGCTCCGGACAGGCCATCACCACCAATCCCGACGACGGCGTGCCGCTTTTTGACCGGGAAAAGTGCGTGCACTGCGGGGCCTGCCTCTGGAACTGCTCCAAGCCCTCCAAGGCCGATCCCGAACGCACCAACGTGGTTTTCAAGGCCGCCGCCGGCGGCCTGCATTCGGCGGAGAACTGAGCAGGAAAAGGCGAAGATGCCTCCGGCGGCCGGGGGGGATAATCCCCCCCGG
>JAFABC010000269.1 GCA_023426275.1 Pseudomonadota bacterium | reverse complement strand
CCGGGCGCCCGGCCCCCCCGGCGGGCCCCCCCCGGCGGGGGGCCCGCCTTCCCTCCTACAGCAGTCAATTAACATGTTTCCTCCCGGCCAGTACGACGCTGCTGATGAAAACAGCAGTGTCTAGTTTCTGCAATAAAAAAAAGTTGAATGACGTATAATAAAAATAAAATACATTTTTTTCCATCACCACAGTGTTTATGCAAAAAATTTCAGTCTTTCACATAAAAAATATACAAATCAACAATAAAAATTCAAATTCATGAGCCCGGCTTGACCTGAAAATTAAAGATGATAACCTCATCAGGATCACGACATATTTTCGCTTTCTTCCACCATCACCAAGGAATAGCATGGAAAAAATAGTCATACAAAATTTAGTAAAGATTTTCGGCGACAAGCCGGAAAAAGGCCTCCGCCTGCTCCAGCAGGGCCGCAGTAAAAAAGACATTTTGGCCGAAACAGGACAGGCCGTGGGCGTGGCCGACGTCTCCTTCTCCGTGGACGAAGGCGAAATCATGGTCATCATGGGCCTGTCCGGCAGCGGCAAATCCACCCTCGTGCGGTGCGTCAACCGCCTCATCGAACCCACCAGCGGCAAAATTTTCATCGACGGACAGGACGTGTCCGCCATGTCCCAGGACGAGCTCACCCAGCTTCGCCGCACCAAATTCGGCATGGTCTTCCAGAACTTCGCCCTGCTGCCCCATCGCAGCGTGATAGACAATGTCGAATTCGGTTTGGAGATCAAGGGCGTTGCTCCCTCGGAGCGCCGCGAACGGGCCATGGTTTCCCTGGGACAGGTCGGGCTGGCCGGCTGGGAGGACCGCCGTCCGGGCGAACTCTCCGGCGGCATGCAGCAACGCGTCGGACTGGCCCGGGCCCTGGCCCTCGACCCCGACATCCTGCTCATGGACGAAGCCTTCTCCGCCCTCGATCCGCTCATCCGCCGCGACATGCAGGACGAGCTGCTCTCCCTGCAGGACACCGTCAAAAAAACCATCCTCTTTATCACCCACGATCTCGACGAGGCCGTCAAGCTCGGCGACCACATCGTGCTCATGAAGGACGGCGCGCTGGTCCAGACCGGCACCGCCGAGGACATTCTCACCAATCCGGCCAGCCGTTACGTCGAGCGGTTCGTCGAGGACGTGGACTTCTCCAAGGTGCTCTCGGCCCGCTCGGTCATGCTGCCCCCGGGCGTGACGGCCCTGGCCCGCCACGACGGCCCCAGGCTGGCCCTGCACAAGATGGCCGAGGCCGGCATTTCGAGCCTGTTCGTCATCGGCCGCGACAAGCGGCTGGAAGGGCTGGTCACGGCCCTGGACGCCGCCCAGGCGGCCAGCCGCGGCGAACGCAACCTCGACGCGGTGGTCCGGCGGGTGGACAAATGCGTTTCGCCCGACACCTCGGTCCAGGAAGTCATGCCCCTGCTGGCCGCCGACCGCGACCCGGTGGCCGTGGTCGACGAAAACAACAAACTGCTCGGCATCATCGTCCAGGGTTCGCTGCTGGCCGGCCTGGCCGACAAGGGGAAGGGCGAAAACGATGCTTAGTCTGCCGAAACTCCCCCTGGGCCCGGTCATCGAATCGGTGCTCGACACCCTTTCGGACAATCTGGCCCCGCTGACCAAGTCCATCTCCCTGGTGCTCGAAACCGCCATCGACGCCGTGGGCAACGCGCTCATGGCCGTGCCGCCGGTCGTCCTCATCCTGGCCATCGCCCTGCTGGCCTGGCGGCTGGGCTCGCGGCGCATCGGCCTGCTGGCCCTGTTCGGCCTGGCGCTTATCTGGAACCTGGGTCTGTGGGAGCCGACGATCTCCACCATCGTCCTGGTCATCTTTGCCACGGCCATCGCCACGGCCATCGGCCTGCCGCTCGGCATCCTGGCCGCCATGCGTCCGGGCTGGGGCCGGATCATCATGCCGCTGCTCGACTTCATGCAGACCATGCCGGCCTTCGTCTATCTCATCCCGGCCATTCCCTTTTTCGGCCTGGGTCCGGTGTCGGCCATTTTCTCCACGGTCATCTTCGCCATGCCGCCCTGCATCCGGCTGACCTGCCTGGGCATCCGGCAGGTGCCCGCCTCCCTGACCGAGGCGGCCGACGCCTTCGGGGCGACGCGCATGCAGCGCCTGCGCAAGGTCGAACTCCCCCTGGCCCTGCCGACCATCATGGCCGGCGTCAACCAGACCATCATGCTTTCGCTGTCCATGGTGGTCATCGCGGCCATGATCGGCGCCCGGGGCCTTGGCGGCGAGGTCTGGAAGGCCATTCAGCGCCTGGAGCCGGGACTCGGCTTCGAGGCCGGACTGGCCGTGGTCATCGTGGCCGTCATTCTCGACCGCGTGACCCAAAAGCTCGGCTCCAGGAACACCTGAAACCGTCAACCCCGAACCTCGGAGGCTCCATGAAAAAAACAACCTGGTCCCTCGTCGTGGCGACCATCCTGACCCTGACCACCGCGCTGTGGACCGTCCCGGCCCCGGCCGCCTCGAAAAACGTGGTCAAGATCGCCTACGTGGAATGGTCGTGCGCCACGGCCTCGACCAATCTGGTCAAGGCCGTGCTGGAGGAGAAACTCCACAAGAAAGTCGAGATCCTGCCCGTTTCGGCCGCCGCCATGTGGCAGGCCGTGGCCTCGGGCGACGTGGACGGCATGGTTACGGCCTGGCTGCCCGTCACCCACGGCAACTACCTGAAAAAGGTCAAGGACAAGGTCGTCGATCTCGGCGTCATCGTGCCCGGCGCGAAAATCGGGCTGGTGGTTCCGGATTACGTGACCATTGATTCCATCGACCAGCTCGAAGGCGCCAAGGCCAAGTTCTCCGGCAAGATCATCGGGATCGATCCCGGCGCGGGCATCATGACCAAGACCGAAAAGGCCATCAAGGACTACGACCTGAAGGGCTACACCCTGGTCGAGGGCTCCGACGCCACCATGACCGCCGCCCTGTCCGACGCCATCAAGCACAAGGAATGGGTGGTCATCACCGGCTGGACCCCGCACTGGATGTTCGGCCGCTGGCAGCTCAAGTACCTCAAGGACCCCAAGGGCGTGTTCGGCGGGGATGAGAACATCCACGCCATCGTGAGCAAGAACCTCGAAAAGGAAAAGCCCGAGGTCTACGCCTTCCTGTCCAAGTACAAGCTGCCCATGTTCGACCTCCAGGCGCTCATGGCCGCCAACAAGGAAAACGGCAAGCCGTACGAAAACGCCAAGAAGTTCATCGCCGAGCACCCCAAGCTCGTCGATTCCTGGCTCTAGCTCCCACGTGGCATTGGTGAGGCAAACGAGATGATGCCTCCGGCGGCCGGGGGGCATGATGCCCCCCGGTCCCTCTCGAAGGGGAAAGCTCGTTATCCCTCCCTGGCCCCCTTGGTTC
>JAFABC010000233.1 GCA_023426275.1 Pseudomonadota bacterium | reverse complement strand
CAACAGGAGTCTCCCTTATCGAGGGGGACCGGGGGGCATGATGCCCCCCGGCGGCCGGAGGCTTATGGCCCCGACGGTTCGGGGCCAAGCGTTTGCAGGGTGACTAGGGAGACGCGGGGATCACGTTCCCGGGCCCAGATACGCAGGGCTTGCAGGGTCTCGCCGTACGGGTGCCCGATGGCGACGGCCCGGCCGTGCTTGAGGGCGTGGCGTTCGGCCGTCTTGAGCTGGGCCAGGATGGCGCGCACGTGGCGGACGTTGTCCAAGAAGACCGCCCGCCGGTAGTAGGACACCCCGGCCCGGTGCGCGGCCGTGGCGGCGGCGCTTGTGGGCGAAGTGACGGAATCCATGAAGAAGAGGCCCCGGGCCTTGAGCACCGGCATGACGGCGGCCATGCCGGCCGGGTCGCTGGTGAAGGCCGAGCCCATATGGTTGTTGATGCCCACGACATGGGGCAGCTCGTTCAAATTCCCGGCCACGATGTTCTGGATGCGCCGGGCGTCCATGTCGGTGAAGACCGCGCCCGGTCCGGGATTGACCCGGGGATAGGAAATGGGCTGCATGGGCTGGTGCAGCAGGATTTCGATGCCTCGGGAGGCGGCCAGGGCCTCGGTGGATTGGGTGTGGGGCCGGTGCGGCAGGATGGCCAGGGTCACCGGGAACGGCAGGTCCATGAGCTTTCGCTCCAGCACCGGATGGTCGCCGATGTCGTCGATGACCACGACCATGCGCGGTCCCTTGGCAGCAACGTGGCGTGATTCCGGTGTGGCCGGCGCGGCGGCGGGAGCCTGCCCCGCTCCGGCAGGCGTACCGGCCGGTTCGGACGGCGACACGACGGCTCCCCGGACCTCGGGGACCTCGTCGGGAACGACAACCGGCACGGTTCCCTGGGAGGCGGTCTCCCGGGACGGCAGATGCTCTTCGAAGGGCAGTTCCCCGGACTTGGCCTCGGGCGCGACCGGCGGCCGACTGATCACATGGGCCGGTCCCGGACGGCGGGCCCGGGCCGCGCCCGAGGCCACATGATGCGCCCCATGCCCGCCTCCCCTGGCGGCGGAGCCGGCCGTATCGAACGGCAGCGGCGGCAAGGGGCCGAGCACCATGAAAGCCAGCACAGCCAGGCTGGCGAGCAGCGCCAAACCGGCGACGGCCATCACAACGGGGCGACCGGAGACAACGACCTTGCGTTTGTCTCCGGTCTTGCCGCGCGAGGCGGTCTTTCCCGGGCCCTGGGACGGCTTCTTTTTCGTGGAAGCCGTCCCGGGTTTACGCTTCTTAGGGGGTGTAGGTCTTGATGGGGAAATACTTCACCAATTCCAAAGCGAGCTTGAGCTGGTTGTCGCTGGCCAGCTGATCGAGCAGTTTCTGCTTGGGATCATCGGAAGGCGCGGCCTTCTTCCGTTTGTTTTCCAGGTGCCGGGACAGGTCGCGTTCCCGGAACTGATGGTTGAGCGACAGCTTGTCCCGATCGGACGCGGTGTCCTGCATGGGCACCATGAAATCGGGTTCGATGCCCTCGGCCTGGATGGAGCGGCCGTTCGGCGTGTAGTACAGCGCCGTGGTCAGCTTGATGCCCGAGCCGTCGGACAGCGGGATGACGGTCTGCACCGAGCCCTTGCCGAAGGTCTTTTCGCCGACGAGCAAGGCCCGCTTGTGGTCCTTGAGCGCCCCGGCCACGATTTCCGAAGCCGACGCGGACCCGGCGTTGATGAGCACCACCAGCGGCACCGTGACGTCCGCGCCGCCGTTGCGGGCCCGGAACACTTTTTCCTGATCGGCGTTTTTGCCCTTGATGGAGACGATCACGCCGGACGGCAAAAAGACGTCGGCCACGTTGACCGCCTGTTCCAGCAGGCCGCCGGGGTTGTTGCGCAGGTCGAGGATGACGCCCTTGAGCGGCTTGCCGCTCTTCTTGTAGTCGGCCAGGGCCTGCGAAAGCTCGGCCGTGGTGTTCTCGTTAAACCGCGTGAGCCGCACGTACAGATAGCCCGGCTCCACCTCGTTGCTCTTGACGCTGACAATCGGAATGGTGTCGCGCACCACCTTGACTTTATAGGGCTTTTGCTGATCCTTGTGGATGAGCGTCAAGGTCACGGGCTTGCCCTTGGGGCCGCGGATCTTCTGCACGGCGTCGATCAGCGTCATGTCCTGGGTGGGCTCGCCCTCGATTTCGAGGATGATGTCGCCGGCCTTGATGCCGGCCCGCTCGGCCGGGGTGTCATCGATGGGGGAAATGACCGTGAGCCGGCCGTTCTCCATGCTGATCTCGATGCCGATGCCCCCGAATTCACCGGAGGTGCTCACCTGCATCTCCTTGAACTCTTCCTTGGACAAAAAGCTCGAATGGGGATCAAGCTGCTGGAGCATCCCGACAATGGCCCCGTCGATCAACTCGTTGCGGGTGACGGGCTTGACGTAATGGTTTTCCACCAGGTCCATGACCTGGCTGAAGCGCTTCAGCGGAGCGAAACGGTCTTCATCGTTCCTGGCGGCCAGGGCGACGGAGCCAAGAGCCAGGAAAATTATCAGGGAACACGATATCTTGGTCAAACGACGCATACATTCCTCCACAGGCCACGCGCCATGCGTCGGCGTACTCGCGGCCTTCGCTCTCGTCGAAACGCCCTATCGCCTCATGGCGAGCCACTCCGCCGGATTAAGTGCTTTTTCCCGAAAACGCAATTCGAAATAGACCCCGGGCGCCTTGACCAGTCCGCAATAGCCCGCCTGTCCCAGGGCATCGCCCCGGGCCACCATGGTCCCTTCCCGGACCGCCGCCTGCTCCAGACAGCCGTAGACCGTGTGCCGGCGCGCGCCGTGCGACACGATGACGACCCGGCCAAGTCCCCGAAGCGCCCCGACAAACACCACCAGTCCTTCGGCCGCCGCCGCCACCGTCTCCCCCCGGGAGGCGGCCAGCACGATGCCCTGTCGCGGCGGGTTGGCCTGCGGGGCGAAAGCGGCGGTCACGCGGCCCGGCGCGGGCGGGAAAAAACCTTCCGCCGGGGCGGCAAAGACAGTCGGCTCGGCCGCGCCCGCGTCCAGCGGGTCGGGCGGCTCGGGCGCGACGGGCGCCTGGACGCCGGCGTTTCCGGTGTCTTCGTTCCGCGAGCGCCCGACACCGGCGGCATCCGCCGCCAGGGCCCGCAGGGCCATGGCCGCCCAGACCTGCCGGCGGTCCGACGCGGCCCAGTCCAGGTCCGTCCGGCCGAACTGCGCGGTCCACAGGGCGGTGAGCAGGGCGGCGGCCCGCTGCCGGTCGTCCCGGCGCGCGGATTCGTTTTCGTGGGCGGCCAGGGCGGTCCCGGGCCGCCAAACGTCCGGTCCCGGGCCGCCGGCAAAAACGGCCAGCAGTCCCGCCAGCAGAATAACGCGCTTCACGGCAGATAGGCCTCCAGGGGGCAGCCGGCGCACCGTGGCGCGCGGGGCCGGCACCAGCCGTTTCCCACCCGCACGAGCTGGGCGTGCAATTCATTATACAGGGTCACGTTTCGCGGCAGCGCATCCATGAAATAGTCCCGCAGTTCGTCGTAGCCGACCTCCTGCGGCAGCCAGCCGTGGCGCGCGCAGATGCGCGCCGTGTAGGCGTCGACCACGAAGCTCGGGAATCGCAGGGCATAGAGCAAAATGCTGTCGGCCGTCTCGGGACCGACGCCGCGCACGGCCAGGAGCATGGACCGGGCCTCGTCCAGGTCGCGGTCGGCCAGCCGTTCGATGTCCCCGTCCAACGCATCGACCAGAAAGGTAAGGAAGTTGCGCAGGCGCTGGACCTTGACACGGAAATACCCGGCCGGCCGCACCAGCGCCTCCAGCCGGTCACGGGACAGCCCGAGAAGCCCCCGGGCCGAAAACGCGCCATCGGCCTTGAGATTTTCCACCGCCTGCGAGGCGTTTTTCCAGTTGGTGTTTTGGGTCAGGATCGCGCCCACGGCCACCTCGAAGGGCGTGGCCGCCGGCCACCAGCCGCTTGGCCCGAGCGTTTCGAGCATGGCGGCGTGCATCGCCAACAACAGTTCCTCTCGCTTCATTTGCCGCCCCGGGCCTCCCCGCTCCCGAAACCACCGGTCCCGCGTCCCGGGTCGCTTTGCAAACGCCGCGGCAACGTGTAAGGCGGTGAGTCGACAAACGTGTCACTGTTTCGGAGGAAGCCATGTCCGCCGTATTCGCCTACATCACCGCCGCTTCGCCGCAGCAGGCCGAAACCATCGGCCGGGCGCTCGTCAACGAACGGCTGGCCGCCTGCGTCAATATCCTGCCCGGCATGCGCTCCATCTATCACTGGCAGGGCACCGTGGAAACCGCCGAGGAGACGGTGCTCATCGCCAAGACACGCCAATCCCTGGCCGAGGCGCTGACCGCCCGGGTCAGGGAACTGCACGACTACGATGTCCCCTGCGTGGTGATCCTGCCGATCACCGGCGGACTGCCCGCTTTTCTGCGCTGGATCGAGGACGAAACCGCTCCCGGCGCCACATCCCTTTGCTGAGAGGAGACCCTGCGTATGCGCATCCTTGTTTCGGGTTCGCTGGCCTATGACCGCATCATGAGCTTTCCCGGCAGCTTTGCCGATCACATCCTGCCCGACAAGCTGCATATCCTCAATGTCTGTTTTCTGGTCGACGGGCTGGAGGAAAAATTCGGCGGCACGGCCGGCAACATCGCCTACGGCCTGAAACTGCTGGGCGAGAACCCGACCATCGTGGCCACGGCCGGCAAGGATTTCGCCGCCTACGAAGCCTGGCTGCGCCACTGCGGCCTGTCTCTGGAAGGCATCCGCCGCGTCGGCGGGGAATTCACGGCCGGGGCCTACATCACCACCGACCGCTCCGACAACCAGATCACCGGCTTCAACCCCGGGGCCATGAAGCACTGCGCCGAATATCCCGTGGACGAAGCCGACCCGGCCGATACCCTGGCCATCGTCGCCCCGGGCAACCTGCAGGACATGCAGGACTTCAGCCGGCGCTACAAGGCCAAGGGCATTCCGGTCATGGTCGATCCCGGCCAGAACATCACCGCCTTTTCCGGCGACCAGCTCGCGGAAATGCTCACCGGGGCCAACTACCTCATTTCCAACGACTACGAGCTGCAACTGATCGAAAATGCCACCAAGCTGACCCTGGCCGAAATCACGGCCCGGGCCGCCACCGTCATCACCACCCTGGGCGAAAACGGCTCCCTCATCCGCCAGGGCGGCAACGAGATCCAGGTTCCCCCCTGCCCCGTCGCGGACGTCCAGGACCCCACCGGCGCCGGCGACGCCTTCCGGGCGGGCTTCCTCAAGGGACTGGCCATGGGCAAGGCCCCGGAAGACGCGGCCAGGCTCGGTTCAGTGTCCGCCGCCTATGCCGTGGAAAAACACGGCACCCAGGAGCACCACTTCACCTGGGACGAATTCACCGCCCGCTACGCGTCCGTGTTCGGCGAACTGAAAAAAGAAAGAATATGCCTCCGGCGGCCGGGAGGGGGTCACCCCCTCCCGGACCCTCCCGAAAGGGAAGAACGCCCCACGACACCCCCGTATTCAAAGTTTTTTCGGGAGGCTGGGGAGATGGGGGAGGGAACCCCTTTTTGAAAAAAGGGGTTCCCTCCCCCATCTTTCCCGCAGTATACGACAAGCATGACACGACTGCGATCCGAGGATGATTTTCTGGCCCTGATCGACCGGCACTTCGCGCGCGCGGGCGAAGGCGTCGAGCTTTCGCGGGGCGACGACGCCGCGATCATTGCCTGTCCGGGCCGGCTCTGCGTGACCACGGACCTGTTTGTGGAGGACGTGCATTTCCGCCGCTCCTATTTTTCCCCGGCCGACGTCGGCCACAAGGCCCTGGCCGTCAACGTCAGCGACGTGGCCGCCATGGGCTGCCGGCCGACGGGCTTTGTGCTGGGGCTGACGAGCCCCGACAATGCCGACCGGGAATACTGGGACGCGGTCATGTCCGGCATGGCCGAACTGGCCCGGGCCTTCGATCTGCCGCTGGTGGGGGGCGACCTCAGCCGGGGCGACAAGGTGGGCATCTCCGTCACCATCTGGGGCGAACCCGGCCCGGACGGCCGGTTTCTGCGCCGGGGCGAAGCCGCGCCCGGCGACGTGCTGTGCGTGATCGGCCCCGTCGGTCTGGCCCGGGTGGGGCTGGCCGTGCTTGAAAAGGACGGTCCCCCCGGGGCGAAGCAATTCCCCGCCGCCGTGGCCGCCCATCTGCGGCCGACCCCGCGCGTGGCCGCCGGACTGGCCCTGGCCGGCCAACCGGCTGTCTCGGCCTGCATGGACGTCTCCGACGGGCTGGCCCGGGACCTGCCGCGCCTGCTCCCGCCGGGGCTCGGGGCCGATCTTTTCCTGCCCCTGGCGGCCATTCATCCGGAAGTCACGGCCTATGCCGCCGGACACGGGCGCAAGCCGGAGAAGGAAGCCGTCTTCGGCGGCGAGGACTACGCCCTGCTGGCCAGCGTGTCCCCGGCCGGCTGGCCGGAGGTGCGGGCCGCCCTGCCCGAGGCCGTGGCCATCGGCATGGTCGCGGCCCAAAACGCCTACACACTCAATGGCGCGCCGTTCACCATGAACGGCTTCGACCACTTCGGCTGATTGATGGGCCTGCTGCTTTTCGGGGCGGTGTGCATCAGCTTCTCCGCCGTCTTCGTCAAACTGGCGGCGGTCGCGCCGGCGGTGTCGGCGTTTTACCGCCTGCTGATCGGCGGATTGACGCTGCTGGGGCTGCTGGCCGCCACCCGCAACCTCGACGCGGTGAAAAAGGCGCTGTCCTGGCCGGCCATCGGCTGCGCCGTGTTTTTCGTGGGCGACCTGCTGTGCTGGCACGCCAGCATCAACTACGTGGGACCGGGGCTGGCCACGCTCATCGGCAATTTCCAGGTTTTTCTGGTCACGGCCGTCTCGGCCGTGGCCTGCCGGCGTCTGCCGCGCCCGGCCTTTCTGGCGGCCATGGGGCTGGCGCTGTTCGGCCTGTATCTCGTCATCGGCCGGGGCTTTTCCGCCCAGACGCCGGAATTCCGCCTGGGCGTCGGCTATGGGCTGGTCACGTCCGTCTTTTACGCCCTGTTTATCCTGACGCTCAAAAAAGCCGTGACCAACAATGGCCGGGCCGGCCCCATGGCGGCCATGGCCGTGTTGTCGCTTCTCGCCTCGGTCCTGCTCGTGCCCATCACCGGGCTGGCCGAGGGCATGGGGGCCTTTGTCCTGCCCACGACCCAGGCCGTGCTGGCCCTGGTCGGACTTGGCGTCATCGGCCAGGGAGTCGGCTGGCTGGCCATCTCCACGGGGCTCGCCGGGGTGCGTCCGGCCCTGGCCGGGCTCGTGCTGCTGTTGCAGCCGACACTTTCCTACCTGTGGGACGTGCTCTTTTTCGCCAAGCCGACCGGGCCGGTGGAACTGGCCGGCGTGGCCCTGGCCCTTGGCGGCATTTATCTCGGCTCCATCGTCGGTGGGACGGAGGACACCTGCTAAGTCGCCCTCCCGGCGCCGGAGGCCTTTTTCAAAAGGAGGATTCGCTATGGATTTGACGCTTCGCGTGATCGGCACGGTGCGCTCGCCCCTGACCGATCCGGCCACGGCGCCGCGCTTCGAGACGGAAAACGCGCCGTCGGCCGAAGTCGTGCTCGATCCGGCCTACCGCGCGGCGGCCGGTTCGTTGGAGGTCGGCCAGGAAATCCTACTGCTGACCTGGTTCCATCTGGCCGACCGAAGCTGCCAGGAAGTGCATCCCCGCCGCAACCCGGACCGGCCCCTGACGGGCGTGTTCTCCACCCGCTCCCCGGACCGGCCCAACCCCATCGGCCTGCACCGCGTGCGCATCACCGCCCTGTCCGGCGACGTGATCGGCATCGAGGCCCTGGAAGCCGTCAACGGCACGCCCGTCATCGACATCAAACCGCTGGCCGATCGGGGCCACGGGCGCTGATCCGGCCGCCCCGGCGACGCCAACAGATTCAAAGCGCACGTTTTTTTTTGGCTCAACGCTTGCCTTGGGCCGGTTAAATGCTTTAGCAAAATCACAGTCGACCACTGATCCCACCAAAGGAGTCCCAGCATGTCCAAAAAAGAACACGTTAAAAAAGTTAACGCCGTCGTCTGCGCCTACTTTGCCCACACCGGGTATCTGACCAAGGAAGAGGCCAAGGAGCTGTGCGGCCTTGACGATACCAATTTCGAGGAAGCCTACAGCCGGGCCGGCAATATCTTCAACAAGATCGGTGCCGAACCCGACAAGGGCGTCAGCAAGCTGTTCGAGCATCTGGCCAAGGAAGTGGACGACTACATGAAGCACATCAGCGGCTACGGCATCGCCTAACCGTTTTTGCGCGCCGCGCCCGCGATCCGGAAACGATGCCGGGTCGCAGGCGCGTCAGGCGGCATGACCGATTCCGCGCCAAAGCCCCCTTCCGCCCGACCGGGCCTTCCCGCCGCCATCGGCCGGGCCTTCGCCCTCGGGCGCGTGCCCGAGGGGAGTCCGCTGCCGTCCTGGCTCGGCCCCGGGTTTCATGTCGTACGGGCGTTTCTGACCAATCGCAGCCTGAGTCTGGCCTCGGCCCTGTCCTACACCACGGTGCTGTCCATCGTGCCGTTTCTGGCCGTGGCCTTTTCCCTGACCAAGGGTCTTGGCCTGTACGCCACCCCGCAGGTGCGCGAACTGCTCCTGCGCGTCACCGCCAACCGCGTCGAAGTGGCCGACCAGATCCTGGGCTACATCCAAAACACCAACGTCAAAACCCTCGGCGTGGTGGGCACGCTGCTGCTTTTAAGCACGGCCGTGTCCCTGGTTTCCACCATCGAGGGCGCGGTCAACGCCGCCTGGGACATCCGGGTCAAGCGCAGCCTGCGCAGCCGCTTCACCAACTACCTGCTTTTGATCCTCGTGTGTCCGCCGCTGCTGTTCGCGGCGGTCAGCGCCATGGCCTCGGTGCGGGCCATGAGCCTCACCCAGCGGTTGCTGGAAATCTCGTTTATCGGCGAGATCGGTCAGGCCCTTCTGGCCGTGCTGCCGGTCGTCATCATCTGGGCGGCGTTTTATCTGATCTACCAGTTCCTGCCCAACACCCGGGTCAAGCCGGGCCGGGCGCTGGTGGGGGCGCTCGTGGCCGGCAGCCTGTGGCAGCTCGTGCAGTGGGCCTACATCACCTTCCAGTTCGGAGCCAAGAACTACAACGCCATCTATGGCAGCTTCGCCCAGATCCCGCTGCTGTTGCTGTGGCTCTACATCAGCTGGGTCATCGTGTTGTTCGGGGCGCAGATCAGCCACACCGCCCAATGCTACGGGGCGTTCATGCGCGACTCCCGGGCCGGCGCGCTCAGCCAGTCCATGCGTCATGCCCTGGCCCTGCTCTTTTTCCTCCTGGCCGCCCGGGCCGCGGCCAAACGCCGCCTGCCGCCGGACGTCGCCCGACTGGCCGCCCTCCTCGGCCTGCCCGGGGAGGCGGTGGCCGACCTGTGGGACACCCTGGCCACGGCCGGACTGGTCGTCGAAACCCGGGAGCCGGCCGGGCGCGTCTTCGCCCCCCTGGGCCGGCCGGACGCCGTCACCGTGGCCGACGTGATCCGGGCCGTGGACGACGCGACGCCCACCGCCCCGGCCGACGGACCGCAACAGGCCGTGCCGCTGCTGGCCGACCTTGCCGACACGGCCCGGGCGGCCAACCGGGATGCGGCCATGCAATCCCTGCTCGACCGGTTCGCCCCGGCCCTGGACGCCCTGCTGGCCCGGGCCGGCTGACCGCCCGCGAGACGGTGCACCGGACAAAATCGGATTCTTTTCGCGCCAAAAACCGTGCACCACCGGCAACGGCACTCCTTTTTTTCGTCGCTTCTTTTCTTTCCTGCGGCTTTCCGCTACAGCAACACCCCGTCACGAACGTCTTTTTTCAAGGAGCAGTACATGCCTTCCCTTTCGTTCTGGCTTGCCTATCTCGCCTTTGGCTGTGCCGCCGGCATCATCGCCGGCCTGCTCGGCGTCGGCGGAGGCATCGTTGTCGTGCCGGCCCTGTATTTTCTGTTCACCGCCCAAGGCCTTCCCCACGAACACATCATGCAGCTGGCCCTGGGCACATCCCTGGCCACCATTGTCTTTACATCCATCGCCAGCTTTCGCGCCCATGACAAACGCGGGGCCGTACGCTGGGATATTTTCAAAAGCATCACCCCGGGCATCATCATCGGCTCCCTGTTCGGCTCCTGGGTGGCGGCGCAGCTTTCGACCACATTCCTCAAGGGCTTTTTCGTCGTCTTTCTGTATTACGTCTCCATTCAGATGCTCCTCAACATCAAGCCCAAGCCCTCGCGCCATGTGCCGGGCACGGCCGGCATGTTCGCCACGGGCACCGGGGTCGGGCTGATCTCCAACCTCGTGGGCATCGGTGGCGGCACCATCACCGTGCCGTTTATGACCTGGTGCAACATTCCCATCCATGTTGCCGTGGGCACGGCCTCGGCCATCGGCTTTCCCATCGCCGCGGCCGGCGTCATCGGCTATCTGGCCAACGGCCTGCGCGTCGACCACCTGCCGGGCCTGAGCCTCGGCTACATCTATCTGCCGGCCCTGATCGGCATCGTGGCCACCAGCATGTTCACGGCCAAGTACGGGGCCAAGCTGGCCCACGCCCTGCCCGTGGCCACGCTCAAGCGCGTGTTCGCCCTGTTCCTGCTGGCCATGGCCACGCGCATGTTGTGGAGCATGTTCTAAGCCCGGATCAAAGGAGGCCACGGTGGTGCAAAGTCTGCTTGGACTGGCGACGCTGCTCGCCGTGGCCATGCTGTTGAGCGAACGGCGCGGCACGATCCCCTGGCGGCTGGCCCTCGGCGGCCTGACGCTTCAGGCCGCCATCGCCGCCTTCATGCTCAAGGCCCCGTTTCTGCGCGGCATCTTTCTGGCCTTAAACGCCCTGGTGAACGCCATGGACGCCGCCACCCGGGCGGGTACGGCCTTCGTCTTCGGCTACGTGGGCGGCGGACCGGCCCCGTTCGAAGTGACCACGCCGAGCGCCAGCTTCATCCTGGGCTTTCAGGCCCTGCCCCTCGTCATCGTCATCGCGGCCCTGACCGCCCTGCTCTATTACTGGAAAATCCTGCCGCGCGTGGTGCGGGCCTTTTCGCTGGTGCTCGAAAAAAGCATGGGCATCGGCGGGGTGCTCGGCGTGGGCGCGGGGGGGTGCGTGTTTCTGGGCATGATCGAGGCGCCGCTGCTCATCCGCCCCTACATGGAACGCATGACCCGAAGCGAACTGTTCGCCATGATGGCCACGGGCATGTCCTGCATCGCCGGCACCATGCTCATGCTCTACGCCACGGTGCTGCAACACGTGATTCCCGACGCCCTGGGCCACATCCTCACGGCCTCGGTCATCCACGCCCCGGCCGCGTTGGTGGTGGCCGCGCTCATGATTCCGGAAACCGAAGCGCCGACCCTCGGCCACAAGCTGCCCGGTTCGCCGGCGTCCGGGGCCATGGACGCCGTGGTCTCCGGCACCTCCGACGGGCTGCGGCTTTTCTGGAACATCGTGGCCACGCTGCTGGTCTTCATCGCCCTGGTCAAGCTGGCCAACATCCTGCTCGGCACCCTGCCGGACGTGGCCGGCGCGCCGCTGACCCTGGAACGGATGCTCGGCGTGGTCATGGCCCCGGTGGCCTGGCTGCTCGGCGTGCCCTGGGCCGAGGCCACCACGGCCGGATCGCTGCTTGGCACCAAGATCGTGCTCAACGAGTTCATCGCCTTCATCGACATGGCCAAACTGCCGGGCACGGCCCTGTCCGAACACAGCCGGCTCATCCTGACCTACGCCATGTGCAGCTTCGCCAACCTCGGCAGCGTGGGCATCCTGCTGGCCGGCATGGGCTCGCTGTGCCCGACGCGCAAAAAAGAGATCACCGCCCTCGGCGGCCGGGCCCTCGTGGCCGGGGTGCTGGCCTCGCTCATGACCGGAACGGTGGTGGGCATCCTGGCCTCTTTCTGACGCCAACGCGTCTCAGGCGGGGAGGAGAAGATGCCTCCGGCGTCCGGGAGGGGCACTGCCCCTCCCGGACCCTCCCGAAAGGGGCGGGCGGCCGGACGTCTGGCTGGTCGGGCGGGGTTTCGAACGGTTGGCGGCGCATTTTTGCCCTGGCAAAG
>JAFABC010000017.1 GCA_023426275.1 Pseudomonadota bacterium | reverse complement strand
GCCCGGAGAGACGGCGCAAGCCCCGGCGGCAGAGGTGCCGGCATCGCCTCCGGCCGAAGCCGCCGCCGCTGCCGCGCCGGTCGTGCGCGGCATCCCGGCCGCCGCCTTGCGCTACCGCGCCGAGCTGATCCGCAATGCCCGGGCCATCTGGGGCCTGTCCGCCCCGGTGGCCACGTTTGGGGCGCAGGTTCACCAGGAATCAGGCTGGCGGGCAACGGTCAAAAGCCCGGTCGGGGCGCAGGGCATGGCCCAGTTCATGCCGGCCACGGCGGACTGGATTTCCAAGCTGTTTCCCGAGCTGGCGGCCAATGAACCATACAATCCGAGTTGGGCCCTGCGGGCGCTCGTTACCTATGACCGCTGGCTGTGGGAGCGCATCGAGGCGGCCACGCCGTGCGATCGCATGGCCATGGCCCTGTCGGCCTACAACGGCGGCCTGGGCTGGGTGCGCCGGGACAGGCAGCGTGCCGTCGGACTCGGGCTCGCGCCGGATGTCTGGTGGGACAACGTCGAGACCTGCAACGCGGGCCGGTCCGCCGCCAATTGGCGCGAGAACCGGGGCTATCCCCGGCGAATCCTGCGCACGCTGACGCCGCGTTACGCGGCCGCCGGGTTCGGCGGCGGGGTATGCCCATGACCAGCCGCGCCATTCTCGGGGGCGGCGGCCTGCTGCTGGCCGTGCTGCTGGCCGCCTTGACGTGGCAGTCCCTGCGGTTGGCCGGGCTGCGCGTGGAGCTGGCCAACACGGCCCGGGAGCTGGGCGAGGCCAATGCCCGCGCCGCCCGGTTCGAGACGGCGGAGCAGGCCGCCCGGGCCGCCGCCGATGGGCTGTCCGCCCAGGTCTCGGCCTGCCAGGAGGCCAACGCCAGGGAGCAGGCCCGGGCCGCCGGCCGGGCCGTGATCGTGCGAAACGCCAAGCCCGTGCCGGCGCAGGCCGGAAAGGTGGTGGACGATGCCACGAGCCGTAAAGCTGCTGTGCATCTCAATGCTGCTTGTCGCGAGTAGCGGCTGTGCCGGCGCTCCGGTCGTGGTGCGGCGCGGCGTCACGCCGTGCCCCAGGCCGGCCATGCCGGAGCTGCCGGCCATCGATCCGGAGCGGCATGTCTGCTCCCCGGACAATCTGGACCGGCTGCTTACGCTGGTCGACCGGCAGTGCTGGATGATCGAGCAGCAGGCCGCCGCCCTCGACTGCTACGAGGCGCAGGCGACCGAAACCAAATAAGTTTTGTAAAACCCTCGGGCGTTGCTTGAGGTTTTGGGGGCGACCATGGCGGACATTGCGGACAGGGCGCAGGCGGACGAACGGGCCCACCAGCTGGCGGCGCTGCACGCCGTCCGGCCGCAGGCCGGGGAGCAGGTCTACGAGGCCGGCGTGGTGGTGTGCTGCGACTGCGGGGAGCCCATCCCCGGCGCGCGGCTGCGCATCCTGCCCACGGCCTGCCGTTGCGTGGCCTGCCAGGAGGAAGCCGACCATGTTGGATAACCCGGGTGCTTTTCTCCACACGTTCGCGTCGTCGGCGGTCTACACGGCGGCGGCGGACGACGCGGCCACGCCTGTGATCGCCTGCATCGAGGACGGCGAGGCCTGGACCGGCATCAACGCCGCCCTGCGCGACACCGTCAACCTGGGGCAGGTACGGCTCGGCCGCGCCTGGCTCCTGCCCGACGCCCTGCCGGCCGCGCCGGCTTTTGGCGACACCATCGAGCAGCTCGGCCGGACCTGGACCGTGCAGGACTCGTGGCCCGAGGGCGACATGCTGGTGCTGGGGCTGGCCCAGGGCGCGCTGGTGGTGGCCGTGACCGTCCAGCGGGACCAGCAGGTGTCTGACGGGGCGCTCGGCTACAAGACGGTGCCGGTCGACATCTGGAGCGGTCGCGCGGCCGTGCACGGCCTGTCCGGCCGCGAACGCGTGCTGGCCGCCCGGACGGTCGGCGTCGGCATCCGCACCGGCTGGATGGCCGCCTGTCCGGATCTGGCCCCGGGCTGCAGCATCGTCACCCCCCACGAGCGGCTCCACGTGACGAGCGCCTACACGGACCATGATCGCGGCTGGACCATCTGGGAGGCCGAGGCGCGGCAGGAGGGGCAGTCGTGAGCGGTGAATTGATCATCAACTGTCCTCTTGACCCGCGTCAGCTGGAGTTCGTCGTGCTCAACGGCGAGCGGATCCGTTTGATGGATCACGCCAGCAGCGTCGAATTCTATGTGTTCCCGGGCGACCGCCCGCTGCTGAAGGTCGGTCGCCACGCCATCCGACCGACGACGCCCTGGGAGTTGCCGTAATGGGCATGTTCTCGGACTGCTTCGAGCAGATCATGGACCGCGTCGAATCGGCTGTTGACGAGGAGATCCAGGAGGCCGTGGTGCCCGAGGCCAAGCGGCGTTGCCCGCGTAAGACTGGCCGGTTGCAGGAGTCCATCGAGGGCAAAACCGAACGTGATGGGGCTGTCATCACCGGGGTCATCGAAACGGATGTCCCCTATGGACCGTTCCAGGAATTCGGATCGCACGGACATCCGGGCAAGGCCTTCATGCGCGGCGGCGCGGCTGTATTTGATCTTGAGCGCGTGGCCGACCGCGTGAAGGGGGGTGATCTGTGAGCCGTCTGGCCACGCGTGGATCCGTGCGGCCGAAGCTGCGCGTGGCCCTGGCCGCGTGGTTCGCGCTCCATGCCGATCATCCGTTTTGCACGGGCATCGGCGGCCGGCTGGCCTATGTCGACGCTCCCCGGGAGTGGTCGCGCCCCTATGCCGTGCTGTCCATCCTGCCGGCCAGATCCCGGGACACCCTGACCGAGCGCATCGACGACGTGACCGTGCAGATCATGGTCTTTGCCGATGATTCCCTGGCCGCCGAGGAGCTGGCCTCCCAGGCGTCCGATCTGTTCGAGGGCCGGACGATCCCCGGCGCGGGGCTCAAGGATTTCGAGTTTTCGCGGGGAGGGGATGTCCCCTCCCTGCCGGACGAGGACGGAGTCTGGGGGGCTGGCATCCAGCTGTCGGGCACCGTCGAAACGACACAATAAGGAGACGCCATGGAGCGCCCCAATTTCCAGCTCGCCGTGGACGCGGCGCTGGTCCTCAAATTCGGGACGGCCGCGCAGGCCATTGTCAAGGGGCTCAACAAACTCGGCCTGCCGAGCCTGACCCGCGAAGTGATCACCGCTTCGGAGTTCCGGCGGGATTTCGACATCGAGTTCACCACCACCGGCAAGTTCGGCCGCATCACCTATTCCGGCAACATGCTGACCGGCGACACCCAGGGCCAGGACGTTCTCAAGCAGTACCTCAAGGACAACGCCAAGTTCAACGATGCGCGCGTGTACATCGATTACGACAACTTCCTGGCGCCGGATCTGGCCAATGACCCGGCTTCGGTCTGGCAGGTGTCCAGCCACTCGCCCGGCGAGACCGACAAGAACGGCATCTTCTCGCTCTCCGGCGAAATGACCTGCGGCGGCCTGTTCGCCATGTTCGTCAAGCATCTCACGGCCGACACCCTCGCCTTTGTCGCGGCCGACAACACCATCACCGACACAGGCAACGGCTTTGTCGAGGCCGGCTTTGCCGCCGGGCAGACGCTCATTGTCGAGGACTCGGCTGGCAATGCCGGGCAGCATCTGGTGACGGCCGTGGAAGCCGGCACGCTGACCCTGGACAGCAGCGTCAAGGCCATCGTGGACGAGGCGGCCGGCGTCGAAATCACCCTGCACGGCGGCACGCTGTAAGCCGCCACAAGCCTGAAACAAAGAGGACCCCCCATGCGTGTGACCACCGAAAAGACCAAATGGTCGGATATCCCGGACGATCCGGACAAGGGCCGCCTGTGCATCAAACACCTGAAACCCGGCGAGAAGCGCGACATCGAGGACAATATAGCGCTCTATGAGACCATGCTGCGCCCCGACGCCGACGGCAAGATGCGCAGCGAGGTGCGCGTGAACCCGGCCACGGGCGACAAGCGCTACGTCTGGGTGTGCGCGGCCGTGGCCGACTGGGAAAACGTCTTCGGTGTCGACGGCAAGCCCCTGGAGTGCACGGACGCCAACAAGATCCTGCTGGCCCGGGACAACGAGGAGTTCGGGCCGCTGGTCGGCAAGCTCCGGGGCGAGCTGGCCGACGAGGTCGAGGCGGAACAGGAGGCGGCCAGAAAAAACGCGTCGAGCTAGGCCGGTGGCTGGCCGGGGTGGGGCATTTGTCGTGCGAGGCTTGCCGGCGCGCCTATGCCATCACCCGGTGGGACACCCCGACCGAACGGGAACGCAAGAAAAACGGGCCGCCGTGCGCCACCTGCCGGCCCGAGGTGCATCCCTACAATGCCGAGGCCTGCCGCATCTACATGCGCTGCGCCGGGCAATTGGTCGTCGGGCCCATGGGCGTGCCTCTCGATATCAACGTGCTGGCGGTCAAGTGCATCATGGACCTGGAAGGGACGGCCAATCAGGGCGAGGTGATGGAGCAGGTGCAGCATCTGGCCGGCATCGTGCTCGACGCACAGGCCTCGGAGCGCGAGCGGCGCGCCGAAGAAAAGCAGCGACAGGAGCGATAGATGCGGATTCGGGCCGGCACTCTCGGGGTGGACATCACCGCAGACGGCCGACAGTTCGAGGCGGCGCTGAAAAAATCGGACAAGCTGTCCGACGCGTTTGCCGACAACGTCGAACGCCGGATGAAGCGCACCGGGACCGCCATGCGCAAGGCCGGCGAGGCGGCCGGGCTGACCGACCGGGAAATGGCCAGCCTCGAAAATCGGATGCGTCGTGGGCTGGCCGCCGACTCCGCAACTCGCGCCCTGGACAACCTCAAACGGTATGCCGGGCTGACGACCGCCGAATATAAACGGCTGGGTAATCAGCTCGGCATCACCACCCAGGCAGCAGACAAGTCATCCCTGTCCTTCGGCAAGCTGGCCAAGAAAGCCGGGGCCCTGGCCGCCGCCTATTTGTCCGTGCGTGAAGGCGTCCACGCGGCCGGCCAAGCGTTCGACGCTTTTGCGGGCTACGAAGGGGCGCTCACGGACATGGCCAAGGTCACGACCCAGGGCCTGGGCGAAATCGACGCGGCCATCAAAGCCTTGCCGCGCAATCTGGGCGATCCGACATCCCTGGTCCAGGGCTACTACCAGACCATTTCCGCCGGCGTGACCGAGTCCGCCGCCGCCATGGACATGCTGACGACGTCGGCCAAGGCGTCCAAATCGGCCCACGTGGCCCAGGCTGACACCATCAAGGCCCTGACCAAGGTCATGGCCGGTTTTGACGGCGAGTTGAAAAACACCGCCGAGGCGTCGGATTTGTTGTTCGGCATCGAAAAACTGGGGCAGACGTCCTTCGGCGAACTGGTGCCGGTTATCGGCGACGTGGCCGCGTCCACGCACCTGGTCGGCGTCTCCTCCCAGGAGATGGCCGCCGGCCTCGCCCTGATCACCCAGACGTCCGGCTCCACGTCCGAGGCCGCCACCAAATGGCGGTCGATCATGCTCGGCCTCTACAAGCCGACCGACAACATGCAGAAGGTCCTCAAGGCGCTCGGCTACGAGTCCGGCGAGGCCATGGTCAAGCAGGAGGGGTTCGCCGGCACGCTGCAAAAACTGCAGGCCGTGGCCGATGCCAGTGGTTTTTCCCTGGGCAAGCTGTTCGAGAGCAGCGAGGCGCTCACCGGCATTGCCGGACTGGGGGCCCAGGATTGGCAGCGCTACGACAGTATGCTGGAGCAGGTCGGCAAAAGCGCCGGCGCGACGGACGCGGCGTTTGAGCGATTCCGGAATACGGCACAAGGCGTCAAGGACACTTACGACGCGACGCTCAAGCAGGTGGCCATTGAGTTCGGGGAAGAACTGGCCCCCATGATGGTTGCCGGGATGGAGGAGTTCGCCGACACCGTCGAGAAGAACAAGGACCCGATCATTACCACGTTGGGCGGTATCGCCACGACAGTGGATTTGATTTCAGCTGCGGCCATCAAAGCGGCTGTTGAATATCAGCGGTTCGCCAATGTGATTGCCGCCGGTATCGCCGTCATCCGGGGTGAGATGTCCTTTGGCGATTGGGCCTTTTCCAACGCTGACGAACTGGCCCAAAAGCTCAAGGAGGCCGGGGACAAGGTCCGGGCCGAAGCGGAGCGGCAGGCCAAGGAGGCAAAGACCCAGGCCATCATTGCGGGGGACAACACCGGCACCATCCCGGAACTGGCCGACATGTTCCCGCATGATTTCGACAAGCAAGCCAAGAGCGCCAAGAAGCATATCGACGGCATCAAGGTGTCTCTGGGCGGGGCGAAAAAATCCACGGACGCGGCGGCCAACGCGGCCGCGCGCTATGGCGAACGGGCCGACGCCTATTTCGAGCAGGTGCAGGCCACCATTGCCGGCCTGACCGATTCGCTGTCCGGCGGCCTCGAGGGCGAGACGCTCAAGGTCGACAAGACATTCTCAAAGATTTTCGCGGACATTCGCAAATCCGTCATCGGGGCCAAGGGCGACACGGACGGATTTGCCAAGGCCTGGGTGGCGGCCTGGGAGGCGTGGCCGCTGGCGCACATGCTGGCCCAGCTCAAGGATTTCGAGCAGGAGATCGGCAAAGCCGGGCGGTACGCCCGCGACATGGGAACCTATCTGTCCGATCCGGGGCAGCTCGAGGCGGCGGACTGGTTGGAAGGCTATCAGCAGTACCTCGAGGATCTGCGCGCGGCCCGGGCCAACACCGACCAGGAGGACGCCGAGGCCGCGGCCCGGGCGCAAGCACGTTGGGACGCCTATCAGGGTCATGTGTTGCAGACGCAGCGCGACCGCCTCGAGGAGGGCGGCAAGCTCGACGACGCCTATTGGCAGGATGCGGCCGAAGCCCTGGAAAAGCATCTCGGAGCGGTCAAGCAGGGCGCGTCCGACGAGACGGCCTACAAGATCTATGAGGCCGAAAAATGGGATGATTTTCTTAAAGCGCAACTTGAACAACAGGAGAAATACGCCGGCAGCTTCGGCGAGACGCTGGCGGCAAAATGGTCGCTGGCTTTTGGCGGCTACGAGTCCGAGACGACCCGGGCGAAAAAACGCTGGGACACCATGTCCGAGGGCATCATCGAGAGCACCGAGGGCGTGGTCGACGGTGTCTCGGGCGGCCTGGGCGACATCCTGCGCATGGCCGGGGACACGTCCACGTCGATCGAGGACATCGTCGCCAATCTCAAATCGCGGCTGCTCGACATGCTGGCCGACATGGTGGAGCGCGCGGCCAAGATGTGGCTCGAGGACTTCCTGGGCCGCATCTCCGGTTCGGGCGGCGGGTCCGGCGGCGCGGACAGCCTGTTATCGCACTATTTTTCGACCGGCTCAGGCGGCGGGGGCGGCTCCTACAGCCAATCCCTGGCCTCGTTGCAGACGGCCGCGGACTATATCGGCCGCTCGGCCGGGTCCTCGGTCGGCGACGCCCTGACTTCGGCGGCTGCGTCGGGCACGAGTCTGTTCGTGGGCGGCGGCAATGCCCTGGCCAGGATCTTTTCGGAGGGCGTGGACATGTCGCAACTCGGATCGTCCGCGCTCTGGACGTCCGAGGCCGCCCAGGGGGCGGTGTCCGCCTCCACCATGGCCGGCACCTATTCTGCCGCAGAAGTCGCGGCCATGTCCGGCACCTCCCTGTCGTCGGTGCTTGGCACCGTCCTGCCCGTGGTTGGGGCCATCGGCGGGCTGGTCGGGCTGGCCACCAGCCTGTTCGGCGAGACCAAGGAAGAGATCCGCAAGACCGCCGAGGGCTACAACGTCGCCTATTCCGGCGGCCAGACCAGCGTCAGCGGCGTCGATTTTTACAGCGACGGCAGCGTGGTTGGCACGGGCGTGGTCGATCCGGATGTCACGCGCCAGATTTCCGATTCGTTCAAGGACGCGGCCGAAGCCATCGATGACGCGGCCGAGAATCTGGGCTTTTCCGTCGACAAGCTGATTGAAAATTTCACCATGCCGGCCATGAACATCACCAAGGACCAGCTTGGGGATTACATCGACGCCGGCACCAATCTCCTTGCCTTTCGGGCCCTCGAGCAGGCCGGCCTGCGCGGCGCGTTCGATGCCTTGGCCGATGACGGCCAGATCTACTACGACCAGATCCAGGAGTTTTCGGCGGCTTTTTCGACCGTGGCCGGGACCTTGTCGGCCTACGGCTACGAGGTCCGGGACGTGGCCCAGATCACGCAGGAGCAGATTGATAGCCTGCGCGACAAAACCGTGGAGACGGCGCAGGGGACCTCCCAGGCGATTTTGACGATGGCCGCGTCCATGGGCGCGACCTCGGACCAGCTGGCCGAGCTGGCGGCCAATGCGTCCGATGGGAGCCAGGCCCTGGCCGTGACCGACCAGCAGCTGGAAAACCTGCTGGCCGCCGACTACGCCCAGGACCTCCTCGATGCGGTCGGCGGCGAGGATGCCTTTGCCTCGATCATGGGCAACCTGACGGGCAACATCTTCGACAGCATGGGGGCCTATGTCGAAAATCTCAGCTACTACACCGACAAGGCCACGGAATCCATCGCCAAGCTGGGCGACGGCGCGGTCGCCGTTGATAATTTCTGGACGTCGTTTGACGCGGCTCTCAAGGACGGCCTGACCGTCGACGAGTTCGAGGCCTGGGGCAAGGCCTCCCAGTGGGTGGCCAACCTGGACGCCATCAACGACGCCATCGCGGACTATAATGCCGCCATGGACCAGTACGAGAGCAGCCTGGATGCCCGGCTGCTCAAGGCGCAGGGCCGCGACGACGAAGCCGACAAGGTGACGATGCTGGCCGATGCCGAGCAGGAGCTGGCCGACGCCCGGGAGGCCGGCTACGACGCGGCCATCCTGGCCACAATCCAGGCCGTGCAGGCCGCCGAGCTGGCCCAAAAAGAAGCTGAAATCAGCCGCACGACCTGGGAGGCGGTCGAGGCCTTGGCCGTGCGCGAGAAGCGCGCCGCCGGCGATCCCTATGCCGACGCGTCCGAAGCGTATTTCGCCAATGGCTGGGCGTATCAGGACGCGACAACGTCCGGGCTGTACACCCCCGAGCAGCTCGACCGTCTCAAAGCCGTCCAGGACAAGGAACTGCAGCAGTTCTACGACGACATCGCCGCCAGCGTCGAAGAGAATGCCCAGGCGGCCCACGCCCGGCTGCTGCGGGCCATGGGCAAGGACGACGAGGCGGATCTGTACGAGCAGCAGATCGCCGCGGCCGGAGACCTGCGCGACGCGCTGGAATCTAATCTCTATTCGGCCGAGGGCTATGCCGATCTGGTGCAGGCGGTTGCCCTGGAGACGCAAAGCCTCATCGAGCAGCAGGCCCGGGACGCCGAGGACTACCAGACCGACATCAAGGCCCGGCTGCTGACCGCGCAGGGCCACAGCAAGGAGGCGGCGTTGCTGACGCAGGCCGCCGCTGCCGAGGATGATCTGCTCGAGGCCCGGCAAAAAGGCA
>JAFABC010000201.1 GCA_023426275.1 Pseudomonadota bacterium | reverse complement strand
GGGGTCCGGGGGGCATCATGCCCCCCGGCCGCCGGAGGCGTCTTCCCTTCTCCCGCTCTACGAAAAAAGCCGCAACAGCAGCCCGTCGAGGCTGTCGGCCAGTTCGCCGCACACGCCGCCACCGCCCGGGGCGCGGCCGAAGAGTTCGCGACGCTCGGCGGCAAGCTCCGGGTCCGTGGCCGCCGGCTTGTCCACCAGGGCCAGGGTGATGGCCAGCCGCTGGGCCGGAAAAAAGGCTTCCAGGCGCGCGGCAAAGGCTTCCAGTCGGGCGGCGAACTCCGGCCCGACCGCCTCCCAGTAGGTCCGGGCGGCGTCGGTCGGCGGCAGGGCCGACGCCCCGGCCAGCATGGCCGCCAGGGCGGACAGGGAAAAGCCCGGCATCCCCGGCCGCCAGCCGAGCAGCCAGGGCTTGCGCTGAAAAAGCAACCGCGCCTCGCGACCGGCGGTTACGGCCTTGGCCATGGCCCGGCGGGCCGTGGCTAGGTGAGGATCGTCGAAGCGCACGGGCTCGTTCCCCGGTTCCCAGGCCGGGATGGTCCGGTTCGGCAGGTCGCCGATGGTGGAGATTTCCAGCAGATGGGCCAGCCAGCCGTTGGCCACGGGTGAATCCGGGGTTTCCAGATGGGCGTGGGAAAGCACGTAACGCCCCTGGCCGAAGGCCCCGGACAACACGCAGACCCCGCCGTCGAGAAAGGCCGGCGTCAGCGGCAGGCCGAAGCGTCGGCGGCAGGCGCCGAGGGTCTCCGCGTCCATGGCCCCCAGGGCGATGTCGGCCAGCAGCAGGTCCGGCCCGGCCCCGGCATAGGCGGCGACAACGGCCACGTCGGGGTCGGGCGGCCCTTCGGGCGGCGCGAACCCGGCCGGCCACCAGACCGGCACCATGGCCCCGCTTGCGAGAGTCGGCGGCACCAGCCGCGAATCCGGGTCGAAACGCAACCGCACGTGTCCGCTGACCAGATGGTCCAGCCGGTCCGCGAAGGCCCGGCGCGTCCAGGGACAAAGGCGCAGACCGTCGGCATGGGACAGGGCCAGCCCGGCCCCGCCGCACACGCCGAAATAGGCGCCGCCGGCGGCGACGAAGTCGCGTAGCGCACCGACCCCGCCCGGCCCCAGGGCGGCGAACTTGCGCCGGGCGAATCCTCCCGGCACCACCAGCAACCGTGGCGGGTCGCGCCACAAGGCCCCGGCGGCGACCTCCTCGCAGGTCACCGGCGTAAAATCCGCGCCAAGGGCCGCAAGCCCCCGGCACATCAGCAAACCCCACAACTGTGAATGGTCCCACAGGACCCGGATAGGCGCGGACATGGCCGAAACCTACAGGCTGCGGCCTGCGGCGGCAACACCACCGTGGCCGGCCGTTGCCCGGATTGCGGCCGCATGGCCGGGCACGGCGTCCTGGCAGGCCGTGACATTGCCGGGGAACTTTTGTATCCAGGCTCCCCAGCGGCGCAATGCGCCGCGTTTTTTCGAAGGAGCACAAGTAATGACCAGCGAGGCCCTCCCCAAGGGATACGAGCCGGCCGACGTCGAGGCCCGGTGGATCGCGTACTGGCAGGACGAAAAGACTTTCACGCCCGACCCCGACGGTCCGGGCGAGCCCTACAGCATCGTCATCCCCCCGCCAAACGTCACCGGCGCCCTGCACATGGGCCATGCCCTCAATATCACCATCCAGGACATCCTGTGCCGCTACCATCGCCAGAAGGGCCGCAAGGTCCTGTGGGTGCCGGGTACGGACCATGCCGGCATCGCCACGCAGAACGTGGTGGAACGGTCCCTGGCCGCCGCCGGCGAATCCCGCGAGGGACTCGGCCGCGAGGCCTTCATCGAGCGGGTCTGGAAGTGGCGCGAGGAATACGGCGGCAAGATCCTCAACCAGATCCGGCGCCTCGGCGCCTCCGTGGACTGGTCCCGCGAGCGCTTCACCTTTGACGAAGGCCTGTCCAAGGCCGTTCGCGAAGTGTTCGTGCGCCTCTACGAGGAGGGGCTCATCTACCAGGGCGACTACATCATCAACTGGTGCCCGCGCTGCCACACCGCCCTGGCCGACCTGGAAGTGGAATACGCCCCGCACATCGGCAAGCTCTACCACATCCGCTACCCGGTGGAGGGCGAGCCCGACACCTACGTCACCGTGGCCACCACCCGGCCCGAGACCCTGCTCGGCGACACGGCCGTGGCCGTGCACCCGGAGGACGAGCGCTACAAGCAGTTCGTGGGCAAGCATGTCATCCTGCCGCTGGTCGGCCGCCGGCTGCCCGTCATCGCCGACGCCTATGTCGAGCGCGAGTTCGGCACCGGCTGCCTCAAGATCACGCCGGCCCACGACATGAACGACTTCGAGATCGGCCGCAAGCACGGGCTGGAGACCATCGCCGTGCTCGACGACGCCGGCCGGGTCAACGACAACGCCCCGGAAAAATACCGGGGCCTCGACCGCGTGGAAGCGCGCAAGGTCATCATCGAGGACCTCAAGGAACTCACGCTCCTCGACGACATCCGCGACTACGAGCACAACGTGGGCGAGTGCTACCGCTGCCACACCGTCATCGAGCCCTACGTGTCCAAGCAGTGGTTCGTGAAGACCGGTCCCCTGGCCAAAAAGGCCCGGGAGGCCGTGGAACACGGGCGCACGACCATCTTTCCCGACCAGTGGACCAAGACCTACTACGACTGGCTCGACAACATCCGCGACTGGTGCGTCTCGCGCCAGATCTGGTGGGGGCACCGCATTCCGGCCTGGACCTGCGACGCCTGCGGCGAGCTGATCGTCACCCGCGAGGACCCGACCACCTGCCCCAAATGCGGCGCCGGCACGCTCACCCGCGACCCGGACGTGCTCGACACCTGGTTTTCCTCGGCCCTGTGGCCGTTTTCCACCCTGGGCTGGCCCGACGACACCCCGGAACTGCGGACCTTCTACCCGACCACGGTGCTCAGCACCGCCTTCGACATCCTGTTTTTCTGGGTGGCCCGCATGATGATGATGGGCCTGCACTTCATGAACGAAGTGCCCTTCCGGCACGTCTACATCCACGCCCTGGTGCGCGACGCCGAAGGCCGCAAGATGAGCAAGTCCCTCGGCAACGGCATCGACCCGCTAGCCATGATGGACCGCTACGGCACCGACGCCCTGCGCTTCACCCTGGCCGCCTTCGCCGCCATGGGCCGCGACATCAAGCTGGCCGAGGAGCGCATCGAGGGCTACCGCCACTTCATCAACAAGCTGTGGAACGCGGCCCGCTTCGCCCTCATGCACGTGGGCGGCGGCGCGCCGGACATCCCTCTGGCCGAGGCCGCCAAAACGGGCCTTTGCCACGCCATGATCCTGTCGCGGCTGGAACGGCTCAAGACGGTGGTCGGCACGGCCGTCGAGGGCTACCAGTTCAACGAGGCGGCCCAGGAGCTCTACACCTTCTTCTGGCGCGAGTTTTGCGACTGGTACCTGGAGATGGCCAAGGTGGACCTCGGCGGCGAGGACGAGACCAAAAAGGGCGCGGCCAAGCGCGTGCTTCTGACCGTGCTCTCGGAAACCCTCACCCTGCTGCACCCGTTCATCCCCTTCGTCACCCAGGAAATCTGGAGCAAGCTGCCGGATACGGCCGATCCGAATCTGGCCCGCATCCCCTACCCCGAGGCGCGGCCGGACCTCGTTTCCGAGAAGGCCGAAGCCGACATGGAGCTTGTCAAGGCCGTGGTGGTTGGCGTGCGCAACATCCGGGCCGAGCTCAACATCAACCCCGGCGTCAAGCTCACCGCCCTGGTCCATGCCGACAACGAGGAGCAGGCGGCCGCCCTGACCGCCAACGCGCCCATGATCATCTTCCTGGCCAAGCTCGAAAAATTCGAGGCCGGCCTGGACATCACCGCGCCCCGGGCCTCGGCCTCGGCGGCCGCCGGCACCTGCGCCCTGTTCGTGCCGCTTTCCGGCGCGGTCGACTTCGACGTGGAGTTCCTGCGCCTGTCCAAGGAAGAAGTGAAGACGGTCAAGGACCTGACCATCGTCGAGAAAAAGCTCGGCAACGACGACTTCGTCTCCCGCGCCCCGGCCGAGGTCGTGGCCAAGGAGCGCGAGAAGCAGGAAGCCCTGGGCGAACGTCTGGCCCGGCTGCGCGAGCTGAAAGACCGCATCAAGAAGCTGATGGCCGAGTAGGCCGAAAGAATGCCTCCGGCGGCCGGGAGGGGGTCACCCCCTCCCGGACCCTCCCGAAAAGGGGGATCGGGCTTGCACCCGATCCCCCTTTCATATTTCCCCCTTCGAGGCGGTCGGGGGCATCATGTCCCCGGCCGTCGGAGGCGCTTTTCTCCGTTTCCCTTTCCTTACATATTCCCCGGCAGCGCCCGGGGGCGGCCGTCGTCATCCCCACGCATTTCCGCGATCAGGCGGGTCAGCACGCCGGACTGTTCGGCCAGCTCGCCCACGGCGTTGGCGGATTGCCGCATCCCCTCGGACGATTCCTGGGAAATCCGGTTGATGGCCTCGATGCTGCGGTTGATCTCCTCGCTCGTGGCCGACTGCTGCTCCGAAGCCGTGGCAATGGACTGAATCTGGTTGGCCACCATGTCGGCCAGGGCCACGATTTCGCTTAAGGCCTCGCCGGACTGGTTGGCCAGCTGGGTCGTCTCGCCAATGGTCTCCACGGTCTGCTTGACCTTGTCCACATTGGCCGTGGTGCCCTGCTGGATGCCGGAGACGGCCTGCCCGACCTCCTTGGTCGCGTTCATGGTCTTCTCGGCCAGCTTGCGCACCTCGTCGGCCACCACGGCGAAGCCGCGCCCGGCGTCGCCGGCCCGGGCCGCCTCGATGGCGGCATTGAGCGCCAGCAGGTTGGTCTGGTCGGCGATGTCGGAAATCACGTTCATGATCGCGCCGATGCCCTTGGCCCGCTCCCCAAGGTCCTCCATGTCCCGATGCAGCTCCTGGGCATGGGTCTGCACCGTGGAAATGCCGCGCACGACATCGGTGACGATGGTCTGGCCGCGCTGGGCTTTTTCCTTGGCCTGCTCGGCCGAGCCCGCCGCCATGGACGCGTTTCTGGCCACTTCCAGCACCGTGGCGTTCATCTCCTCCATGGCCGTGGCGGTCTCCCCGGCGCTTGCGGACTGCTGCTGCGCCCCGTCGCTCGCCTGCTCGATTTGCGCCGACAACTCTTCCGAGGCGGTGGCCGTGGCCTGCGCCACCTCCTGCAAGGTGACGGCGGCGGTCACCATGGCGTCGCGCTGGGCCATGGCCTCATGCCGGGCCGCTTCGGCCTGCTCCATGGCCTCCCGGGCCTTTTGCGCCTCGGCGGCCGCCTCGGCCGACCGGACGTCGGCCTCGCGGATACGCTCCTTGAGCCGCTCCACCATGATGCGCAGGCTGTCGGCCAGCCTGCCCACCTCGTCGCCCTGCCGCACCTCCAGGACGCCGTCGAGGTCTCCGCCGGCCACCTTGTCGGCAAAGGCCGCGCTGGCCAGGATCGGCCGGGTGACGGCCCGGGTCAGGAACAGGGCGATGCCCACGCACAGCGCCAGGGCGACCAGCAGGCCGACCAGCAGGATGAGGCTGGCCGTGGACAGTTCGGTCGCGGCCGCGTCGGCCAGCCGCTGGGTGTTGGTCATGCCGGCCTGCGCCATGTCCTGGGCCGATTCCAAAACGATCTCGGAGGAACGCCCGCGCCTGACGTTGAGGTCTTCGAGGGCGGCCGAATCGGCGTCGTATTTGGTCAGGGCCGCCTTGTATCCGGCCACCGCATTGGACACGTCGGCGACTTCCTTCCGGTCCTCCGGGCGCTGCGTCAGCGAGCCCAGGTGCTTGACCACGGCTTCCAACCTGGGAAAAAGCTGCAAGGCCTCGGCCCGCAGCACCGGGTCATTGAGGGCCTGGGACTTGAAATTGCGTACCCGGATGTCGAAGCCGAGTTCGATGATCTTGGAGATGTCCGCCATTTTCGCCAGCCGCTCGACAAGTTGTTCCCGGGGCGCGCCGGCCTCGATGTCCGCGGCGAAAAGGCGTTTCTGGTTGTCGGACAGCCGGCCCACGCTCTCGACGAAATCGGCCGCAGCCACGTCCATGGCCTTGCGCGAGGTTCCCAGGGCGCCGATGCGGGTCTCCGTCTCCCGGGCCAGATTGAAGTAGGATTCGGCCTCGGCCCGGGCCTTGGGCAGGTCGGCCTTCAGGCGCACCAGGGCCGGAGAGGTTTTGGAAAGCGCTTCGGCCGCATCCAGGGCCTTGCGTACCGCCTCGGTCTGTTTGCGCGCCTCGTCCCGATATTTCTGTTCCATGCTCAGGGAGTAGCCGCGCATGGCAAACATGGTCAGCAACGAAGACCGTTCAATATCATTGGCGATGCGCGTTTCCGGAATATACTGGCCGGAGAGCGCGACGGACGTCTTTTCCACACTGCGCATGTTCATCACGCCAAGCAAACCCAGTGCGCAGGCGATAAGGATAAGGCAGCCAAAACCGGCCCCGATCTTCACGCCAAGTTTGATATTTTTCATAACCTCTCCGTTCCCATGTGTTTCCGAAGCCCAAAACAAGCGCATCATGCCACATTCCGCCAGTCCCGCATTTCGCCACGCCACGCAGTGCGCACACTACGGCCCCGGGCGCGCCCGGAAGAGACGGACAAATACCGTTGATA
>JAFABC010000154.1 GCA_023426275.1 Pseudomonadota bacterium | reverse complement strand
TTCCACATCCGCTGCCGCGCCGCCCGGCCGGGTGGCGCACTCCGTGAACACCCGCTCCCGGCAGCAGGCGCAGCGTTCGGGGTCGAGGCGGGCCACGATGCCGGCGATGGCCGAGGCCTTGTCCCGGAAGATGTTGTCCGCCCCGATCCGGGTCAGACAGCCGCCGCGCCGCAGCAGGTCCATGGCTTCCGATTTGAGCGAGCAGAAAAATATTTCCCGCCCGGACAGTCGCAACGAGCCGGCTTCGTGAAAGAGCATGTGGCAGCCGCCGGCGTCGATGAAGTTGATCCCGGAACCCACGATGAGAATATGGCACTGCTCGGGGCTGGCCGCCACGATGCGGTGCAGCTCCTCGGCGATGTGGTTGACCGCGCCGAAGAAGATCGAGCCGTCCAGGCGCAGGATCTTGAGTTGCGGACACTCGGGCAGGGGCCGCCGCTTCACGTTGACCAGGGAGCGGCCCGGCAGTTCCGGGTCCGGGGCCAGGGTGATGAAATGCGGGTGGCTCGTGCGCCGCAGGTAGAGCAGAAGCGAGAGCATGACCCCGGCGTACAGGGCGAATTCCAGGCCGATGAACAGCGTGGCCAGAAAGGTCGCGGCCAGGATGCCGGCCTCGGCCCGGTCCGTGGCCGCGATGTGGCGGATGCCCCGGACATTGATGAGCCCGGCCGCCACCAGCACGATCACTCCGGCCATGGCCGCGATGGGCAGATAGGCCGTGACCGGCGCGATGAGAAGCAGCACCGCCGCCAGGAACACGGCCGAGAACACCGCCGCCAGCGGTGTTTTCGCCCCGGCCTCGTAATTGACCCCGGTGCGGGTGAACGACCCCGACGAGGCGTAGCCGGAAAAAAAGCCGCCCATGATGTTGGCCAGCCCCTGGCCGATGAATTCCTGGCTGTTGTCGATGCGCTGTTCGGAGCGCACGGCCACGGCCCGGGCGATGGACACGGCCTCGGCCAGCCCCAGCATGGCCACGGCCAGGGCGCCGGGAAAGAGCACCCGGAAGGTGTCCAGGTCGATTTCCGGCAGGGACAGGGGCGGCAGGCTGGCCGGCAGCGCCCCGACCAGCCGCGCGCCGTGGGCCGCGCCGTCGATCAGGCTGCACAGGACGCTGCCGCCGATCAGGGCCAGCAGCAGGGCCGGGGCCCTGGGCCACAGCCGGCGGATGCCGAAGGCCAGGACCAGGGTGACGGCGGCCGTCAGGGCCACATGCGGGTTGATGGCGTCGATCTGGTGGAAAAAGGCCAGCCAGGTTTCCAGAAAATCGCCGCCGCGTGGCAGCGTGACCCCGAAAAAATGGCCCAGCTGGCTGGTGACGATGAGGATGGCCGCGCCGGCCGTAAACCCCGTCACCACCGAATGGGACACGAAATTGACCAGCCCGCCCAGCCGGGCCAGCCCCAGGCCGAACTGCACCAGCCCGGCCAGCACGGTCAGCGCCAGCACCAGCCGGATGTAGTCGGGCGAGCCCGGCGTGCCGAGCTGGCTGACCGTGGCGAAGACCACCAGCGAAATGGCCGTGGTCGGCCCGGAAATGAGGTGGTGGGAGGAGCCGAACAGCGCGGCCACAATGACCGGGATCATGGCCGCGTACAGGCCGTAGACCGGCGGCAGGCCGGCGATGGCGGCAAAGGCCACGCCCTGCGGCAGCACGATCACCGCGCCGGTGAGGCCGGCCCAGAGATCGGCCCGGGCCGTGCGGCGGTTGACCATGGGCCACCAGGACAGAAACGGCAGCAACCGGGGCAGGGTCGCGCGCACCCGGTCCAGGCGGGTTTGGGGGCGGGGCAGTTCGCAGTGTTCCATGCGTGTCTCCATGGGGCTGGCGTCGTATGACAATACCGCCGCGCCGCTTGGGGTCAAGTCGGGACCGAAAAGCGCCCCGGCCTGACGGCGGCCATGACTGGCGTCTTCGGTCCGGAAGGCTTATGCCAGGGAAACCCGGATCTTTTTTGGCGTGTGCGTCCAACCCGCCGCCTTTTTGTGGAGGCCCGTTATGCCTGAAGCCGTGCTGGTCAGTGATTTCGACGGCACCATGACCGCCCGGGATTTTTATACCCTGGCGGCCGAACGCCTGCTTTCCCCCGAGGCCCTGGCGCCCTGGGACGATTACCGGGCCGGCCGCCTGACGCATTTCGCGGCCCTGCGCGCCATCTTCTCCTCTATCCGTGCGCCGGAGCGGGACGTGCTGGCCGTGGTCGACGACATGGGGCTCGATCCCGCCCTGGCCGACACCCTGGCCCGGCTGCGCGCCGCCGGCTGGGAGGTGGTGGTGGCTTCGGCCGGCTGCGACTGGTACATCCGCCGGCTGCTCGACAAGGCCGGGGTGTCCCTGGAAGTGCATGCCAACCCGGGCTGTTACCGGCCGGGTGGGCCGCTGGTCATGGAGCCGCCCGCGCCTTCGCCTTTCACCTGCGAGGAAACCGGCGTGGACAAGGCGGCCGTGGTGCGCGACGCCATGACCCGGGCCGCCACCGTGGCCTTTGCCGGGGACGGTTTCGCCGACCTGCCGGCCGCGCTGCTGGTGCCGCAACACCTGCGCTTCGCCCGGGCCGATCTGGCCGGAGTCCTGACCAAACGCGGGGAGGGGTATCGTTCCTTCGCCGTCTGGTCCGACATCGCGGCCATGCTGCTGGCCGGCCGGGAGGACGCGGCCTGAAGGGCGGGCCTGCCGCCGCGCCGGACCGCCCTTGTCATGACGTCGTGGGGTGGTTACAGATAAGGTCCCACCTCCATGGAAGGAGCCGGTCCCGGATGTCCGGGGTCGCGAGGGCAGGCACGCTCGTGTCCCCGTCGCGGCGCGTTTGCGCCGGGAGTCCGCCATGGTCGCCATCCCAGCCGCCGCCTCGGCCGTTTCGGCCTATCAGCGCGAAGCCTCGCGGCTTGTCGTGGCGACGCCCCCTGTCGGCGGCAAGGTCATCACCCGCGACGCCGGCCTCTCGCTTGGCCCGTTCTCCCTGCGTTACACGGCCACGGACTACGAGTTCGACCTCTCCGGCCCCCTGCCGCAGACCTCCTTTACCGAAGCCCTGGACGCTGCCGCCACCCAGACCCGGCTGTCCGAAGCCGCCGCCAACGACGGCGAAACACCGCCGTCCGCCAACCCGTTGCAGCGACGGCTGGCCTTAAGCGGCTACCGGGCCGCCGCGGCAACGGCCCGGCCGGTCAGGGCGAGCATGTTTCAGGCGGTGGGGTGACCGGGAGGGGGAAGAGGAAGAATGCCTCCGGCGGCCGGGAGGGGGTCA
>JAFABC010000110.1 GCA_023426275.1 Pseudomonadota bacterium | reverse complement strand
GGCCCGGCCGTCAAAGCACGGCCGGGCCTTTTCGCGTCCACAGACAGGGGGGACTCCCCACACTTGTCCTTGCCCCCTTTGGAGAGGTCCAGGAGGGGCACTGCCCCTCCTGGCCATCGGAGGCATCCTCGCAACGAACCAGCCGCGCTTACCCGTTTCGGCCGGCCGCCCCGGTAACCTGTATCGAATCGCCCACGCAGACGGCTCCGTCCGTCGTAGCGTCCCCTCCCGACGCGGCGCCGTCATCTGTGACCGGCCGCAGGGGCGCTGTCCCCGGTTCCTTCGTCTGCATCATGAGGGTCTTTTCGGCGCTGCCGCTGCTCGATCCGAAAAAGTATTGCACAACAGCGGTAAAGGCCGCGATCAGGGCGCCGATAAGCAGGCTCAGCTGCTCTCTTGTTTTTGTCTCGAGTTCGAGATCGAAATAACTCAAGGCAATCGTCACAAAGAAGCCCACCACGATAATAATCGACAAATTCTTTTTTACGGCGCTGCTCTGATCCCGCAACTTTCTGTAGGCCTCGATATCGATTTGCGCTGTCGCCTGCCGCACGGTTTCCTGTTGCGCGCTATTCTCCAACGCACTTGCCAGTCCGGCGACCACTTGCGCCTCCGCCGCCTGGATCCTGGCGCTGTTCCCCTCCGCCGTCACGGCCTGCAACAAGGCATCCTGATCCCCTGTGACGCCAACAACTTTGGCAAGAACCTCCAGGGCATAGCAGGCCAGCCGCTCGTTGCGCCCCTGGACAAAACGCGCCGTATTCGGCGCCAGCTTTTCCACGGCCCGGGCAATTGCATCACGTGTCGCCGCCATACCGCCTCCTTGACCTGTCCGCCTTCACAGCGCACGGCATCCACCGCACAACACCGCCCTCGCCACGCAAACCACCGTCGCAACCGGGCATGAAAAGCGCCCACGCTCTTTCTTCGTAGCTTTTGGATACGGACAAATAATTTATTAGTCAATATAAATCAATCTACATCGTTGATACGCTGCGGCGGACTGTTGCCAACGCGGACCGCCGCAGTGGCGGAGCGGCCCACGTTGGCAACGGCCTGTGATTTTCAACGAGACGGAAATAAAAAAGACGTGCGGACGCAGACGGGGAACAGGGGGGACAGCAACCGGCCCTCTCCGCGGAGACGGGCCGCGACTGGCGCGTCAGGCGGGCTTTCGTCCTGCGACCACACGGTCGTGACCGGCCAGATCGCGGTGCACGGCCACGTCGGCAAACCCGGCGTCCGTCAGGATGGCGGCGGCCGCCCCACCCTGCCGCCAGCCGATCTCGACCAGCAGCCAGCCGCCGGGCGCAAGCCGCGAATAGGCCGCCCGGGCGACCACGGGCACCGCCTCAAGGCCGGTGGGACCGGGCACGAGCGCGCCGGCCGGCTCGAAATCGCGCACTTCCCACGAGCACTCCCGGTACTCGTCCGCGCTCACATACGGCGGGTTGGACACGATCAGCCCGTAGCCGCCGGACGCCTCGGGCAGGTCCGCGAAATCCGCTTCCAGAAAGTCCACCCGGGAGACGACCTCGTGGCGCGCGGCATTGTCCCGGGCCACGGCCAGTGCGCCGGGGCTGCGATCCAGGGCCAGCCCGGTGGCCCGCGGGAACTGCACGGCCAGGGTCACGGCCAGACAGCCCGAGCCGGTGCCCAGGTCGGCGAACCGGAACGATCCGTCTTTGGGGAAAAGCGCCAGGGCGCGCTCGATCACGGTTTCGGTTTCGGGCCGGGGAATGAGGGTGTCGGACGTGACGGTAAAATCGAGGCCGAAAAATTCGCGCTCCCCGAGCAGATAGGCCACGGGCTCACCACGTCCCCGGCGGGCGACCAGCGGCCGGTAGGCATCGAGTTCCTCCGGGGAAAGGGGCCGGTCCATGGCCAGCACCAGTCCCAGGCGGTCCAGATCCAGCACCCGGGCCAGCAGCAACTGGGCCGAGAGCCGCGGCGAATCCACGCCCTTCTCCCGCAAGTAGCCTTCGCTCTTGCCCAGAATCTCCCGCACCGTGGGTGCGCGCCCGCGATCGCTCATCCTTGTTCCCGCCTGGTCTTTCCGGCTTATGGGCGTTGAAGGGGCGGCCCGGCTTCACAAAGCCAGACCGCCCCCGGAAAAAGACGGTCCGGAAAGGGAGTCCTTCCGGCCGTCGGAGACATCCTGAAAGCCGCCCCCCTACGCCGCATCGGCCTGGGCCTTGAGGGCCTCGGCCTGATAGTGGGCGATGAGCGCGTCGAAAAGCTCGTCACAGTCGCCTTCGAGCACCGATTCGAGCCGGTAGAGCGTCAGGTTGATGCGGTGGTCGGTGACGCGGCCCTGGGGGAAGTTGTAGGTGCGGATGCGCTCGGACCGGTCGCCGGAGCCGACCTGGGAACGGCGGCTGGCTTCCTGCTCCAGACGCTGCTTTTCCTGCTCGGCCTGCAACAGCCGGGAGCGCAGCACCTTGAGGGCCTTGGCCTTGTTCTTGTGCTGGGACTTTTCGTCCTGGCAGATGACCACCAGCCCCGAGGGGATGTGGGTGACGCGCACGGCCGAGTCGGTGGTGTTGACGCTCTGGCCGCCGGGACCGCTGGAGCGGTAGACGTCGATGCGCAGGTCGTTGGGATCGATGTCCACATCGACTTCCGCGGCTTCGGGCATGATGGCCACCGTCACGGCCGAAGTGTGGATACGGCCCTGGGATTCGGTGGCCGGTACGCGCTGCACGCGGTGCGCGCCGGATTCGTATTTGAGCCGGCTGTAGACCTTGTCCCCGGCAATGGAGGCGATGACTTCCTTGTAGCCGCCCGAGCCCGTCTCGGACTGGCTCATGATCTCGACCTTCCAGCGCTGGCGTTCGGCGTAGCGGCAGTACATGCGGAAGAGGTCGCCGGCAAAAAGCGCCGCTTCCTCGCCGCCGGTGCCGGCCCGGATTTCCAGGAGGATGTTTTTCTCATCCATCGGGTCCTTGGGCAACAGCAGCACCTTGAGCCGGTCCTCAAGGTCGGGCAGGGCCTCCTTGATGGACTTGACCTCGGCCAGGGCCAGTTCCCGCATTTCCGGGTCCGGGTCCTGGGCCAGCTCCTGGTTGTCTTCCAGATCGTGGGCGAACTGCTTGTACTCGCGGTACACGTTCACGATCTCGGCCAGATCGGCATGGGCTTTGGAAAGCTTGCGAAAATGCTCCTGGTCGTTGACGACATCGGGCTGCGACAGCTGCTGTTCCAGTTCCTCGTATTTGCGTTCGATGCTTTCGAGTTTGGCGAACATGAAGAGCCTCCGGGGCGGGACGCAGGGACTGCGCCCCCCGGCTGGGGTTTGGCCTGGACCGGACGGAACGGGTCAGGAAGCGGGCTGCCGGTCCACCGCGCCGTGCAGCGCGGTCAGGGCCACCTCGAGCTGTTCGTCGTCCGGCTCTTTGGTGGTGAGCAACTGCATGAACAGCCCGGGAGCCGAAATCAGGCGGCACAGCCAATTGCTGCTGAACCTGCCGGCAACCTTGATGACTTCATAGGCCAGGGCGCTGACCGGAACCATGAGGGCAAGCTTGAGGCCCACGATGTAGGCCTGCTTGATCCAGCCGGTGGCGGGCGCGTAAAACGTCAGCAGCCAGGGCACGAGAAACGCGTACAGCACGATGGAGATGGCCAGCACGAAGAGCAAAAAGGCCGTGCCGCACCGCGGGTGGAGCCGGGAAAAGCCGCGCGCCCCTTCCGGGGACAGCGCCGCGCCCTGCTCGTAGGCCCAGATGACCTTGTGTTCGGCGCCGTGGTACTCGAACACCCGACGCACGTCGGGCAGATACGAGATGGCCACGATGTAGCCGAGGAAAAGCACCATCTTGAACAGCCCGTCCCAGACATGGAAGCTCAGGGCCTCCACGCCGCCGGACAGGCCGGCCGCCTTCATGCCGAGGGAAAACAGATGCGGCGCGACCACGAAAAGCAGCAGGGCGAAGCCGATGGAGCCGGCCAGGGTCAGGCCCATGGCCACGGGGCCGATCTCGCCCCCGCCCTCGTCCTCGGCCACGGCCACCTGCGCCGAATAGTTGAGCGCCTTGATGCCGTTGACCAGGGTTTCGAGCAGGATGGGGAAGCCACGCAAAAAAGGTTTTCGCAGCACCTTGCGGGCGGTGAGCGAAAACCACGGGCGCACATCGAGCTGGATGTCGCCGCCGGGCTTGCGCACGGCAATGGCCAGCCGGTCCCGATCGCGCATCATGACCCCTTCCATGACCGCCTGCCCGCCGACAGAGGGGGCGGCGACCAGCAGGGGCAACAGCAGGCGTGCGCGCTTCATGGGCGTTGCCTCGCATCCGCCGCCGGGCGCGGAGGCCCGGCGGAAGAAGCTTGTGGCCAAACTAGGCCTTCTTCTCGAACTTGGCGTACTTTTTACGGAAACGGTCGATGCGGCCGGCGGTGTCGAGGAAACGCTGCTTGCCGGTGTAAAACGGATGGCAGTTGGAGCACACTTCGACCTGCACCAATTCGCCCTTGGTGGACAGGGCCTCGGCCTCGTAGCCGCAGTTGCAGCGAATGATGGCCTTGTACACTTTGGGATGGATATCTTTTTTCATTGTCATGACTCCTTGGCGTGTCCCTTTCGGGAAAGCGAAATCAACTAACGCCTTTTTCACCGCTTGGCAAGCCTGCCGCTCCGGATTTTCCTCTGGCCCGAAAATGGGACCCGGCCGAAAGCGGCCCTCCTTTGTGCTTTCCCCTGCTTCATGATAGGTTGGGCGACCAAAACCCATTTTTAAGGATGCGACATGGCAATTCTTAGCAACAACCCCATTTGTTCGAGCATCTTGCGCACGCATCTGGCCACCCTGGCCGAAACCGAAGCCCTGCCGGCTCAGACCATCGAAGAGGCCGTCAACGCCGGAACCATGGTCGTATTGGCCAACCCGGCCCATAAAAATGTCATCCCCACCCTTATCGGCCAGCCGGCCCGCGTCAAGGTCAACGCCAACATCGGCACGTCCATGCTCGTCACCGACGTGGCCATGGAGCTGCAAAAGGCCAGCCTGGCCCAGAAAGCCGGCGCCCACGCCCTGATGGACCTGTCCACGGCCGGCGACCTGACCGCCATCCGCCGCGAAATCCTCGACGCCGTGACCCTGCCGCTTGGCACCGTGCCCCTGTACGCCGTGGCCCAGCGCCATCTGGCCAAGGGCCAGGACCCGAGCGATTTCACCGAAGAGGAGATCATCGCCGAGATCGCCGAACAGGCCGCGGCCGGCGTGGACTTCATGACCCTGCACTGCGGCATCACCCGTCGCGGCGCGGAGCTCGCCGCCGAAACCGGCCGGGTCACGGGCATCGTCTCGCGCGGCGGCTCGATCCTCGGCCGCTGGATGCGCCGCCATAACAAGGAAAACCCCTTTTTGACGCGCTACGACGACATTCTCGACATCTGTCTGGCCCATAACGTGACCATCAGCCTGGGCGACGGCCTGCGGCCCGGCTGCGGGGCCGACGCCGGCGACGGCGCCCAGTGGGAGGAGGTCATCAACCTCGGCGTGCTGGCCGGCCGGGCCAAGGCGCGCGGCGTGCAGGCCATGATCGAGGGCCCGGGCCATGTGCCCCTGCATCTGGTCCAGAGCCAGATCCAGGGCATCAAGCGCCTGACCGACAACGCGCCCCTGTACGTGCTCGGCCCCCTGACCACCGACTGCGCCCCCGGCTACGACCACATCGCCGGGGCCATCGGCGGGGCCATGGCCGCCTACTTCGGCGCGGACTTTCTGTGCTACCTGACCCCGGCCGAGCACCTCACCCTGCCCGACCCCGAAGACGTCTGGGCCGGCATCAAGGCCAGCCTCGTGGCCGCCCAGAGTGCCGAGACCGCCCTTGGCCGCCCGGCCGCCGTGGCGCGCGACCTCGGCATGTCCCGGGCCCGGGCCGACCTCGACTGGGAAGCCATGGCCGGCTTCGCCCTGGACCCGGAACTGCTGCGCAAACGCCGGGCCATGCACAAGCAGGAGAAGGAATGCGCCATGTGCGGCGCGCTGTGCGCCATGCGCATGATGACCGGCGACAACTTCGAGTGCCCGACGGAAAAGGGCGGGACAAAGGCCGACGACGCCTAACACCGGCCGACCGCCCCGCGAAGGAGCCCCCATGCACACCCTGGTACTGCTGCGGCACGGACAAAGCGCCTGGAACCTGCAAAACCGGTTCACCGGCTGGACCGACGTGGGCCTGACCGACCAGGGCAAGGCCGAAGCCGCTTCCGCCGCCACGCTGCTGGCCGACGGCGGCTACGACTTCGACGCCTGCCTGACCTCGGTGCTGTCCCGGGCCATCATGACCCTCGACATCGTGCTGACCGGCATGGACCGCCTGTGGCTGCCGGTGACCAAGTCCTGGCGGCTCAACGAACGCCACTACGGGGCGCTGCAAGGGCTCAACAAGGCGGAAACCGCCGCCAAGTTCGGCGAAAAGCAGGTCTTCGTCTGGAGGCGCAGCTTCGACACGCGCCCGCCGGCGCTCACCCCCGACGACCCGCGCTTTCCCGGCCATGACCGCCGCTACGCCGGCCTGACCCCGGACGAGCTGCCCCGGACCGAGTGCCTCAAGGATACGGTGGACCGGGTGCTGCCCTTCTGGCACGAGGTCATGGCCCCGGCCATCGCCACCGGCACCCGCCTGCTCGTGGCCGCCCACGGCAACTCGTTGCGGGCCCTGGTCAAATACCTCGACAATGTCAGCGACGCCGACATCAGCCAGTGCAACATCCCGACCGGCGCGCCACTGGTCTACGAGCTCGACGCGTCGCTCAAGCCGCTGCGCCACTTCTACCTGGGCGACCCCGAGGCCATCGCCAAAAGCATGGCCGCCGTGGCCGCCCAGGGCAAGGCGAAGCCGGAAGC
>JAFABC010000106.1 GCA_023426275.1 Pseudomonadota bacterium | reverse complement strand
TCGAGGGGGTCCGGGGGGCATCATGCCCCCCGGCGGAGAGGTCCAGGAGAGGCAGCGCCTCTCCTGGCCGCCGGAGGCACGGCATGGAGAACGACATGAAGATCGGCATCATCGGCGGCAGCGGCCTGGACGATCCCAACATTCTCGACAACCCTTCCGACCTGGAGATCGACACTCCGTACGGTCCGCCCAACTCGACGTTGCGCCAGGGCAGGATCGCCGGCAAGGACGTGGTCCTGCTGGCCCGCCACGGCCGGGCCCATACGGCCACGCCCACCAATGTCAACTACCGGGCCAACATCCACGCCCTGCGCGCGGTCGGTTGCGCGGCCATCTTGTCCACCACGGCCGTGGGCTCGTTGCGCCAGGAGATCGGCCGGGGCGATCTGGTCATCCTCGACCAGTTCATCGACTTCACCAGACGGCGGCACCTGACGTTCCACGACCGCTTCGAGCCCCATAATCCGGCCCACACGCCCATGGCCGATCCGTTCTTCGAACCCTTGCGCAAGCTGTTGATCGATGCCTGCCGCAAGTTCGGCTATCGCCATCACGACAAGGGCACGGTGGTCACCATCGAGGGGCCGCGTTTTTCCACCCGGGCCGAGTCCAACATGTTCCGGGCCTGGGGCGCGGACGTCATCAATATGAGCGTGGCCACCGAGTGCGCCCTGGCCGTGGAGGCCGAGGTGCCCTACGCGGCCGTGGCCATGAGCACGGATTACGATTGCTGGAAGACGGACGAGCCGCCCGTCAACTGGGATGAAATCGTCACGATCTTCAAGGAAAACGCCGAGAAGGTCACGAACCTGCTGGTCGAAGTCATCAAGAATATGTAGGCGGCGCGAGGCGACGCCGGCGTGCTTGCGCGCCGTGAAACATCAGGAAGCCGCCGCCGGCCACCGTCCGGCATCCCCGCATTCCCTGTTCGGGAGGGTCCGGGAGGGGCCGTCGTTCCTCCCGGCCGCCGGAGGCATTCCTTCTTCGTTTGCGATGGCCGGGAGCGTGCGCCTGAGGCTTTCGAAAATGGCGTCGTGGATTGTCGCCGGATTGGCCTTGGGCGACAGGATGATCCGGTTGGCCGGCGTCGCGGGGCGGGCTTCGGGGCTGCCGGATGCGCCGGACGGAGGGAGTTTTGGTTTGGCGGCGGGCGTTGTCGGCGCGGAGGGCGGCGTGGAGCCCGGCCCCTGGTTCCGGATCGTCCCGGTCTTTGCGCCGGTTTTCGGTGTGGCGGCAATACGGCACAAGGCCACGAAGGTCCTGGCGATGCCGCACACCATCATATCGGGTTTTGTTCCGGCATAAAGCGGCTTGAGCGCGTCGATGACTTCCTGGTCCGTCATGGTGGCCGCGTCGGGATGGGCCTTGAAGAGCTCGGCGTAGGCTTCCCGGATGCCTTCGCCAAGCGCTTTTTGGGCCATGGCCGGATTTCGGTAATCCCGGTACCGCGCCGTTGGGCGGCCGCGCGAGTCCAGAAAGCGCAAGTCCTTGAGAATCTCGATGAAGGACCGGTCGATGGCGAACCGGAAGCCGAGCGCCGTCAGAAAGGCGGCGTCGAACACTTCCGGCACGTCCCCCTTCTGCAACGCCTTGCAATACTGCGGCAGGCTGGCCGTTTTGAGGGAATAGCCGCTCGGCAGGGACTGGGCGGTCTGATATCCCAGGCGCGGCGGCATCCGAAACGATGGGGGCACCGGGGTCTCGCGGGGCCTTGGGCGGGAAAACAACACCTGGCGAAACCTCTTGTTTTCGAGACGTTGAAAAATATGTAATTTGGGATGCAAGTTTAGCCGACTCCGCGACGTTTGTCACGAAAATCTCTGTTTCGCGACCGTGCGGCATTTCTTGCTTTTTTTCCGGATCGTATTGCCGTGGACCCTTCCCGCATTGCCCCCCGGCCCGAAAACATGGCATAGCGGACACCACCCTTCCCATAGCCGCGACGCCTGACGCCGCTTTTAAGGAGTGCTGCATGTCTTCCCCCAAGCCCGCCGACACCCTGCCTCCGGCGCACAAGGCCTTTTACGACCGCCTTGCCGTCTTTATTCCGGCCGACCGCGTGTTTCTCGGCCCCTTCCACACCCTGGCCCTGGGCGACGACGCCAGTTTTTACCGCCTGGTCCCCAGGATCGTGGTCAAGGTGAAAACCGCCGGGGAAGTGGCCTGGCTGTTGCGCGCGGCCTCGGACACCAGGGTGCCCGTGACCTTCCGCACCGCCGGCACCAGTTTGTCGGGGCAGGCGCTCACCGATTCCGTGCTGGTCTATCTGGCCGGCAATTTCCGGGAGTTGCGCATCCATCCCGGCGCGGGCCATGTCAGCATCGAACCCGGCGTCATCGGGGCGGAAGCCAACTTCCGTCTGGCCCCCCACGGCCGCAAGATCGGCCCGGACCCGGCCTCCATCAACGCCTGCATGATCGGCGGCATCGCGGCCAACAATTCCTCGGGCATGTGCTGCGGCACGGCCGAGAACAGCTACAAGACCGTGGAGTCCATGAAGCTCGTGTTCGTGGACGGCGACACCCTGGACACGGCCGATCCCGTCTCCCGGCAGCGCTTTGCCGCCACCCACGCCGCCTTGCTGGACGAGCTTGTCGCCATCCGCCGGGAAATCCTGGCCGACGCCGAACTGACCGGGCGTATCCGGCGCAAATTCAAGATCAAGAACACCACCGGCTACAGCATCAACGCCTTCGTGGATTTCGAGGACCCCTTCGACATCCTGCTGCACCTGATTGTCGGCTCCGAGGGCACCTTGGCCTTTATCGGCGAGGTCACCTACCGCACCGTGATCGAACATCCCTTCAAGGCCTCGTCGCTGATGCTCTATCCGTCCATCGCCGACGCCTGCCGGGCGGCCACGGCGCTTCGGGCCGGCAACGTGTCCGCCGTGGAGCTCATGGATCGGGCCTCGCTGCGCTCCGTGGAGGACAAGCCCGGGATGCCGGACTACCTGAAGGGGCTGGAGCAGGGCGTCTGCGCCATCCTGGTCGAGGTCCGGGGCGCGGACAAGGGCGAACTGCTGGGCCGCATCGACGAGGCCCTGTCCCGGGTGGCCGACATCGAGCCGGTTTTCCCGCTGCTTTTTATGGATAAGAAGGCGGACTACGAAAAGCTCTGGAATATCCGCCGGGGCCTTTTCACCTCCGTGGGGGGGGCCAGGAAGCCGGGCAGCGCCGTCATCATCGAGGACGTGGTCTTTCCCATCGACCATCTGGCCGAGGGCGCCGTGGAACTCCAGGGGCTCATGGCCCGGCACGGCTTTTCCGAAGGCATTATTTTCGGCCATGCCCTGGAAGGCAACCTGCATTTCGTCTTCTGTCCGGATTTCGGCGACGAGACCTCCGTGGCCAATTACCGCCGGCTCATCGACGACGTGACCACGATGGTCGTTGGCCGCTATGACGGATCGCTCAAGGGCGAGCACGGTACCGGCCGCAACATGGCTCCCTTCGTGGAGATGGAGTGGGGCAAGACCGCCTACGCCTTCATGCAGCGCCTGAAGCGCGCCTTTGACCCCGACAACCTGCTCAATCCCGGTGTCATCCTCACCGACGATCCGCAGGTGCACATGAAAAACCTCAAGCCGCTGCCGCAGGTCAATCCGCTGATCGACCCCTGCATCGAATGCGGCTACTGCGAGTCGGTGTGTCCCTCGCGAAACGTCACCACCACGCCGCGCCAGCGCATCACCCTGCAACGCCACATGGCTCTGGCCGCCTCCCACGGGGACACGGCGGAGTACGACCGCTTCCACAAGGACTACGCCTACTTCGGCAACCAGACCTGCGCCGCCGACGGGCTGTGCGCCACGGTCTGTCCGGTGTCCGTGGATACGGGTGTGTTCACCAAGGACTACCGCCGGCGGGAATCCACCGAACGCGGTCGCCGTATCGCCCGCTGGGTGGCCGACCACTACGGGCTGGTCACCTCCCTGGCGCGCCAGGGACTGGGGCTGTCCAATGCCGTCCATGCCGTGCTCGGCACCCGGGTCATGACCGCCATGACCCACGGGTTGCGCCGGATTTCCGGCGGTCTCGTGCCCTATTGGACGCCGTCCGCGCCCAAGGCCGCGCCCCGGATGCGGTTTCACGACACCTGCCAAGGCAAGGGACGCCAGGTCGTCTATTTCCCGAGCTGCACCACCCGGTCCATGGGGCCTTCCAGCCTGGACCCGGACCAGCGCGGCCTGTTCGAAGCCACCATGTCCGTCCTGGCCAAGGCCGGCTACGACGTGATCTTCCCGGAAGGCATGAAGGGGTTGTGCTGCGGCCTGACCCTCGAATCCAAGGGGATGCACGGCGAGGCCGACCGCAAATCCGCCGAGTTGGAGGCGGTTCTGCGCAAGGTCAGTCAGGACGGGGCCATCCCCATCCTGTGCGATGCCAGCCCCTGTCTCTACACCATGCGCTGCAAGATGGAGCCGCGGCTTACGCTCCATGAGCCGGTGGAATTCATCCACGACTTTTGCCTGGAACACCTGGACATCACCCCCGTGCCGGAGACCGTGGCCCTGCACGTCTCCTGCACCTCGGTCAAAATGGGGCTGACGGCCAAGTTCAACGCCCTGGCCAAGGCCTGTGCCCGGGAAGTCGTCGTGCCGCGCGGCATCCACTGCTGTGGCTTCGCCGGCGACCGGGGCTTTTTCTATCCCGAACTCAACGCCGCGGCCCTGGCCGACCTCAGGCCGCAACTGCCGGCGTCCACCACGACCGGCTACTGCAACAGCCGCACCTGCGAGATCGGCCTGACGCACCACGCCGGCATTCCGTACCAGTCCATCGTCTATTTGGTGGACCGGGCCAGCCGGCCCGGGGATGGGGACAAGGGATAGAAGATACCTCCGGCGGCCGGGAGGGGCACTGCCCCCCCCGGACCCTCCCGAAAGGGGCGTGCGGCTGCCCGATCGGGGCGGCGCCCCGATTTCTTGCCTCTTGACGCGCTGGAGCGCCGGGACAAGAATGCGCGCCGCCCGGAATCGGGCCAGGAGTGATGCCATGCGCGTTCGCGTTTGCCTGCTGACCATCATTATAATGACCCTGCTGGCCGTCTGCCATGCCGCCGCCGGCACGCCGCCGACCGAGCCCATCCTGCGCATCGAGACCGGCATGCACACGGCGCTTATAAAACGCATCGCCGTGGATGGCCTGGGCCGCTATCTGGCCACGGCTTCGGACGACAAGACCTGCCGCGTCTGGGATATCAAGACGGGCGAGCAGTTGCGCGTGCTGCGTCCGCCCATCGGCCACGACTACGAAGGCCGGTTGTACAGCGTGGCCATGAGTCCCGACGGGCGTTACGTGTTTTGCGGCGGCTGGACCGGCTACGGCTGGGACAAGACGCACAGCATCTATGTCTTCGAACGCGAGTCCGGCCGGATGGTGCGCCGTCTGACCGGACTGCCGAGCGTCATCAACCATCTGACCGTCTCTTCGGACGGCCACTATCTGGCCGCGGTCATGGGCGAGGAGGGCGTGCGCGTGTGGCGGCTGTCCGACCTGTCCCTGGTCGGCGGCGACAAGGCCTACGGCGGCGAGAGCTACGGCGCGGCCTTTGACGGCCGGGACCATCTGGCCACGACCAGTTACGACGGAGCCGTGCGGCTGTACCGGGTGACCGACACCGACTTGTCACTGGTGGCCAAAACCCGGGTGCAGGGGGGCACGCGACCGTTTTCGCTGGCCTTTTCACCCGACAATACCCAGCTGGCCGTGGGCTTCACCGACACGACCGCCGTCACGGTCCTCGACGCCGAAACCCTGAATCTGCTCGGCGCGCCCAATCTGGCCGGTGTGGACAACGGCAATCTGGCCTCGGTGGCATTCGCCGCCGACGGCTCGCTTCTGGCCGCCGGTCGCTGGGTCACGGACCGGGGCTGCCCGGTCCGGCGGTTCCAGCCGGCGGACTTTGTCGCCTATAAGGATTTCGACACCGGCAAGGCCGCCGTGGTCACATTGTGTCCGTTGCCCGACGGCGGACTGGCCTACGGCACGGTGGCGCCGCGCTGGGGCGTGCTGCGCCCGGACGGCAGCCTGGCCATGACCCGTTCCCCGGCCATCCGCGACTTTCGCTCCGCAGCCGGCACCTTTTATCTCGACCGCACCGGCGAGACCGTGGCCTATGCGGCCACGCCCAAAAAGGGCTTTTACCGCTTCGGTCTGCCCGGACGCGATCTGCGCCAGATCGCCGCGCCCACGCCGGACCTCATTGCCGCCCGCACCCAGGCTCCGGGACTCGTCGTCACCGGCTGGCAGGGCAGCCGGTCGCCCATGCTCGCCGGCCGGCCGCTTGAACTCAAGGAATTCGAAACCGCCTTTTCCCTGTCCATCGCCCCGGACAACCGGCGCTTCGTGCTCGGCACGTCCTGGAACGTCCGGGCCTATGGGGCCGATGGGCGTCCCTTGTGGCGCACGCCGGCTCCGGACACGGTCTGGGCCGTCAATGTCAGCGGCGACGGCAAGGTCGCGGCGGCGGCCATGGGTGACGGTTCCATCCGCTGGTATCGCATGGAGGACGGCCACGAGATACTGGCCCTTTTCCCCAATGCCGACGGCAAGCGCTGGGTGTTGTGGACGCCGGACGGGTATTACGACGCCTCCCCGGGCGGCGAGGATCTGATCGGTTGGAACGTCAACAACGGCCCCGATCATGCCGCGGACTTCTTTCCGGCCTCGCGCTTTCGCAACGCCTTCCACCGGCCCGATGTGGTGGATCTGGTGCTGCGCACACTTGATGAAAACCGGGCCCTGGCCGCCGCCAATGCCGCCCGGGGCGGCGACGTGCGCTCGCCCTCGGTGCTGACGGCCAGACCGCCCATCGTGGAAATTCTGTCCCCGACGCCCGGTCAGGCCTTCACCTCGCCGGATGTGACGGTCAAATTCGCCGTGCGCAGTCCCGGCGGCGAGGACATCACCGCCGTGCGCCTGCTTGTCGATGGCGCGCGCGTGGCCGAGGAGCATCCCGCCCTGACCGGGCGCGGCTTCGAACCGAGCGTGCTCCAATCGAAAATCACGCTGCCCCGGCGCGATGTGGTGCTGTCCGTGGCGGCCGACAACACGAACGGTCCCTCGGCCCCGGCCACCGTGCGCCTCAAGTGGGGCGGTCAGCAGGGCACGGCCGCCGCGCCGGCGGCCAATCTCTATGTGCTGGCCATCGGCGTTGGCGACTACGCCGACAAGTCCCTGGCCCTGCGCTACCCGGCCAAGGACGCCCAGGATTTCGCCCAGGTCATGGCCGGCCAGAAAGGGCGGCTTTACAACAACGTCGTCATACGCACGCTCACCGACGGGGCCGCCACCAAGGACGCCATCCTGGAGGGACTCGACTGGATCGAACGGCAGACCACCCAGCATGACGTGGCCATGATCTTCATGGCCGGGCATGGCGTGGATGATAAAAACGGCGACTATTACTTTCTGCCGACCACGGCCAATATGGAAAAGCTGCGCGCCACCGGTCTGCCCGTCACGGAAGTACAAAAGACCATCCGCAACATTGTGGGCAAGACGCTCTTTTTTGTGGACACCTGCCACAGCGGCTCCATCATGGGCGCCGGCCGGCGCGGCATGACCGACCTCAACGGCGTCATCAACGAACTGGCCAGCGCCGGCAACGGCGCGGTCGTCTTCGCCGCCTCCACCGGGCGGCAATACTCCCTCGAAAAGCCGGAATGGCAAAACGGGGCCTTCACCAAGGCGCTTGTGGAAGGCGTGCGCGGCAAGGCCGACACGCGCCATACCGGCCGCGTCACCTTCAAGATGCTCGACCTCTACATCTCCGAGCGCGTCAAGGAGCTCACCAACGGGGAGCAGACCCCGACCACCGGCGTGCCCGGCACCGTGGAAGACTTCCCGATCGCGGCCTACTAGGGCCGGTTTGCACGAGAGGGGGCTGTGAGACGCCTCCGGCGGCCGGGGGGCATGATGCCCTCCCCGGCCCCCCTCGATAGGGGGACTCTTGCTGCGGCGCGAAGCGACGCTGGCGCACCCTTGGCGGCGCAATTTCCCCAGGCTTTGCCTGGGGAAATTG
>JAFABC010000086.1 GCA_023426275.1 Pseudomonadota bacterium | reverse complement strand
GGGCGAAAATGCGCCGCCAAACGTTCGAAGCCCACCACTGGACCGCCCGACCAGCCAGGCCTCCGCCCCCCTTTCGGGAGGGTCCGGGAGGGGGTGACCCCCTCCCGGCCGCCGGAGGCATTTCTTCGTCTTTTTTAATCAAGTTATTACGTTTTGAAAGTGAGTTGGTATGCAGTTGCAGCAAGCGCTTGAGATCGCCCGCTCCCGGGGCGAGGATGTCGTGCCCACGGTCTGCGGCATGTGCGGCCCGGGCGGGCCGGGCGGCGGATGCGGTATTTACGCCTTTACAAAAAACGGCCGGTTTCTCCGCGTGGCCGGCATGGACGAATCCCCCAACAACCGGGGCGCGCTGTGCGCCAAGGCCCATGCCGCGCCCCAGTGGGTGGCTTCCCCGGACCGGCTGACCCACCCGTTGCGGCGCATCGGGAAGAAAGGGGAGGGCCGTTTTGAAAAAATCAGCTGGGACGCGGCCATCGCCCAGATCGCCGAAGTGCTGCTGCGGCAAAAGGAGCGCTACGGCCCCGAGTCCCTGGCCGTGCTGTCGCCGGCCAGACGGTCGTACAGCGAATACCTGCAACGGTTCCTCGTGGCCCACGGCAGTCCCAACTACGGTCATAGCGGCATCTGCGCCATGCAGCGGGCCTTTGCCTTCATGCACACCGTGGCCGACTGGCCCCTGCCGGACTACGACCGCAGCGACCTGCTCATCTACTGGGGCCGCCAGCCCATCTATTCCGGCCCGGTCGCGCCCGTGGCCCGGGCTTTTCTGGCGGCCAAGGCGCGGGGAACGCGCATCATCGCCATCAAGCCGTCGGTGGAGCCCGACGCCGGCATGGCCGATCTCTGGGTGCCGGTGCGGCCGGGCACGGACGCGGCCCTGGCCCTGGCCATGCTGCACGTGGTCATCGGGGAGGACCGCCTCGACCATGCGTTCATCGACGCCTGGTGTTACGGCTTCGAGGCCCTGGCGGCCCATGTAAAGCGGTATTCCCCGGAATGGGCGGAGCCGATCACCGGCGTGCCGGCGGCGCAGATCCGGCAGGTGGCCCGCGAGTACGCCGCCTGCCCCCGGGCGGCCATCGACGTGGGCAACGGCCTGGAGCACGCCCCGGCTGCCTGCGACGCCATCCGGGCCGTGGCCATGCTCATGGCCGTCACCGGCCACCTGGACCGGCCGGGCACCAACCTGCTCAAGCTGCCGCCCAGGCGGGGCACGAAGGACATCACGCTGCGGGAGCGCTACACCCAGGCCCTGGTGGACAAGATGGTCGGGCCGGAATTCCCGGCGGTCTTCCAACCGTTCATGGAGGGCACCTCCTCGGCCTACTACCGCATCTGGGAAAGCGTGCTCACCGAAAAGCCGTACCCCATCCGGGGGATCATCGCCCCCGGCACCCAGCCCCTGCCCAGCACGCGCGGCACGCGAAACGTGCTGGCCGCCTTGGAGAAGCTGGACTTTTTCGTGGTGGCCGATGTGGCCCGCACCGCGGAAATGCCCTGGGCCGACATCGTCGTGCCCGTGGCCACCGGCTATGAATGCGACAACCCCTTTCAGCAGGGACCGGGCTGGCTCATGGCCACCAACCGGGTCGTCCCGCCCCGTGGCCCGGCCAAGTCCATGATCGGGTTCTTTCTGGATCTGGGCACGGCCATGGGCTACGGAGACGACTTCTGGCAGGGGGACGTCACGGCCTGCCTGGACGAGCAGCTGGCGCCCCTGGGGCTGACCATGGCCAGGCTGCGACAGCACCCGACCGGCATCGCCAGTCCGCCGCCGCCGCCCGAATACGAGAAATTCGACCGGGTGTTCCGGCGGCCGAGCGGGCGGCTGGATAGCGGCCCCTTCCTGCCCCAGGGCAAGGTGGCGCTGTACAACACCACCTTTGCCCAGGCCGGCTACGCCCCCATGCCCGAGTGGCGGGAGCCGCCGGAAAGCCTCACCGCCACGCCACAGCTGGCCGCGAGCCATCCGCTGATTTTGTCCGACTACCATACGTCCAAGAACTTCAGCGCCTCCTGGCAGCGCAACGTGCCCCTGCTCCGGGAGATCGCGCCCGAACCGGTGCTGCACATCCATCCCGAAACGGCGGCCGCGCGTGGCATTCGCGATGGCGATTGGGTCATCGTGACCTCGCCCCATGGCTGGCTCAAGGTCAGGGCCGAACGCTATCCCGGCATCCGGCCCGATACGGTCATGGTGCTGCACGGCTGGTGGCAGGGCTGCCGGGAGCTCGGCCTGGACGATCTCCCGCTGACGGACGGCGGGGCCAACGTGAATCTGCTCTACAGCGTGGACCCGGAAAAAGCCTATGATCCGCTGGTGACGGCCATGGCCAGCCAGACCCTGGTGGATGTGCGGCGCTGCGAGGAATCCCGATGAGCACGCTCCGGAAAGAATACCTGATCACCTTTGACGCCGCCAAATGCATCCAGTGCCATGGCTGCGAAACGGCCTGCAAATCCTGGCGGGGCCTGCCTCCCGGCATCCGCTACCGCCGGGTGCTCAACTTGTGGGACGGTGGCTATCCGGCCGTGAAAAGCGCCAGCCTGTCCCTGGCCTGCCTGCACTGCGTCGATCCGGCCTGCGTGGCCGTGTGTCCGGCCGAGGCCCTGGCCAAGGACCCGGCAACCGGCCGCGTGCTGGTCGATGCCGACCGCTGCATCGGCTGCCGGGCCTGCGCCGGGGCCTGCCCCTTTGGCGTGCCGCAGTTCGGGCCGGACAAGATCATGCGAAAGTGCGACCTGTGCCTCGACGAGCCCCTGGCCGGGACCGCGCCGCCATGCGTGGCAACTTGTCCGGGCAAAGCCCTGACGCTGGAGGAAGTCTCCCCACAGGAGAAAAAGGCCGTGGAGGCGACCGTGACCGGCCTGCTGGCCACGGCAGGGCTGGGACGGAAAAAGACGCGGGCGAAGAAGCGCACCTAGCGGGAGGCCGGGAGGGGGAGAAGCCCCGCGCCCCGGGCCGCTCGCTTGAAATCGGCATGTCGCGGCGTCGCTCCCGCCGCCTTGTTTCAAGCGGTCTGTCGCTGTTTCGTTCCCTTGCCTCCAAGGGGGAGGCGGGCTTTTTTTCGCGCCCGCGCATGGCTCTCCCTTTGCGTTTTCAATGTCGCCACGCTGGTGTTTGGGACACACTTGCCGTACCTTGCTCCCGGAATGGACACTGTGAAGCGGCCTTCCTGCGGTCGGAACACACCTCACACGCAGGGCCTGTACTGCGTGACAGTGACTATAAAATATCGTTGGCAACATGCGTGGACATATCGTGTGACGCGCAGCGTTGCTATGGGGCAAAATTTCTCCAGCTATGAAAGCGCCGCCGGAAAAGATGTGACTCTGTGGCTTTGTTTTATGATATGACTTTTTTTGTATAGACCGTAAACGAGGCTGTTTTTTTATTGTATTATTTTTAAGTCACCATTGAAGTAATGATTTGTTTCAATGAAAGTCATCGTATATGAATTCTAGTAAAATTATAAATGTTTTCTCATGAAGAATAAGATAATTTGTTTAAAATATAGCCATCTTATTTTGGCTCCTATCTTCATCGTGTTGTTTCTTGGGACTGCCAATGAGGAGGTCACTTTTTTAGTTGGAGATGTATTCGGAGCGTATCTCATCTGTCAGGGTATTTTGTTTATTTTTTTATTCGGGATAAATCTATTCAAGAGAAGTTTGAAATCTTCATCATTTATTGCAACAGCTATATTTTTGTTATTTTTTTCTTTTGATGCATTTTTTGAAATAGTTGACAGTATTGAATGGACATCATGCTTTTTGCTTGTTCTTGCAGGGTTAATTTTCTATGGTGTTAAATTTCTCGATATCAATAAATTTAATAAAATTTTGAGCATAGCATTGCTGCTCTTGGTGGCACAAGGGGGCATTATTGTCATTCAAAAAAATATTTTTGTATTTCATGATACAAATTTTGTTGACAAAACTCCTGTAGTTCTACAAAAAAACAAACGTCAATCGTCCCATATATCATTTTTACCTGGATGCATTTGCGCGACAGGATGTCTTGCGTTCGATGTACCATGTAAAAGGTTATGATTTTGCGCATGAGCTTAAAAAGCTGGGATTTTATGTGCTGGAAAATAGTAGTACAAACTATACGCAAACAATATTTTCTATGAGTTCAACGCTCAATATGAATTATCTCGATGCGTATGAAAATCAATATAATATACAGACGCGAAAGGATGTTGTCCGGTCAATATATACGAGTAAAGTTTTTAATAAATTACGGTCTTTTGGCTATAAAATAATTGCTTTCGATAGCGGCGCGCAGATCGATTTGCGACCAGGAGTGGATGAATATATTGATCCTGCAAGAACGGGCGTCTTTTTGAGTAATAATAGTAAGTATGAATTTCTCAATTTACTGTTTCGAAAAACGATATTTTCTCAGTTTGACTCGCTTTTTGGAGTCGTCTCTCTTGATTTCCAGGGGCATCAGCGTGCGCTTGTCTTAAACACCTTGAAAAGCGTGGCTGATTTTCCTAAAAGAAAAGAAAAAAATTACTATTTTATCCATCTCATGTGTCCACATCCTCCTTTTGTTTTCAACGAAGAGGGCTTGCCGACAGATGATCCAATGGAAATCGGTTACATTGGAGATGGAACGCATTATACAAAGTCCGACAAAAAACGTATTGAAAATTATAAACGGTTTTATGCAAGACAGGCTGTTTTTGTCGCACGATCAATAATCACATTGCTGAAAGAAATTCTTGCGCAATCGGAGATAAAACCGATTATCATTCTGCAATCCGATCATGGACCAGGATCTGAACTTGATCAGGAGTCCTACGAAAAAACAAATCGTTGTGAACGAAAAGCGATTTTTGATGCTTTTTATTTTCCTGATGTTCAGCTAGATCTGCATGGCTCTTTTACGCCTGTTAATACCTATCGCCTTCTATTTGATTTATATTTTGATGGCAACTATAAAATGCTCGAAAACAAGTCCTATTATTTGAGTTGGTCAAACCCGTTTTCGCCGCGCCTTATTCAGGATCAGTGTGTTTTTAAAGAGGAGAAGTAATAATGTATGTACGGATTCTTTTTCTGTTTTTTTTAGTTTCTACGACACAGGCAACGAATGCCTATGCCTACCTGGACCCGGGTGCTGGGAGTTATGTCTTTCAGGTTGTGGCAAGTGTATTTCTTGTGAGTTTATTTTTTATGAAGAATTTTTTTAAACGCGTCTTCCAAGTATTGAAGAACATTGTATTTTTGAAAGGCGATGGAAAAGATGGAGAGAGTTGATTCGTCTTATAGGGATCCTTCCGGATTTGTTTTTAAAGAAGATGGTGTTTTATACCGGAAAGTAAATAAATGTTATGTACAAAATTATAGTCAGTTTATAAGTTCAGGTTTGTATGATGCACTGATAAATCAAAATTTGTTGGTTGCCCACACCGAGATTGCTCCCGTTGCCCCCTTGCCTGAGGGTGCGTTTAAGATACTGCGGCCGCAGCGCATTCCATTTGTTTCCTATCCCTATGAGTGGACGTTTTCCCAGCTACGCGATGCCGCGCTTTTGACCCTGAATATACAGGAACAAGCGTTGCAGCATGGCATGTGTCTGAAAGATGCGACGCCATATAACGTGCAATTTATAGGGTCTTGTCCAATTTTTATCGACACGCTTTCTTTTGAGGCCGTAAACGAGCATGCACCATGGATTGCCTATGGCCAGTTTTGTCGATCATTCCTTGCTCCTCTTTTGCTGGCACACTACAGCGCGTCTGACCTGTTGTGCTTGCAACAAGCTTTTCCGGAAGGAATGCCCCTTGGGCTTGCCTCCTCTTTGCTGCCACTTCGGGCGAAATGCAATTTTCACAATTTTTTGCATATTGTCATGCATGGAAAGGCCGAAACTCGATTTCAGAAGAAAATCTCAAGAGATAATTTTGCTAATAAATTCAGTAGTTATAAACATAGAGCCTTGGTTGACAGTCTGAAGGCAACGATCTCACATATCAAAAACGGCAAGGGGCGTTCGACTTGGTTGAATTATTATCAAGAGACGAACTATTCAGCTGAGGCGTTCAATCATAAGATTGAAATTGTTACACATTTTTTAAATGTGCTTGCCCCTGACTCTCTTGTCGATGTCGGTGCCAACACTGGGATTTTCAGCGAACTTGCACCGGATGCCTGCTATACGGTTTCAGTTGACGGTGACATGCAGGCTGTCGATATTTTCTACAATGAACTTTCGCGAAAGAAACAAAAGACTCTTTTGCCGCTCCATATTGATGTTCGTAATCCTTCACCTGATTCGGGCTGGATGAACAGGGAAAGGGATTCCCTTTTACACCGCAGTGCTTTTGATACGGCCATGGCCTTGGCCTTGCTGCATCATTTGGCTATCGGGGCGAATTTGCCTTTTGAGATGATCGCCCGTTTTTTTTGCGCTATTGCAAAAAATCTGATTATTGAATTCGTGCCAAAAGAAGATAGCCAGATCCAAAAGATGCTGTGTTGTCGTGAAGATATTTTTCCTAAATATACGCGGGAAATTTTTGAAGAGGTTTTTTCACGGTATTTTGAAATAAAGCAAGTTGTGCCTGTAAAGGATTCACTCCGGACGCTATATTGGATGACCCGCCGCTAATGCGGAACATGGCGTCCCCCCTCTGTTTGCATGGCCGAGAGGCCACACCAAGACTGCAAGAAATGCGTCCCAGGCGGATTTGCCGGGGAGTTCCCGCAGGCCGGCCAACAGAATCAGGGCCAGGGAGGCCGGCGGTACGGTCCGGTTTCGCCACAACAGCTCCCGAAGCATGGCAGGCCCTTTCGGCGTGCCGTTGCACAGCAGCTGGCCGGGCGCAGCCGCAGGGCGCGCGGCGACGGAACGGCCACAAGGCCATTCGTTTGTGTGCCCTAAGCGCGGGCGGTTTGCGACCGTGCCGCCGCAAAGCCGGGGATGCCCGCGCCCCGGGCTATCCTGCCGCACCCGGCAATCGCTGCCTCGCTGCCCCTGTGTCTTTCCTGCCAAGGTCCTTCCGGGTTCCTGTTGGGAACTGCCCCCACCATGCTTGGGATGAAGAGGTCCAGGCCATGGTGTTGTGTGTGGGGGGCAGTCTCCATGCCGGTTATCGTGCTGTCCGGCGCTGGAGTGCCGGCAAGCGTCGACAGACCCGGTTTCGTCAACCGTGCCGCTTTCGGTGGTAAGCCGCGTGGCGGCGACACTGCGTCCGCAATGTTACGCTTTCCATTTGCTTGAATGGAAGTTCATCTTTTGCTAAATATCCATAGCAAGGCCTCTCCCTTTGCTCTTGTTGGCCGGGAATGGCCTTGAGGCGGTGCGCGATGTCAACTCCCATGGATCATTTAGAGAAAAGGTAGCGACAATGGTTTGTATGAAAAAGTGTTTCTTCATTTTCGCCCTTGTCGTTCTCAGTGTAATCCCGACTGTTTCCCCGGCGCTGCCTCTGCACGGTATTCAATCCTGGGCGGATATTCCCGCAGCATCAAAAAGCGACTCCGGAAAAGCGAATGTCATTGTAAATTATACTGTGCAAAATATTGCGCAGCTCAATGCGGCATCGAGACAATTCAAGGTGGTTACACCAGATGAAGGGCGTAATGCTGTGGACCGTTCGCAGGCGGTCGTGGCGGATAACGCCTTGTCCGCAGCTGTGGGGGCCGCCGGGGATGCGGTCCTGAAAGGGATCGACAGCGCGCACTACACGGTCAGGCAACGGTACAGTTTTCTGCCCGCCATGGCCCTGGAAGTCGATGCCGACGGGCTAAGCAGCCTTCTGGCCGACCCAAACGTCGTCTCTATCGAGGCAAACATGCCCATTCCTCTTCCCGAGACGGGCTTGTCCAACGCGGTTGCCGCGCCCGAATCCGTGGCCCCGGTCACCGTCTTTACCAGCCTCATCGGCGCCGACTCCCCATGGAGCAAGGGCTACACGGGGCAGGGCTGGTGGGTCGCCATCCTCGATACGGGCATTCGTTCGAGCCACGTCTTTTTTACGGGAAAGGTCATTCGGGAAGCCTGTTATTCTTATGTGTACGATTGCCCGAACGGCCTCTCAAGCATGTTTGGCACGGGGGCTGCGGCCCATTATCCCAGTATCTACGCTGGCTGGGATCATGGAACCCATGTCAGTGGCATTGCCGCTGGTCGGGACATGACCACGGCTGCCGGTGTCGCGAAGCAGGCGAACATCATTGCCGTGAATGTCTTTTCGAAGATAAACGATGGGACCCTCTGGGTCGGTTCGTATAGCAGCGATCAACTTGCGGGCTTGAACTATATTTATTCATTGCGAACCACATACAGTATTGGTGCCGTCAATATGAGTCTCGGCGGTGGGAGTTATTCCGCGTATTGTGATTCGGACAGCTTGAAGAGCGCGATTGATAATCTGGCCGCCGTTAATATTGCCGTGGCCATTGCCAGTGGTAATAATGGGTACACGAGTTCCATAAGTGGCCCGGCCTGTATCTCGACCGCGGTATCTGTCGGAGCGAGCAGCAGCGGTGATGTCGAGGCCGGTTTTAGCAACTACCAGCCAACCATGCTCGACGTATTCGCCCCAGGCGTTTCCGTGTACTCTTCTGTCGCCGATTCGGATACGAGTTTTGATTCTTGGGATGGCACCTCCATGGCCACTCCCCACGTTACCGGCGCATGGACCCTGCTGCGCCAGAAATATCCCACCAAAACAGTGCCCCAACTCTTGAGCGCGTTGCAGGCCGCTGGCCATGCCGTCACGCTCAAAGCGGGCGATCAGAGCGGGGGCAATGTGCGGCGTATCGATCTGAGCACGCTCTTTCAAAGTATTCCCCTCACTGGAATAGACATGCTGCTCTTGGAGAACTGAACACAAAAGCTTCGGAGTCCTTCTCCAACATCGCCTTGACCGGCGCAGGCCACGGGACGAGGCGTCACGTGCCATTCTGGTGGGATGCTTCGCTCGGCTTTTGATTGTGTTACTTCTTCCCCGCACCCGACCGGGACAGTGCTTGCTGCCGGCCTGATGTCCCCACCAAGGATGGCCGGGCCATGCAGAAGCGGCCCTGTCCCTCGCGGACAGGCTGTCGCTGGAGGCTGTGGCCCCGGACGTTTCCAGGGCTTCTGGGCATGGCGCGTCTGCCGGCCCGCAGCGTGTGTGCTGCGCGGCGTCGGGCAGACGCCGCGTTCTTCCCGACATTGGCCTGGGAAATCACTCTGACCGGTCCTCCTGGCGCTTTGGGCGCGACGCATCCACAAGCCGTCCCCAAGGATGCCGTGGTCCTTCCGGCCCGGCTGGCAAGGTGCATGTATTATGGGACGCCCCCGGATTCGTTTCCGGTTTTCGTCAGGCAAAAGCGCTGGTCGGGCAATTGCGAACAGGATCGCCTGGAAGAGGCTGCGCGGATTAGGCAAGAAATGAAGAGGATCGTGTCTCCCTTCGGAGGCGTTCCAGGCGTATGGAAGAGATGCCCGACTGGCGCGTTTGCAGCGCTGTCCCCGGCAACGTGGGGCGTGAAGGGTTTTTTCGAGCAAACCAAGGTGAGGAAGCATGGAAAAGGCAAAAGTGTATTTTACGGATTTCCGCACAAAGGCGTTTGGCGACGGCCTGCCGACCAAGCTCAAAAAAATGATCAAGAAGGCCGGAATCGGCAAGATCGACATGAAAGGCCGGTTCGTGGCCATCAAGCTGCACTTCGGGGAACTGGGCAACATCAGCTACCTGCGCCCCAATTACGCCCGGGCCGTCGTTGATCTCGTCAAGCAATTGGGCGGCAAGCCGTTTCTGACCGACTGCAACACCATGTACCCGGGCAGCCGGAAAAACGCCCTGGAGCATCTGGAATGCGCCTGGCAAAACGGTTTCACGCCCCTGACCGTGGGCTGCCCGATCCTTATCGGCGACGGCCTCAAGGGAACCGACGACATCGTCGTGCCCCTCGAAGGCGGCGAATATGTGCGGGAAGCCAAGATCGGCCGCGCCATCATGGACGCGGACGTGTTCATCAGCCTGACCCACTTCAAGGGACACGAGGCGACCGGCTTCGGCGGGACCATCAAAAACATCGGCATGGGCTGCGGTTCGCGCCGGGGCAAGACGGAGCAGCACAGCGACAGCAAGGCCTGCATCGACGAGGCCCTGTGCAGAGGCTGCCGGACCTGCCTGAAGGAATGCGCCAACAACGCCCTGGACTACGACCCCGAAACCAAGAAGACCCATGTCAACCAGGACAATTGCGTCGGTTGCGGGCGCTGCCTTGGCGCGTGCAACTTCGACGCGATCTCCTTTGGCTATGACGCGGCCGTCGCCTCCCTGAACTGCCGCATGGCCGAGTACACCAAGGCCGTGGTGCACGGTCGTCCGCAGTTCCACATCTCGCTGATCGTGGACGTCTCACCCAACTGCGACTGCCACGGCGAAAACGACGCGCCCATTTTGCCCGATATCGGCATGTTCGCCTCCTTCGACCCGCTTGCCCTGGATCAGGCCTGCGTGGACGCCTGCCTCAAGGCCGAGCCGCTTCCGGGCAGCCAGCTCAGCGACAACATGGCCAAGGCGGATTTCGTCGATCATCACGACCACTTCACCAACTCCAGGCCCGAGTCCGAATGGCGCACCTGTCTGGAGCACGCGGAAAAAATCGGCCTGGGGACCCGTGAATATGAGCTGATCGTGGTTAAATAGAGGAGATCGGAGACAGCCGGCCGCAGGCACCCCGGCCCGCAACCGGCGGTGCTCCGGCGCGGCCCGTTCAGCCTGCCCCCAAGGCGGGAGGGCCGCTGTCTCTCACCCCCAGCCTGGAGGAATGACCATGGATCGTCGTGCCTTTTTGAAAAACGCCATCCGTGGCGGCATCATCGCCGGGTCCGGTCTGGCCTTTGGCGGCGTGGACGGTTTGCGCAGGGCCGCCGCCGCGGCCGGGCAGGGAAAACCCTGGGATCTGGTGGCGATCCGGGGCGGCGAACCGGATGCCATGTTCGATGCCGGCATCGACGCCTACGGTGGCATGGGGCGCTTTGTTCCCAAGGGAAGCCGGGTCGTGGTCAAACCGAATATCGGCTGGGACCTGCCGCCGGAGCGGGGAGGCAACACCCATCCCGTCCTGGTCGGACGCATCGTGGAGCAGTGTCGCGCGGCCGGGGCCAGGGAGGTGGTCGTCTTCGACCACACCTGCGACAACTGGCGCCAGTGCTACCGCAACAGCGGCATCGAAGACGCGGTCGGAAAAGCCGGCGGCCGGATGGTTTCGGCCGACAGCCAGGGGTACTACCGGGAGGTGGCGGTTCCGCAGGGCAAGCGGCTGACCAAGGCGATGGTCCATCAGGCGCTTTTGGACGCGGACGTGTTCATCAACGTGCCGGTGCTCAAAAATCACAGTTCCACCGAGCTCACCATCGGCATGAAGAACCTGATGGGCGTGGTCTGGGATCGCGGGCAGTGGCATCGCAACGATCTCCATCAGTGCATCGCGGACTTCGCCTCCTTTCGCAAGCCGGACCTCGTCGTGGTGGATGCCTACTACGTCATGAAGCGCAACGGCCCCCGGGGCGTGTCGGAAAGCGACGTCGTTGCCATGAAGGCGCAGCTGCTTTCCACGGACTGCGTGGCCGCTGATGCGGCCGCGGCCAAGCTGTTCGGCCTGGAACCCGGCGAGATCCGGCACATCAGGCTCGCCTCGGAAATGGACCTGGGCCGCATGGAACTCCAAAACCTGTCCATCAACCGCATCAAGCTCGGCTGAGATGCCGCTGCGTTTTTTGAAGCCCCTGCGGGTCGCCGTTGCCGTCGGCTTCCTTGCCCTGACGTCCTGGCTTTTTCTGGATTTCAGGGATTTTGGGGCGCGGGAGCTGGCCGGCGGCGTGCTCTACCCGCAATTTGTCCCGTCGCTGATGCGCTTCATGGGGGAGGCCGCCCTCGGGGCGACGGGATTTCTCGTCGTGCTGGCTCTCACCCTGCTTTTGGGGCGGGTCTACTGTTCCACCATCTGTCCCTTCGGCACCTTGCAGGACGCCATACGCCGCCTGGCCGACGGTTGGCGGCGGCGCGCCGGGACGGCGCGGCCGGGTTACGCGTTTTCCAAACCGCACTCCAGGCTCCGGTATGCGGTCCTCGTCCTGACCGTGCTCCTTTTTCTGGGGGGGAGCGGGGTGCTCCTCAATCTCCTCGATCCGTTCAGCAACTTCGGCCGGATTTTTGCCGATCTCGTCCGGCCGGCAGTCCTTGCCGCGAACAATCTGGCGGCGTCCGTGGCCGAGCCCCTGGGCATCCACGCCGTGTACCGGGTCCAGTGGCCGGCCCTGGCCCCGGTCTCCATCGGCGTGGCCCTGGCCATGCTGGCCACGGCGGGCTGGTGCAGCGCGCGCCATGGCCGCCTCTACTGCAACACGCTGTGTCCCGTGGGGACCCTGCTCGGGCTGTTCGCGAAACACGCGGTCTTCCGCGTCCGGATGATGGACGCTGCCGCCTGCGTGGGTTGCGGCCGGTGCGCGCGCGTGTGCAAGGCCGGCTGCATCGACGTGAAGGAAAAGACGATCGACCTGACCCGTTGCGTCGGCTGCTACAACTGTCTGGCCGTGTGTCCCGAGCAGGCCTTGGGCCTCGGCCCCGGGCGGCGCGGGGCGTCCGGGACCGACGGGCGGGACCCGGCCCGCCGGCGCTTCCTGCTCGCCCTGGCCGCCCTGGGCGCGGGGCTGGCCCCGGCCAGGGCAAAAGCGGCCCTGCCGGCGACGTTCGTGCAAAGTCGTCCCACCACGATCCCCGAGGAACGGACCGGCCCGGTTTCCCCCCCCGGCTCGGGGAGCGTGGCCCACTTCACCTCCCGGTGCACGGCCTGCCATCTGTGCGTTTCCGTCTGTCCCTCCCGCATCCTGGTTCCGGCGTTTCTCGAGTACGGCCCCTCCGGCCTGCTGCAGCCGCGCATGGTCTTTCGCTCCGGCTACTGCACCTTTGACTGCACCGCCTGCTCGCAAGTTTGTCCCAGCGGGGCCATCCTGGCCCTGCCCAAGGCGCGCAAGCAGCGCACGCAGGTCGGCGCGGCCCGCTTCGTCAAGGAAAACTGCGTGGTCTTCACGGACAACACCAATTGCGGCGCCTGTTCCGAGCACTGCCCGACCAAGGCCGTGCACATGGTGCCTTATCTGGACATGGCGGACCGCAAGCTCGTCATTCCGGAGGTGAACACGGCCCTCTGCGTCGGGTGCGGCGCCTGCGAGCACGCCTGTCCCACCCGGCCGTACAAAGCCATTTATGTCCGTGGAAATCCGGTTCACAAGCTGGCTGAAAAACCTGTGGAAAAGAAACTGGAACCAGCCCCCGCCGCAGGTGAGGATTTTCCCTTCTAAGAAGGGACGGCACGTTGGCCCCTGCCCGGCATGTGGGCCAGTGGGCGACATGCTGCCGCGAGCAGGCGGCGGCTGGTCTCGTCGCACCCGGGCGGGCGACCGCTTTGTGGAAACCATGCCCCGGGCCTTGGAGACGACAAGGCGGCCCGCCTCCGATAAGGCGGGCCGCCCTTGCGCCGTTGTCGCGGCCGGGGGGGCACGGTTTTCCCCCTGCGCGCCGTCCTTGCGCCGTTACCTGGTGATGCGCACCTCCAGGGTATACCGGGTGTCCTCCCCGCGCATGGCGCCGACAATGATTTTATAGGTGCCGGTCGCGGGCAGGGTTCCTTCCCACTGCGTGGCGTCGTCATCCTCGCCGGCCTTGGGCAGGTAGGCTTCCTCCTTGCCGGGCTTCTGGATGCGGAACAGGACGAGATGCAGCTTGTTGGACACCCGCACCCGCATGGTTTGCCCGGCCTTGGCCGTGATGGGGTAGATATCGCGGTCCATCCCCTGGATTTCGCCTTTGCGGCTGGCGCTGTCGACCCCGGGCGCGAATTTGATCTGCGGTTTGTCTTCGGCGCCGGCCGCGGTGGCAAGGCACAGGACAAGCAGGGCGGGCAGGGCGAAAGCCGTCAGGGCGGAAAAGCGGGGGAAGTTTCGAAGCATGGTGTTTTCCTTGCGGTCGCGGGTTGGGCTGACCGCGCGCGGCGCGACCAGCGGGTTATCGGTACATGAATTCCGGGTCGATGCTGAAGGATTTGGCGATGTCGCCGACGATCGGATTGAAGACGGCGCTGCGCGTCCTGGCGTACGTCAGCACGAAGGTGGCGGTGACGGTGCCGTCCCGAATCGTTTTTCTATAGACGATGTCGTTGCCCATGAAGCCGGAGACAACGAAGAAGGTCTTTCCCAGGTGTTTGTACGTGACGCGCAGTCCTGCCTCCTGTTGCGCGCGTTGAAAGCGCTTTGGCAAGGACGTATTGTCGACGCTGTTGAAGCCGGCCCAGCAGGTCAGCCGGGCCGTCTCGTCCGGGGCGCTGAAGACCTGCCCGTCGCCGGCGGGAGATTCCCCCTGGGCGCGCAACAGGTTTTTGGGCCAGGCGAGCAGGTATCCGTATTTGTGGTTCGTATAGCAGGCATAGGCCCCGGTCCTGGCGCAAACGCCATTTCCGGGTGTCGCATTCCCCTGCTGTGGTTGCTTGGCCGGGACGTTTCCCGCGCCGAGCAGCATCAGCAGAAAAGCCAGGCACACGTGTAGCGCGGCCTGTCCGGACGGCGTGCATGGTCGGCCGGGCGGCAACGCGGTCGCCACGTGCCGTGCATACCGTACGCGACGGAATTGCGGCTTCATAAGGGCCTCCATTTGGCGGCAGGGTGTCCTTGCGCGGGTTGCACGGACCGTGCCGGCCCGGGCCGAAACGGCGACGGGCACCGTGCCCCGGCCTCCCGCCGCAACCGGCCGGTCCCGCTGCCCGGAATTTTGCCATCAGCCTGTTTTTTTGTCGAAGGGCATGCCCTGCAACCGGGCAATGCGTTCGGGCGGTGCGAAGGGTTCGCCGGGTGGCGCAGGTGAGACCTGTCGGCACGGCAGGAAATGTCACGGGACGCGACGTGGCGGCGTGAAGCGTTTCGGGCGGGGCGCACCCGGGACGGCGGGACCGAGGCGGGGAGGGGAACGGTGACGGGCCCTGACGCCGCGTCGCGGCCCACCCTGTCCCTGCGTTTCGACGCCAGCCTGGACACCGTGGAGGACATTCTCGCCGTTGTTCAGGACTGGGCGGCGCAGGCAGGCATGGCCCGCGACGACGGGCTGTCGCTGCGCCTTGTGCTGGACGAGCTGCTTTCCAACATCTGCCTGCACGCGGAGGCCCCCGGCGGGGAGGGCACGGTGGAATTGCGGCTGGAACTGCTGGCGGCGGACGGGCAACGGGACGCTCCCGGCTCCGGGCAGACGGCCGGGGCGGTGAACGGCCGGCCAACGCCGGGGTCGCCCCCCCAACGGGCCTTGTCCGCATCGTGCTGCGCGACACCGGCCGACCGTTTAATCCCCTGGCCTACGAGCCGCGGCCCGTGACGGACATCCGCAACACCCCGGTCGGCGGGCGCGGGCTCACCCTGGTGCGCCTGCTGACCGCGCGGACCGAGTACCATTGGACCGGCGGCGGCAACCAGCTTTGCCTCGATCTGCCGCTCGACGGCAGGCGGGCGACGGATGCGCGGTCCCCAGGCGCCGGGGCACCGGGCTGGACCGGCTGCGCCGGCTTTGGTTCGGCAATCTCGCCCTGCGCCAGACCGTCGTCTTCACGCTGTGTTCGGTGGTGCTCATCTGGGGGGCCATGGCCCTCTATTCCCTGGAAGTGGAGCACGAGCGCACGGCCAATGCCGCCACCCGCGCCATGCAGGCCCTGCATACCCAGTCCGTGATTTCCTCGACGTTCGTCGCGCGCGTGGGCGGCGCCGTGGAAACGCTTGCCCGGCACGCCCGCCAGCTTCCCGACATCGCGGCTCTGGCAATGGATGCGGACGCCCTGATGCGGGAATTGGAGCAAGGCGCGGCGCTGCGCTCCCTGATGGCGGAGATTCCCGTCATCGGCGTCGTGACGGGCCATGGCGGGAAAACCTGGCTGTACCGTATGCGCGACGGGGTGCTGCGTTCGGAAGCGCTGGCGCGGGATCTGACGCCCCTGGTCGCGTCCGGCGGCACGAACCCCCGCTGGCGCGGCCTCTTTCTGTCCTTTGCCAGGGACGATCCCCACGCGGCCATGATCTATGGCATGCCCCTGACGCCCTCGGGCCGGCCGGAAGACGGCTGGATCGGCACGGTCATCACCATGCCCTGGATCGCCAGGACCCTGCACGCCCTGGCCGGATTCCAACACGCGGTTCCCTTTTTTCTCGATCATGCCGGGCGCTACATCATCTTTCCCGTGGGCCGACGTCTCGGACACGGACCGCAGAGCCTTGGCGACGAGGCGCGGCAATTCCAGGCGCCGGCGCTGCTGGACGTGGAGAAAAAACTGCTGGCCGGGGAAAAGGTCTGGTCCAGCTGCGGCCGGTCCTGCACGGGGACGCCACGCCCTGGCCCCTGCCCTGGAGCGGTCCCACCTCCCTGGCCTACGCTCCCATGCGCACGCCGGGCTGGTTTCTCGCCCTGCTCGTTTCCAGCGAGGAACTCGGCGATGCGCCCCAGGAACAGCCCCTGGCGTTTTTTCTCATGGCCGTTTTGGGACCGCTTTGCATCGGGTGCGTGACCTGGTGCGTCACCTCGCGCACCCTGCGTCCCCTGCACGATCTGGCATCCTCCCTGGAACGCTTCGGGCAGGGGGATATGGACGCGCCGTGCCCAAGGCGCGTTTCGCCGACGAGATCGGCCGGATGCTCGCCACGTTCGAGCGCGTGCAGGTGACCGTGCAGGCCTCTTTCCGCAATCTCGTCAACAGCGCGGCGGCCCAGCAGCGCATGCAAAACGAATTGGAGCTGGCCCGCAACATCCAGAAATCCATGCTGCCCGCCGTGTTTCCCCGCCTGCCCTGGGCCGCCGTCCACGCCAGCCTCGACATGTGCCGCGAGGTCTGCGACGATCTGCACGACTGTTTCGTGCCCGATCCCGGCGATCCCTCCCGCATCTGCTGCGTCATGGGCGACGTGTGCGGCAAGGGCGTTCCCGCCGCCCTCATCATGAGCCGGGCCATGTCCCTGGCCCGGGCCTTTCTGCTGGCCGGACTTTCTCCCGCCGAAACGCTGGCCCGCCTCAACAGCGCCCTGCTGCGCCGGGACAATTCCTCCATGTTCGTGACCATGCTCGTGGGCATCCTGGACCGGGACGGGACATTTGCCTGGGCCAGCGCCGGGCATCCGCCGCCGCTTCCCGGCCCCCGGCCGGAAGGGGAGGGGTTTTCACCAGTCGCTTCCCGGCCCCTGTCCTGGCCCGGCGAACTGGTCCTCGGCGTGCGCGACGGGCAGCACTATTCCACGTTCAGCCTGCGCCTTGCGCCGGGCCAGTCCCTGCTGCTCTACACCGATCTGGTCGTCACCCGTTCCCGGCACGAGGAGGCCGAAACGGCCGGGGACGTTTCGGGGGAAGGCAGGGGGGCGGTGACGGTTTCCAGGGGAACGTCCTCCGGGAAATGCGCCCAGGCCCCGGCGGTCGGCAGGCAGCGCCTGGCCGCCGTGACCGTGCCGTTTCCCACGGATGTGACCCGGTAGTCGCATTGGGCCGTGCCCGGAAAAAGCCGGGTGGCTTCGCCCGACTGCAGGTCGTACGCCACGACCGAGACCGGACCGCAGGGGGTCGTATTCGCAGGGCCGCCCGCCTCCCCCCACGTCCATGACATCGACGACAACCAGTCTCCTGCCGCCCCGGAAGAGGGCGGGCGTGTCGCTTTGGAGGGCGTCGAGCCGGGGGTGGGCAAGGGGCTTGGAGTCCGGCCAGGAGAAAAACCACCAGTTCCCGTTGAGAGCCGGGAACGAGCCGATGGCCAGGACCTCCTTGTCCGGTGAAAGCGAGACGGCGTCGGTCATGTCGCCGAAATACTCGGGCGAACCGCCCTGCGGCGCGTTTGGGATGTATCCTTCGAAAAAGCGGACCCGCCCGTCGGCGGTCACCAGATAGAGGCCCGGGCGCAGGGGGAGGTTGTGCTCCTTGACGGCGGTGGGGCTGATGGCCGCGAAGCGCAGCCTGGAGTGGCCACGGGCGAGAGGGGGGCCATCCCCTCGGGCAGGGGCCTGCCGGTCCGACGCAGCCGCAAACGGCCGTCCTTGTATTCCAGGCAGTCCAGGCGGGTGTAGGTCCCCGCCCGCTGCGCATCGCCGGCCTGACGGTTCGCGCCCTTTTCCGGATGCTGACGGTCATGGTGCGTCCGTCCCGGGAAAGGACGAAATCGAAATCCTGTCCCCGGCTTTTCCGCCTGGAGCGTGTTTCCACCCCGGCCAGCCCCTCCCGCGTCCTTGCGGCATTCTCCCTGTCCTCGAAGCGGAAAATGTCCGCGAGACGCCGGCCGGCCGGGTCGTCAGGGTCATTCCTTTTAAGGCCGGCAACAGTCCGCGTCTGGTGCGGATCACCGGGCAGGCCGGCGGCTGGTTCACGGTCGCTCTGGGCGACACCACAGGTTGGGTGCATGGCAGCGTGCTTGGCACCTGTGCCACGGCCACCGAGGATGGCGCTCCCGCTCTCTGCCGGAGTCCCCGAAACGACAGCCCGTGCGTGGACAGGCTTCCGGCCGGCGCGCCCGTGCGCGTGCTGGATATGCACGGCGCCTGGCTGCGGGTCCGCTTCGTGGACGCCAAGGGGAAAAGCCATGACGGCTGGCTCCCCGGGCAGGCGGTGGCCATGAGCGAAAACGGGCAGGCGCGGTGCGCCAGGGCCTGGGCGCGCCGGTGATCCCCTGGCGTCCTTCCGAGGAGGCGGCCGGGAAGCGTTGGAGCAGGCCGCCTCCCCAGCCGTTGTGATTGCCCGGGATCGTTGCGCCCTCGAAAAAAGGGGATGTCGCGGCGTCGGGGCATCCTCCCCGTCTTCGGCCGTGGCCTGATCGTCCTGATCGGGCCGGCTGCTCCTTACAAAAAAATCGTGGGCATCTGAGCCTTTATCGTTGAAAGTTTCGATTGCAACTTTCACGATGCTTGCACGCAACGCGCCGGGTATGTGTCGTTTCGGACGGCCATCTGCATTCTTTCAAAACGCAACAACATGAAATAGTGCAAGTCTTTCTTTTAGTTGCGTGCGACATTCCTCCTGGCCATCCTTTCACGCCGCCAGCAAATTGTCGGGATATTCTTCACATCCGCTTTTATCGATTCCTATAAAAATTTTTTAGTGCTATAGGGAAAGAGCCTCGGCCCGTCGGCAGTGTCCTCTTGGGAATTTTCATGGGTTTATCAATGAATAGTGCATGTTTTCAAATTGTATTCGTATCGATCCTGTATCGAACCAGGGAGAAGACATGAAATATTTCCAGCATTTTTTTATGGCAATTGTGGAACTTTGTTTGATTCTTGGACTGGTAAACCAGGCAGCCGCAACAACGTACTATGTGGATCTCAATGGTTCGGACACCGATGGTTTGTCCTGGGCCACCGCCTTCAGGACGGTGCAGGCCGCGTTGAACACGGCCGGAACCGGGGATGTCGTCGAAATTGGAGGCGGCACCTATGCCGGGAGCCTGACGTCGAAGAGCGCCGGTGTCGTCATCCAGGGGAGTACGGCCGCCGGACACAACGATCCGGTGACGGTTCTGGGCGATGCCAACGAGAACGTCCTGGCCGTCAACCACCAGACCACGTGGCGGCGCATCACCTTCGACGGGTCGCTCAACACCAATGCGAGCTACTACGTGATCTGGATCGAGGACGCCTCCTCGCCCACCTTTGACCAGTGCATCATCGGGCCGGGGCAGCGGCTGCTCAACATCAAGACCGGGGGCGCCTCCTTCACCAGATGTACGATCCAGGGCGCCCGGGTGAGCCCCGAAGGCCCGGCCACCAATATCATCGCCGTCAACGCCGTGACCGACGCCGTGACCTTTTCGTACTGCCTCATCGCGGACGCGGGCTACGGCTACATCAACGCCGTTTCGGCCGGGAAGCTCGATTTCAACAACTGCCTGCTGGCCGGATTCAACGGCTCCGTTCTCTACCTTCCGGAGGTCGCCGCCTTTCCCGAAGGCGTCTTCTGGACCAATTGTCTGGTCCTGGCCAACGGCGTCAAAGCCGACGCCATCCTGGAAAACGCCAACCCGGCCGTGAACGTGGTCGTGACCCACAGTCTGGTGCAGGCCCGCACGCCCTACTACCTGAACAGCCCGAAGTACATCAACGTCACCGAAGTGGTCGCGCCGCTTTCGGGCTCGCCCCTGCTGACCCATGGCCGGCGCAAGGCCCTCCTCAATATCGGCATCGATGACGAGGCAAGCATCGACTTCTGGGATCAGGTGGCGACCGAATGCGACAAGTACGGCTTCAAGACCACCCTGGCGCTCAATACGGCCGTGGCCACGGCGGCCGACTGGCTCGTTTTGCAACGTCACGTGAACAACGGCCATGAGGTGGCCAGCCACACCGCGCACCATGTCTATCTGGCCGGTCCCGTCGGCGATCCCGAGGGGCTGCCGGTGCTTTTCACCCTGCGCTATATCGGCTCGACAGGCAGCGACGCCCGGCTCACCATCGACCGGACCGTAACCCCGCCCGTGCTGACGGTGACCGTGACCGGGGACAGCGGGGCCGACGTCTCCCTTCCCCTGTCCTCGGAAGGGGACTACCCGACCATCGCGGACGTGAAGGCCGTGTTCGACGCGAAGTCCGAGAGCTACACCTTTACCCTGACGACCCTCTCGGGCTCGAGCTACGACAGCGGCCGGTGGCTGTCCCAGGACGCGGCCGCCGTCGCCAACGCCGACATCAAGACCGCGGACGTCACGGTGTCCGTGGATTCGGACGCTGTCGCGGCCGACGAACTGACCGCCTCGAAGCAGACCATCGAAGCCAACCTGACGGATCCCTTGGGCGGCGCCTACACCTGCGACGCCTTTGTCTATCCCTACGAAGGCAACAATGTCTGGTCCATCACCGCGGCCCGCGCCGCCGGCTACCGCGTGGCCCGCTCCGACGCCAACGGCTCTTTCGCCATGGGCGCGCCGGGGGGCTATGGCGTCCTGGACATCCTGTGCACCGAACCGAGCCTGATTTTCGGCACGACCTGGACCGAACAGGAGCTTCGCGAGCAGGTTTCGGCCGTGCTCGAATGGCTCAAGTTCACCGGCGGGGCCATCTCGCTCTTCAGCCATAACCTGAGTGGGGAATTCACCTTTGCCCAGTGGCAGACGCTGTTGGCCATCATCGCCTCGGACCCGGACGTCGAGGTCGTCACCCTGGGCCAGATCATGGACTACATCAGCGCCAACGGCGCGAGTTCCGACGGCGGCCTGACGTATGTCCGTTCGGCGGCATGGCCCGATGTGGCCAATTATGTGCCCCAAAGCGGCTCGCCCCTGCTGGGGGCCGGCCTGCCGTATGCCACGACCATGATCGACTACGGCGGCACCACGGTGGCGGCGGGGACCGTCCCTGATGTCGGCTTGTACCAAACGGCCCAGGGCCCGTCCGGAAGCACCCTGGTGCCGGCGATCTACAAGCTTCTGTTGTTGCCGTAACGCTGCCGGTCAAAGACCGGGAGCGACCCGTTTCCTTGCAAAACGCGGGAATCGCGATATCGTTTCGCACAAGGCCGCAGCCGCCCGGGCGCCTGCGGCCTTGTGCGTGCAACCGGGGGGGGGACGATCCGACCCGTGCGGCCCGGCCGCCTTGCCGTCCTCGTCGCCCAAGCCCCACGACCGTGCAAGCCGGTCGGCCACGGAAACGCCGGAGGAGCGTGTCAATGGAAGGCACTGTGCAACGCCACCGCGTCAACGGCCTGGACGTCTCCGTCATGGTCGCGGGGCAGGGCCCCGATGTTTTGCTGCTCCATGGGTTTCCGGATAGCCGGACCGTATGGCGCAGGCAGATTCCCGCCCTGGTGGCCGCCGGCTACCGGGTGATCGCCCCGGACACCCGGGGCTGCGGCCAGACGTCGATGCCCGGCGACGTGGCCGATTACCGCATGGAGCATCTGGTCGCCGACGCCGTCGGCCTGCTCGATGCCCTGGACTGTGGCCCGGTGCGTCTGGTCGGACATGATTGGGGGGCCATCATCGGCTGGCAGCTGTGTCTGCGACATCCCGGGCGCATCGATCGGTTCGCCGCGCTCTCGGTCGGACATCCGGCCGCCTATGCCTCGGCCGGCCTGGCCCAAAAGCTCAAAGGGCATTACATCTTCCTGCTGCAACTGCCCGGTGTGGCGGAATACCTCGTCACCTGCCGCGATTGGTTCCTGTTTCGCCTCCTGACGCGTTTTCCCGGCGAGTTTGCCCGCTGGAAGGCCGCGCTCTCCCGTCCCGGCCGTCTGACGGCCGGGGCGAACTACTACCGGGCGAATTTCGGGCTGCTGTTGCGGCCGAGGTCCTGGCCCGTCCTGACCGTGCCGGTCATGGGCCTGTGGAGCGACGGGGACAGGTTTTTGGTGGAAAGCCAGATGGTCGACTCGCGGCGCTTTCTCGCCGGCCCCTGGCGCTACGAACGGATTTCGGGCGCGAGCCATTGGCTGCAACTCGACGCGCCCGATACGGTCAATGCCCTGCTGCTCGATTTTTTCCGGTAAGGCCCCGGCACGGCCGCGGCGCGACGCGGCCAGAGGGGCAGGCCGCTTGCCGGAGCAGGGGGACCGGCCGCCCCTGTCCGTGTCCGTGAAGATGACAAATCGTTATGCTGACAACCAGCCCGCAGGTCCGTATATCCGCACCGTGGAAAAGCCCGCTTCTTCTCCTTTCCCCACCGGGGGCCCAGACTATGCGGAAGAATATCGCAATCACGGTGTTGTCCCTTGTTTTGGCCATGAACATCGGCTCCGGTTATACCCGGAACATTGACCGGCCGCTGTCGAAAATAGAATCGTCTTTAAGCGAACGCTTCGACAACAGGATTTTCACGGAACAGGCGCTGGAAGCGGAGCGGAAATACAGGGCGCGCGTGCAGGTTGCCTCCAGGGCCTGACGCGCCCGGCTCCGGGCGGGCGCCAAACGACACGGCCACGGCGGCCGGTTCCCCTTGCGGGACCGGTCGCCGTGGCCGTGGCATTTTGTGGTCCGGGCCGTCGCTCCCCGCCGGGAGGCGGCGTGGTTTTCTTGACCTATTGTCCCGCCGCGACCGCGCCGTCGGTCGCCATGCTCTTCACGATATGCTGGTATAAGGCCGCGATCTGTTGGTCGTCGGGCCGGCTTTGGGCCACCGGGCGCAACACCCCGAGCGCCTGGAGCGCGTTTCCGGACTGCTGGAGCGCGAGGGCGTAGAAATAGGCGTAACGCGGGTTGTCCGGGCGCAGTTCATGGGCTTTGCGGCTCCAGCCCAGCGATTCCCGGGGATCCTGCCGGGCCAGGAGGATGCCCAGGTTGTAGGCGGCCTCGGCCATGGCCGGATCGGCTTTGAGGGCGGCGCGCAGGTGTTTTTCCGCGCCCGCCGGGTCGTTTCGCTCGGCCAGCAGCAGGGCCAGATTGCAGTGGGCCGGGGCGTCGTCCGGGGCCAGACGCAGGGCTTCCCGGAGGGCCGCCTCGGCCTTGTCCGCATCTCCCGACTGGCTGCTGGCGATGGCCAGATTGACCAGGGGCGGCACGGCGGACGGGTCCAGCTTGTGCGCTTTTTCAAAGCAGGCGACGGCCTGGGCGGCGTCGCCCTGCCCGAGAAAGTAATTCCCTCTGTTGTACTGCGAGGTCCACAAATCGGGCCGGGTGTCGAGAGAGGCCAGATATTCTTCCGTGGCCCGTTCCACCCTGGCCAGTCGCTCGGGGGCGATGGCCTGTCGCGGGACGCTGGCCAGGGCCGCCGCCGCCCGGACCCGCACCAGCCGGATGTCGTCCGCCGCGAGCGCGGCCAGGGCGGCGACGTTTTTCTGTGTCGGCGCGTCTCCCAGGGCTTCGGCCGCCGCCGCCCGCACCAGGGGCGAGGGCGATGCGGTCGCGGCCAGCAGCGGCTCCCATTTGCCCGGGTCGGGACAGTGGCGCAGCAGCCGGATCAGCGAGGCCGTCATGACCGCGTCCGTCGTGTCGTCGCCGATCGCGTCGAGCATGGCCGGGAGTCTGGTCCAGTCACCGCGCCGGGCGGCCTCGATCAGGGCGGCCCGTTGCAGGACCGGGGCCTGATAGTCGTCGGGATGCCAGCGGCGCACCCAGCCGTCGGCCCAGGCCGCATCCTTGTCCTTGTGGCAGATGGTGCAGGCGTTGGGTGAGCCGAAGGCCGTGGTCGCGGCCGGTGTCGGCGGCAGCATGGAATGGTCGCTGCGCCGCATGCGGGCGAACTCGGTCATGGGCATGTGGCAGGAGATGCAGCGATTGCCCGGGCTGCCCTCGGGATGGTGGGTGTGGCGCGACGCGTCGGCCACCCGGGCGGCGTGGCAGGGATTGCAGGCGTCGTTGGCCTTGGCCGGGTCGGCGAATTTGTAGCGGCCGCTCGACGTGTGGCAGTGCATGCAGTCGAGCCGGCCGGAGCGCACGCAGGGGCTGCGCGACCAGGAGGTGAGCGTGTAGTTTTCGCCGAGGTCGCGGCCGTCGGGATGGAAATCCGGGCTCTCGTAGGTGACGAGGTCGTAGTGGTCGAAAAAGCGGTCCCCGGGCTTGAAGGAAGCCGTCAGGGGCACGGCCTTGGCGTGGCAACCGGCGCAGGTGTCGTTTTGCTGGGCATGGGTGAAGGAACGACCGCCCCGGATGAGTTTCATGTCCTTGGGCGGCTGGCCCTTGGGGGCCGCCTGACAGACCTCGATGTGCGCCTGGCCGGGGCCGTGGCAGGTCTCGCAGTTGATGCCGGGCTCGGTCCAGGTGGTGTGGTAGGTGTTGGTTTTGGGATCGTAGTTGGTGGAAAGCTGGCTGACGTGGCAGCCGTAGCAGCCGGTGTTGAAGGTGTAGGGCCACTCCTTCCAGTCGATGGTGGGGCTGGCCCCGCCCGGGAAATGGCGCACGGCGCTGCCGGCCATGTCGAACCATTCCTTTTTGCGGACGTCATAGGCCAGGGGCAGGGTTTGCAGGCGGCCCCCCTGCATCGGGGTAAGGAAATAAAAGACGTTCTTGCCGCCGAGGACCTGGGCGATGCGGTAGGTCCTGGTCGTGTCGCCGACGCGCTCCTCCAAAAAGCCCTGGCCGGCTCCCAGGCGCATCCGATAGGCGGCCTTGCCGATGACGATGGGCGCGGCCTGGGGCGTTACGGCCGAGGCCCCCAGGGCGTCGTCGTAGGGGCGCATGGCCAGGCCGTGGAAGGACGTGGACCACAGCCGGTAGAATTTTTCATGGCAGCTGCGGCAACTGGCGGAGCCCGTGAAGGACCCGGTCGCGGCCGGAGAGGCGGGGGAAGTGGCGGGCCCGGCCAGGGCCGTTGTTCCCGCGCCCGGGAACAGGAACGCCGCGATGCAGGCCAGGACCGTCAGCCGTATCATGTCGTCTCCTCTTGAAAACGGGGATGATGAAGGGCGCCTTTGCCCCCGGGCCGGGCGCACCGGCCTTCCTTTCGGGAGCGTCCGGGAAGGGGGCGGTCCCCCTCCCGGACGCCGGAGGCATTGTTTTCATGTTGGCCTAAGGCGTGGGCACGATCTCGCCGGGCCGCCATTTCTTGGCGAACCAGGGTTCGAGCGGGCCATACAGGCGCAGGATCACGTTCCAGCCCTGGCCGGGGATGGTCTGCACCCAGTTTGTCTCCTTGCCCGCCGGGGCCTTGGGGCCGAAGTACACGTCCACCGAACCGTCGGCATTGACGGCGAGGCCCTTGGTCTGGCTGCTGACGCTCGGGAACCGCTGGTCGGTCTGGAGCATGGACCGGGTCTGGTTGCTATAGACGATAACGGACCAGAAGTCCTTGACCGGAATGTTGGGCGGCAGATGCAGGGTGTAGTTCTTGCCGCCGTCGAGCGGATCGCCCTTGGCGTCGAGCAGGGCCCAGGCGTACTGCGAGCCCCGGCCGACCATCTGCACTTCCATGGCCGGGGTCACGCCCGTGGCCGCGAAGAAGAACATGATGGCCCCGTCGAGGTTGTCGACCCCGGGCTGGCGCTCGAACTTGTAGCCGCCGACAAAGGGCACCCGCCAGGCGCTGTCGGCATAATAGTAGCCCGCTTTTTCGCGCATCCTGTAGGCGATGGCCCGGGCCGTGCCGTCGCCTACGGCCGCGGCCTCGGTCAGGATCTTGCGCATCCGCGCGTCGGGCTGAAACGGCTTGCCCTTTTCGATGCCGATGGCGGCGAAGTAGCCAAGCGTCACCGGGTCGAGGGACGCGCTCGGCTCCTCCTGCACCACCTGGTTCAGGAGTTCCCAGAAGGAAAAGTCGGCCGGGGCCACGGTGTTGAAGTCCTTGCCCGACAGGTCCACGAAATGCATTTCGGGCGTCTGGCCCTTATGGCCGAGGGGATGGATTTTGGTGAACTTCTTGACCAGTTCCACGCCGGGCCTGGGGTCGCCGTCCACGAGGAAGCTGCGCCAGGGAATCCACAGGCTGTAGGTCGGCGCGTGGACCACGTGGTAGCCCTTGGGCACGGAGCCTGTGTAACCGGGGGGCAGCAGCAGATACTTGCCGCCCTTGCCGTGGTCCGGGCCGGTGATGCCCACGTCGCCCACCCAGCGGTACCACATGTCGTCGATGAGCCCGAGCACCTTGGGCGGCACTTCGAGCACGAGCGGGCCGTCTTTGAGGTCCACCCAGGTCCAGCTGTAGACCGTGTTGTCGTTGGCGGTCAGAAAGATCGAGCGCGAATCCACGAGATGCTCGAAGATGGGCACGGTGGCGTTTTTCGGGCCGAGGGTGCGGATGGCGTTGCGGTTGGCGGCCTGATTCACGGCCGGAAGGCCCAGCAGATAGGCCTGCACGGCGCGCTGGAAATCCAGGTTGTCATAGAGCTTGGCCGCGGTGGCTTCGTCCGGGAACCCCGAATCGAAGCGCAAGGTGCCAAGGCGTGTCTCGATGCTGGCTGGCGCGGCCACGCCCGGGGGCATGGGCGTCGTCATTTTGTAGGTCGGCGCGGGCGCGGCTGGGGGAGGCGCGGCGGCCCCCGGTCCTTTCGTCCGGGCGCAGGCGGTCAGGGCCAGCGCCACGGCCACGAGCATGATTGTTTTGTATCGCATGTCGGTTCCCTCATGCAGAAAACGTGATGGGAGAGGAGGGATTCTGCAAAAAAAGTTTCCCTGGCCTTTGTCTGATGGAGAGAATGGCTTTTCTAGGGCTGAAAGTTGCAGGCGCCCTCTTTACAGGCGTCATAGGTATTGCCGAACTCATCCTGGACAATCCAGTTGTAGCCCTGAGGGGTCGAGATCACGAGATCCTTGTCAAGGAGAGCCACCCGGTATTTCCAGCCGGCAGCCGGCTTGATCTTCTCGCCGAGCGTCTTGAGGGCGTCGTAGGACATGGCCGGATCGACAATTTTGCTGAAGGCCTGCATGACCCAGGGCGTTCCTTGGGCATCCTCGACAATGAACACGGGCTCGCCCTTCTTGAAGGTAAAGACAGACTTGCGATGCGATTTGAGCGGTTTGTACGGTTCCAGGCCCTTTTTGAAGTCAACACCTTTTGGCAGGACTCCCTTGCCCCACCAACGAGCGTCCAAACCGTCGAACGTATCCACAGGCCCGACAGGGATGGTGACCGCGTCCATCGTCCACCCGCGTGGGCCATTTTTGAAGACCGTGTAGGTGTCGTAGTCGTCGTGGAGCGCTGTGGCATCGACCTTGGCCCACATGGCTTGCGGGCAGGTGTCCATTTTGTTCGTGCTGTCGTTCAGGGCGCTGGTATTGTAGTAGTGTCCGGTTATGCCGGTTTCCGGGGACCCGACAAGCATCCAGATTTCACAGTATTGGACGCCACGCAGCGATTTGAAGGTCATGTCTTTTGCTGTTTTGGGAACCGGGACCGGTCTTTTGCCGGCGGCAAATGAAGAAGGCGTTGCGAATACGAGGAAAATGGCGCACGCGAGCGCCACTCTTTTGGTATACATAAAGCCATCCTTTGGAGAGTGAAGCTGCAATAGGCCATACTCCCATTGGGGAGAACCGCTCATGTCGTCCGCAGCCGGGATGCGCGTGCCCGAACCACGCCGGTTTCCCCGTCCCGTCTGTCTCCGATGCGTTTGAGGAAGAGGTCCGGGGAAACCCCTTGCGGAAGCAAGGGGTTTCCCCGGACTTTTTGTTAATCGCTGCTGCTTTTGGCCCGCTGGATGTCGGCCAGCTTCTTCTCATCCTCGGGAGAGAGCTTGGGCCGGTTCACGGTGAGCGTGATCTTTTCGATCTTGCCGTTGAAGGGGAACGGGGTCTGGTAGTCCGCGTCGTTGACCGGGGTCAGGGTGTCCGAGCCGATGTCCAGGGACTCGTCCCATTGCAGGGTAAAGGGCAGGGAGTGGTCCATCTTCTTGGTGTCCACGGTCTGGCCGTCCACCTTGAGGGTGCCCGTGCCGCCGCGTCCGACGCCCGCGAAGCTGTTGTAGGCCAACGTTCCCGGCCCCATGCCGTCGTAGGCGAAGTCGAATTCCAGCACGTGCTTGCCCGGGGTGAGCAGTGGTCCTTCCCAGCGCACGCGCTTGAGGTCGACCAGATTCCACAGGAACACGGGCTTGCCCTTGAGCACGTAGAAGCCGTAGCCGCCGAAGCGGCCGCCCTGGGTGATGAGCATGCCGTCGCCGCCGCCTTCCGGGACCTCGACTTCGGCCTTGAAGGTGTAGGAAGCGTTTAAAACCGAGGGCGCGTCGCCGTTGGGCGTGCCGGTCAGCGGCCGCGTCCAGGTGAAGACGTTGCGGCCGGCGGTGAGGCTCGGGCGCGGCGCGATGAGGCGTTGGACCACCGAGGTGTCCAGAGGCAGCACCTGGTGCTTTTTGGCTTCCGCCATGAACAGCGCCTGCATCTGCTTGACCTTTGCCGGATGCTTGTCGGCCACGTCCGTGAACTGGGTCCAGTCCTTGGAGAGGTCGTAGAGTTCCCAGGGGTAGGTCATGGGGTCCTTGGCCAGGGAGACCATATCCCATGGCGGCCGCATGACCTTGGTGCTGGCCAGCCAGCCGTCGTGGTAGATGGCCCGGTCGCCCATCATTTCGAAGTACTGGGTCTTGTGGGTCGAGGGCGCTTTGGCGTTTTTCGCATCGAACGTATACATCATGCTCACGCCTTCGATGGGACTCTGCCTGATGCCGTCCACGGTCTGGGGCGCCTTGATGCCCGTGGCTTCGAGGATGGTCGGCACGATGTCGATGACGTGGTGGAACTGGTTGCGGATGCCGCCCTTGTCCTTGATGACCTTGGGCCAGGAGATGGCCATGCCCTGGCGCACGCCGCCGATGTGCGAGGCGATCTGCTTGGTCCAGGGGAACGGCGTGTCAAAGGCCCAGGCCCAGGGCACCGCCATGTGGGGGTAGGTCTTGTCCGAGCCCCAGACGTCGTAGAAGGCCTTGAGCTGGTCTTTTACGGGCACGTCGACGCCGTTGAACATGGCCACTTCGTTGGGCGTGCCGACAAGGGTGCCTTCCGAACTCGTGCCGTTGTCGCCGTTGATGTAGATGATCAGCGTGTTGTCGAGCTTGCCCATGTCCTCCACGGCCTGGATGACGCGGCCGATCTCGTGGTCGGTGTAGGCCACGTAGGCGGCGAAGACGTCGGCCTGCCGGATGAACAGCTTCTTTTCGTCAGGGGTGAGCGCATCCCACTTTTTCAACAGCTTGTCGGGCCAGGGGGTGAGCTTGGCCTCGGCCGGGATGACGCCGAGCTTTTTCTGATTCTCGAAGATCTGTGCGCGCAGGGCGTTCCAGCCCTTGTCGAACAGATGCATCTTGCTGATTTTCTCGATCCATTCCGGAGTCGGATGGTGGGGGGCATGGGTGCCGCCGGGCACGTAATAGACGAAAAACGGCTGGCTGGGGTCCAGCGCGTTGATGCGGTTCATATAGTCGATGGCGTCGTCGGCCATGGCCGTGGTCAGGTTCCAGCCGGGATGCCCCTTGAAGGGATAGATCTGGGTGGTGTTGCGGAAGAGGTTGGGTTCCCACTGGTTGGCGTCGCCGCCGACGAAGCCGTAAAAGTAATCAAAGCCCATGCCGATGGGCCACTGGTCGAAGGGACCGTCCTGGCTGGCCTGGAAGGCCGGGGTGTTGTGGTCCTTGCCGAACCAGGAGGTGCGGTAGCCGTGGTCCTTGAGGATGCGGCCGATGGTGGCCTTGTTCTTGGGGATGAAGCTGTCGTAGCCGGGATAGCCCGTGGCCTGCTCGGCGATGACGCCGAAGCCCACCGAGTGGTGATTGCGCCCGGTGATGAGGGCGGCCCGGGTCGGCGAGCACAGGGAGGTGGAGTTGAAGTTGGTGTAGCGCAGGCCGTTTTGGGCGATGCGGTCCAGGGCCGGCGTCGGGATCACGCCGCCAAAGGTGCTCGGCACGCCGAAGCCCGAGTCGTCGGTCATGATGAGCAGAATGTTGGGCGCGCCCTTGGGCGGCACGATGCGCGCCGGCCAGTAGGGCGTCGATTTCTGGGCGGTGTCTTTGATGACGCCGGCGAATTTCTGCGGCGGGGCCGGCAACTGGTTCCCGGGGATGGTGATGGTGGCGCTTGGCGATCCCGGCGGACCTCCCGCCCTGGCCGTTGCCGGGGAAAAGGCCGGCACGGCCAGGACAAGCGCCCACAGGACGAGAGCGATGGTTCGTCGCATGTGTTCCTCCGTCAATTCGATGCGTGCTGGCCCAATTGGCGTACGTCACCCTGCCGTCAATACGGCTCCCCGAGCAGCCGGGGCCCGCTGTGGTCGTGGAATTTCCAGCCCATGGCCCGCATTTTCCTGGCGAAAAGCGGGCTGGCTTTTCCGGTGATCCAGATTTCGATGCCGTTTGCCGGAAAGCTCCGGGCGTAGTCCGCGAAGGCCCGGGCAATGATCGCGTTGGTTTCGGTCCAGAAGAAACAGTCCGCCGGGAAGACCAGGACCAGCCGTCCGGAGGCGTTTATGGCGGCGACATGGCGGCCGATGCTGACGAAGCCGGAAAGCGGTTCGACGCGTGCGTTGTAGCCGGCGTACATGGCGGCCATGCGCCCCCGAAACCGGGCCACGTCAGGGTCGTTGGTGTCGGCCAGAAAGCCGACGAACGCCCCTTTGTTCCCTGCGGCCGGCATGGCGGCGAGCGAGGCCACGATGCGCGATTGCTGGCTGGGGGTGAAGACCCGGTTGCCGATGAAAAACGAGGCCGTTTCCGAGGGCACGCCCATGTCCGCCAGTCGTGCCAGGTTTTGTCGGGCCAGGGTCTCGGGCGAGGCGGTCAGGTCTATGCCGTTGAGCTTGGCCGAAGCGCCCACGGCGGACACGGCGATGCCGGCCCCGCCCGGGATCAGCGAAGCCAGGGCCGAGGCCGTGACGTTGCCGGCCGCGCCGGCCGAGGCCATGGCCCGCAGGCGTTTTCGCACCAGGGGGTTGGTGGTGTAGGGGTCCACGCCGAACTGGGCGGCGTATTGCCGCTCCAACTCCGGGACGCCAAGGATTTTCGATACGCCCGAGCCGTTGCCGATATTGCCGGAGCTGAGGGCCTGGCCGAGATTGGCGAACATCTGTCCGACGCCCGTGACCGTGCCGCGTATCGTGCCCACGGGGTTGGTGATGAGGTCCGCCGCGCCCTGGATGGTCGCTTCCCCCTTGTCGACGATGCCGCCGCCGAATTCACTGAGCGCGCTGACCTGCTCCATCTTGGCCAGGGCGGCGGTTTCGGCGATGCGCTTGGCCAGAAGCGCCGTGGAGGCGACGCGCAGATTTCCGTAGGTGGTGCGCAGATCGTACACGTAGAGGTAGCCGTCCGTGCCAACGATCGGCGCCACGGAAAAATGCGGCCCGGACAGCATGGAGGGCGGTAAAATGGCGGCGGCCGAAGGCGCCGCCGGGGTTTGGTAGGCCTCGCGGGCCCGGGCCTCGGTACCGGCGCACAACAGGCCGTACAGCAGCACGGGCGCGGCAAGGAACAGGAAGCGTTTTTTCATGCGGAGTCTCCGTTGGGAACGTGATGCGACGAAAGGCCCGGGAACGCTGGTCCGGTCATTGGGGCGGCGTGACTTGCACATAGACGGTGACGCCGTTTTGGATCACGGGCTGGTAGTAGGCGCCGCTGACGGAGTAGTAGGTCTGGCCGGCGATGCTCAGGGCCGCCGCCGTGGCGGGCAGGGCGTAGAGGGTGGCCGCGGCCGCCACGGCCGCCGGGGCGAAGGGATGCGGTCCGAACCAGGGCGCGGGCGGCGGCGGTCCGACCGGGCCGAAGCCCGGGGCAAAGGGCGCGGGATGGGGGACCGGCATGGGCATCGGGCCGTATCCGGGATGGGGACCCGGCATGGGCGCCGGGCCGAAGGCGCCGGGCATGGGATGCGGGCCATAGGCTCCCGGTCCCATGGGCGGCGGAACGTGGACGGCTCCGGCCGGAGGCATGCCCGGCGCGCCACCGAACCCGGGCGCGGGCGGATGAAAGCCGCCGCCCATGCCGGCGGGCTGCATGGGCGGATGGAACCCGCCGAAGCCGCCGGGCATGGGCGCGGGCGGATGGAATCCCCCGCCCATGGGCGGATGAAAGCCGCCGAAGCCGCCGCCATGGAAGCCACCGAAGCCTCCACCGTGAAAGCCCCCGAAGCCGCCGCCATGAAATCCGCCGCCGAATCCCCGGAAGCAGTGGGCCGACGGCGGGATGGCCAGGATCAGGCCGGCCATCAGGCCGAGCAGCCCGGCCAGTCGCAGCAAGTGTCGTGTGATGGTGCGATGCATGGCGCGCCTCCGTCAGGGCTTGACGCCGGCGGCCGGCGCGGGAGGAGCGAGCTTGACCCGTACGGCGTCCGGCGGCGGCGTGAACGCGAAGGTTTTGGCCGGAAAATGCGAGACCGTCTTCCAGTCGGTATATTCGACGAGGGTGCGCGGGTTGCCGTGCAGGGTCTTGTCCGTGACGGCCAGACGCAGGGGCCAGGGCGTCTTGCCGGCGTCGATCCACAGTTCGAAATCCTGGGTGAGCTGGCGCAGGGCCAGATGGTGGCAGGGTTTGCCGTCAACCTCGCTTTGGCCGACATAGACGGCTTCGAGCACCCCTTCCATCATGCTCTTGTAGGGATCGTCGGCCAGCAGATCGACCATGGGGCCGACCAGACGCAGCTGGGCCATGGCCATGTCCAGGGCGGCGGCCAGACGCGGCGGCACGTCCAGGGCGACGTAGGCCTTGGAGTTGGCGTTGTAGACCTGGAAGGCCGTGCCGTTTTGGACCCAGGTCCCGGAAACGTCGTCACCGTTCGCTTCGGCGCGCAGCTTGTCCGGGCGGGAGACCTTGATGGCCGTCTTGTGGGAAAACGCGACTTTTTGTCCGTTGGGAAACACCCGGTCCACCAGACTTTTTTCCGTGACCGAAAAGGCGGTCAGGGATTGCATGTGGGCGGCCACGGCGCGCAGCAGGGCGTCGGCCTTGGGATCGATGGGCGTCGCGGCTCCGGCCGGTCCGGCGAAAAGCGCGAGGCTCAGCAGGGCGGTCGCCACGAGGAGAACGTGTCGGCGCATAAACAGGTTCCTCATCCTTGCCGCCGGACCTGACCCCGAACAGGTCCCGTTCGGGTGGCCGGCGGGTTTGCCGGGGCGCCAAAGACCTCCCCGGCCGGGTGTGTGACGGAGCGGGCCGGAGCCCGGAGACTAGAACGTGAAAGCCAATCCCAGGATGGGACCGCTCAAGGTTGCGTCGAATTTGAAGGCGCTGCGGCCGCTGCCTTCGTCATGGTTGACGCCCACGGCCCGGTAGCCGACGAGCAGCGTGCCGTGTTTCCAGAAGGTGTAGCCGAGGGCGGCCGTGGCGTCCCAGGTCAGGGCCGAGCTGATGGAGAAGCCGCCGATGCCGCCGCGCAGGCTGACCAGCCAGGATTTGGCGAAGTGGAATTCGGCCCTGGCGCCGATGATGGGGTCGGCCCAGGTCTTCGACTGGAAGATGTCGCGGCCGCCACGGGCCGTGTCCACATCAAGTTTGAGGGCCAGACTCCAGATGCGCGCCCCGGCCAGCAGGTCGAGGTTCATGAAGGCGTTTTGCGCCTGGCCCAGGGGAAAGGTGCCCAGGCGGTAGAAGGCGGCGATGTCGACGAGCAGCAGGCTGGTCTTGCCGTCGAGGGCGATGCGTTTGCCCGAGGCCTGATCCCCGAGCAGGGAATAGTTGAAGTCGGTGAAAATGCCCAGGCGATCCCGGTAGATGCCTTCCAGATGGACCATGGCGGCCATGTTCAGATACTTCGAAAGATCGGCGAAGGAGGCGTCGACCGTGGTGTCGTAGCCCTTCGCGCCGATGGTGCCGTACAGGCCGGTCAGCCAGGCATAGGGGGCGACGGTCCAGCGAAAGTTGCCTTGTGTGCTGGTGTCGGCCGTTTGCGCCCGGACGGGGACGGCGGCGGAAACGATGCAGATGACAAGAAGCAGGGACAGGACGTGTTTGGTGCGCATGCCGGACTCCAGTGTGTTGCAGGAGGGGGGGAGCCCCTCGTGGCGGCGTATCGGCCAGAACCCATGCAACAGGGTCTTGCGAGACGTTTCCGCTCTTGTCTGGCGAATACCATGCCGGTTCCTTGCTGTCTTATTCGATGGCGCAAGATCTTATCTCAAAACGAAAGGCTCCGGTGTCCCCGGGGACGTTGATTCAGGTTTTTGCCAGGGTTTCCGAGGGTTTTTCGCCAAACCGTTCGCGGTAGAGGCGGCAAAAAAGACTTTGCGAGGCGAACCCGCAGGCCAGGGACACGGCGAGCAGGCTCGTTCCCGGCGCGGCGCGGCGCAGGATGTCCCGCGCCCGGGTCAGGCGGCACTCCCGCAGAAAGCGCGACGGGGAATAGCCGCGATGCTTCTGGAAGGCGAGCTGGATGGAGCGTGCGCTCATGCCGGTGAGCGCGCTCAGGTCGCCGAGATTGAGCGGCTTGTCGGCATGGGCTTCGAGAAAGGACTCGGCCATGGCGACGATCTTGGACGGGGCCGGCTTGGCTGGCGCGCGCAGGAGTTTCGAGGCGTTATGGTCCAGGCAGGTGAGCAGGGCCGTCAGCAGGAGCTGCTCGTATTGGCCGACGAGCAGCGGCGCTTCGGACAAGGCCGCATCCTGCTCGAAGGTGGCGATGACCTGATTGAGGATGGCCCGCAGCCGCTTCGGGCCGGGCTGGGAAAGATCGACCTGGGGCGTGAATTGCAAAGGCGCGCGCAAGGGCTTGCCGAGGTGGCGTTCCAGGGTCTGTTCAATGGCCGCCCGGGTGAAGCGCACGGTCGTGTTGCTGTAAAACGGCCGGATGGAAATGAGGGCGGGATGCACAAAGTCGAGAACGGCCGCCAACTTTCCCGGAACGCACAGCACTTTTTTGTTGTTGGCCTGGACATCGAGCTGGCCATGGGTGAGGTCTATGAGGACAAAGCTCTCCATATCCTGGTTGGCGTGGACGGCATAGCCCGAGGACGTGGCGGCGACATTGAACGATACGCTCCCGATGCTGACATGGTTGTAGATGAGCTTGAACTTTTTTTCCTGAAATATCGTCACCATTCCATTGTTGAAATTTTCTGACAAGGCCCAGTCCACATCTTCCGCCCGGTTCGTATTGAGAAATCGAAAGCCGGACAGGGGAAGCCGCAGGGTGTCGAGGTTAAGGGTTTGGTCTTGATTTTTCATGGGCTGAAGTCTTGCTGCGGTTCGTTATAGTGTTTCATATGTGTACGGAAAAACAATGCCGCCTTCGCAAGAGGCCTGTTTCGCACGGTTGGCTGCATTGGACCACGATCGGGCCAGATGGGCGGGCCTTTTTGCACAAGGCTTTTTGCGACTAGTGGCACTTTGGGCCAGGAGGCGTTTTTTTTCAAGATGGAATGCGGGATTTTGCAGTTATTTTTGCCGCGCCCTTCCCGGGCCCTGCGACGCCCCGGCGTCCTGTGGCTGATTTCACCCGCAAAATGGCCGACACAACCTGTTCCAACAAAAAACGGCCTGCGATTTTCACCGCAAGCCGTTGCGTCGGGAGGGCGGGGCGAACTGTCCGGAACACCGGGCCTCCGCCTTACAAGTGCCGGCCATCCCGGACGAGATCCTGCGACAGCTTGAACTTGCACAGCTTGCGGTAAAGGGTCTTGCGGCCGATGCCGAGCATCTTGGCGGCCAGGGTCCGGTTCGATTTCACATGGTTGAGCACCCGCTCGATGAGCTGGCGTTCGCTTTGCTCCAGGGTCGGGAAGACGCCCTCCGTCGCGGACCCGTCAAGGGACCGGACAATGTCCTGGGGCAGGTTGCCCGGGGTGATCAGGTCGTTTTCGGACAGGATGATGGCCCGCTCGATGACGTTTCGCAGCTCCCTGACGTTGCCCGGCCAGTCGTAGGCGTGGAAACATTCCTCGGCCCGGGGCGTGATCTTGTAGGGCGGCCGGTCCGGATAAATGTGGCCGAGGAAATACTGCGTCAGGGCCGGGATGTCCTCTTTCCGGTCCCGTAGCGGCGGAATGTCGATGCAAAAGATGTTGAGGCGGTGGAAGAGGGCCTCGTGGAAACGGCCGGCCTCCACCTCCCTGGCCAGATCGCGGTTGGTGGCGAACAGGAAGCGGATGTTCACCTTGCATTCTTCGGTGTCCCCCACCCGGCGATACGTCTGGGATTCCAGCACCCGCAGCAGCATGGACTGGAGTTCCAGGGACAGTTCGCCCACCTCGTCCAGGAACAGCGAACTGTTGTTGGCCAGGGCGAGCAGGCCGTTGTGGGATTCGGAGGCCCCGGTGAAGGCGCCCTTGCGGTAGCCGAACAGTTCGCTGCGCAGCAGATCCTTGTTGAACGTGCTGCAGTTCTTGATGACCAGCGCCCTGTCGGCGCAGGCGCTCAGCCGGTGGATGGTGTGGGCCACGACATCCTTGCCCGCGCCGCTTTCGCCGGTGATGAGCACGGGGGCCTGGGTCGGGGCCACCTTGCCGATGAGATAGAGGATGTTTTTGATGGCCACGGAATGGCCGATGAGTTTGGGATCCGCCGTGGCGGGTCTGGTCCGGCGCAGGATGCGGTTTTCCCGTTGCAGCTGGGAGCGTTGGTAGGCCTTCTCGATGACGAGGCTGATCCGTTCCAGGGAAAACGGCTTGGTGATGTAGTCGTAGGCCCCCATCTTCATGGCCTCGACCGCCGTGGCCACCTCGGCGTAGGCGGTGATCATGATCACCTCCACATCGGGGAGGCGTTCCCGGAACCGTTCGAGCAGGCCAAGGCCGTTGCTGTCGGGGAGGCGGATGTCCAGGAGGATGACGTCGAAGTCCTGGGCGTCGGCCAGTCGCATGGCCTTTTCGGCCGAATCGGCCGTGGTCACGATCCGGTCGGGCCCGGCCAGGGCCTTTTGGGCCAGCCGTCGGATGGACGGCTCGTCATCGACCACCAGGATATTGATGCATCCGGTCGTGTACATGCTGTGCCAACCTATTGCGCCAGATAGGGCAGGATGACCTCGAAGACCGAACCCTGGCCCGGTTCGCTCTCCACGCTGATCTCCCCGCCGTGTTTCCGGATGATGTTGTAACAGGTGGACAGGCCGACGCCGATGCCCTGGCCCGCGGGCTTGGTGGTAAAAAACGGCTCGAAGAGCTTGTTGATGTGCTCGGGCTGGATGCCGTCGCCGGTGTCGGCCACGGCGAGGATCACGAGATTCTCCCTGACCCTGGTGCTGATGCGGATACTACCCGAGTCGCGCACGGCGTACAGGGCGTTGAGCACCAGATTGAGCATAACCTGCATGAGCTCCCCGGGATGGCCCAGCACCACCGGCTCGTCCATGTCCAGGTCCAGGGTGATGATGTCCTTGGGGAGCCGGCTGAGCTTGGGGCCGAGCAGCTTGATGGAATTCGTCACCAGGGCGTTGAGGTTGACGGTGGACAGGCGCTTGATCTCGCGATGGCCGAAGGTCAGGAGGTTTTGGACGATGTCCGAGCACCGGCTGCATTCCTTGAGGATCGTGTCCAGAAATTCGCGGAAGTCCTCGAAGATGGCCTCGCTTGCCGCGCCCTTGGGAACCAGGGCCTCAAGCTCGCCCAGGCGCAGCACCAGGGCCTCGGCGAACCCGCTGATGCCGGTGAGGGGGTTGTTGATCTCATGGGCCACGCCCTCGGCCAACACGCCCACCGTGGCCATGCGCTCGGCCAGGAAGAATTTGGCCTGGAACTGCTTTTCCAGGGTCACGTCCCGCTGGAGCAGCAGGATCCGGTCCGGCTTGTCCCGGCTGTTTTGCATCACCGAGGCGGTGCACTCGATCTGCCGGTTCTCGCCGCTGCGGTTGAGAATCTGCAGACTGCGCGACACCCTGGTCGGACTTTCCATGGCCAGGTCGATGGAGCAGGGGGCGCAGGGGACGTCCTGGTCCTTGAAGACCTTGTGGCAGGGCAGGCCCGTCGGCTCGACGCCCGGATAGGTGTCGTAAAAGGACTTGTTGACCGACAGCACCTTTTTCTCCGGGGAAATGACGGCCATGACGTCGGGAATGCCGTCCAGGATGGCCTGGATGTCCCGCCGTTTCTGCTCCAGCTCCTGGTTGGAGGCCTTCAGTTCGCTGATCTTGCGCTGGACCTCCTTGAAAAAGCCGAGCTTGACGGTTTCGATGCCGCTGATGTCCTCGAGCTTGGCTTTGTGCTCCATCACCATGCTCCGTAGTAGATGTTCAGGATGTCCTTCCAGTCGGCCGGACGGGGGTTGGTGAGCAGGCAGATGTCGTTGGCGGCGTTGCGGCTCATCTCGGGGAGCATGGTGTTGTCGGGCAGGACCTCGCGCAGCTGCGTCGGCAGGCCGATCTCCCCGCGGAATCGTTCCAGGGCCTCGATGCCGGCCTCGGCCGTGGCCCGGTCGTCCTCCAGGCGCTCGCCAAGGAGAATGCGTCCGATCACGGCCATTTTTTCAAGGCACTCCGGCATGTTGTACCGCATGACGCTGGGCAGGAGCAGGGCGTGGGAAATGCCGTGCACAACGTCGTACATGCCGCCCAGGGCATGGGCCAGGGCGTGCCCCAGCCCCACGCTGGCGTTGGTGAAGGCGATGCCGGAGGACAGCCCGGCCACGGCCAGCTGTTCCAGGTCGTCGAGGGCCAGGGTCGCCAGGGCCGGCCGGCTGTGGCGCCAGAGCAGGTCGAGCCCTTTGAGGCTTTGCACCTCGGTCAGGGGGTTGGCCAGGGGCGACAGGTAGGACTCCACCGCATGGGCCAGGGCGTCGAACAGGGGGGCCAGAAGCAGTTCGCGGTCGAGCGTGCCGAGCAGGTTCGGGTCGGTGATGGAGATATTGGGCACCAGGGTGCGGCTGATGATGGTCATCTTGATGCGTCGCGCCACATCGGTGACCACGGCGAACTGGGAAATATTGGATTCGCTGCCCATGGTCGAGGGGATGAAAACCATGGGGGGGAGGGGATCCTTGACCTGGTTGGCTCCCTCGTAGTCCTTGATCTCCCCGCCGTTGCTGGCCACCAGGGCAATGCCCTTGGCCGCGTCCATGACGCTGCCCCCGCCCAGGGCCAGGACCACGTCCGCGCCGCTTTGGCGGTACAGCTCCACGCCCTTCTTGACCTGATAATCCTTGGGATTCTGGGCCACGTCGTTGCAATAGACGAAGTCCAGGCCCTCCCGCCTGAGGATGGCCACGAGTTTCTCCACCCAGCCGGCCGCCTCCACGCCCGGGTCGGACACGACGAAGATTTTCGAGGCCCCGAGCTGTTTGGCGCACACGCCGGCATAGTCGAAGCTGCCGCGGCCGAAAATGATTTCCGGGATGGTGAACTTGTAAATGCCCATGGTCCTTGCGCCCCCGGTTTTGGAGCCTGGCGGGAAGGCCGGGCGATGCTCGTGCCGCCGGCCTGTCCCGGTCCGCAGCGGCGGCCCGGGCGTGACCGTCCGCCGCCGTGGGCGGCCGTCGGCCGGATGTCGCCGTCGTCAGGCCTTTTTTTGAGAATCCTTTTGATCTTGCCTAGTTGTTCGTCCCCTTTCTGTCAATGCCGGGCAATCATATCACATTGACCCGCTTCAATCACGCTATTTGGGTCAGTGTGACCCGGTTTTTGCGCGGCCATCCTTCAAACCGTGACCGGCCGCGCTCCCGGAGCGCTTTCGTGCTTTTTGTCATGCTAAAAATAACCAATGATCATGCGGCGCTCTTTCCCGGCCATGCCCGCCATGGCCTGTCGTGGCGGCGCCTGCCCGCAAGCTGGTCTTCTTTTTGCTCTTTAAAAGGAACCAACGAACGCAGAACTCCATAACGACAGAGGAGGCCATCGTGCGGAGGAATATCTTCAAATTTTTGCGACAGCCGGAATCGGAAACTGAATGTTGCGAGACGCAACCAGACGAATCAACGGAAAACACATCGCAGCAACAAAACGGCATGAGCCGCAGAAAGATGCTCAAGGTCCTCGGGTTGCAGGTCGTTGCCGGCACGGTTGCCGTCAATGCCATTGCCGCTCCGAAAAATTTCAATCCAAAGCATTATAATCGCGAGATCACGCCGGACCAGCTGCCGAATACCAAGGCCTGGCTGTCCACCAACCCGACCCAGTGCGTGGGCTGCCGCACCTGCGAAATCGTCTGCTCCCTGGGCCATGACGGCCTGTGCCAGCCCGCCCTCAGCCGCATCCACACGGACTACGATCCGACCAAGACCCTGTCCAAGCTGGCCGTCATGGCCGACGTCTGCCGCCAGTGCAACATGGCCGACTGCTACCTGGCCTGCGCCTACGACGCCCTGGTGCTCGACCCGAAGACTGGGGCCCGCGTCATCGACCCGGCGAAATGCACCGGCTGCGGCGAGTGCATGGCCGCCTGTCCCTGGAACATGATCGTCGAGAACAAGGAAAAGAGCATTTTCAGCAAGTGCGACCTGTGCGGCGGCGATCCGCAATGCGTCAAATACTGCCCGGCCGACGCCCTGACCTTTGTCGACCTGCGTTGACCCCCTACCCAGCAGGAGTCTTGATCATGAATGGATGGACCGGAACGATACTGCGCGTCGATCTCAGCAACGGCAAGGTCACCAAGGAAGAGACCGCCAAATATCTCGACTATACCGGGGGGATCGGCATCGGCTACAAGGTCATTTTCGACGAGGCCCCCCTGGCCGACCCCTTCAGCCCGGACAGCCGGCTGATCTTTGCCGTCGGCCCCCTGACCGGAACCCTGGCTCCCTCCACCGGCCGGTCCGAGGTCATCGGCGTCTCTCCCCACGTCTACGCCCCCCATTCCAAGCATCCGCTGGTCTCCAGAAGCGGCTTTGGCGGCTATTGGGGCGCGGAGCTCAAATTCGCCGGCTATGACGCCGTCATCATCCAGGGCAAGGCGCCCAGACCGGCCTTCATCAACATCGCCGACGACAAGGTGAGCGTGGAGGATGCGGCCTTCATCTGGGGCAAGGACACCTTCGCGGCCCAGGACGCCATCAAGGAGAAGCTTGGCGACGAGAAGGTGCAGGTCGCGATCATCGGCCCCTCGGGCGAGAAGCTGGTGCGCATCTCCCCGGTCATCCACCGCATCGGCAACGCCGCCGGCCAGGGCGGGTTCGGGGCTGTCATGGGCTCGAAGAACCTCAAGGCCATCGCCGTGCGCGGCACGGGCGGGGTCAAGGTGGCCGACAAGGACGGGTTGGTCAAATACGTGAAAAGCGTGCGCGAGTTCCAGCCCGGGCCCCTGGGGGCCACGCCCCTGTCCCATGGCCCCTTGAGCTGGACGGAAAAGTACGTCGATCCCAAAAACATCAACAAGCAGGCCCTGCGCTTCGACCAGACCAAGAGCTGCGCGCCCTGGCTCAACGAGTACCACGTCAAGCCCCAGTCCTGTTACGCCTGCCCGCAGGGCTGCTACGCCTACATGAACGTGCCCGGCATGGGCGGCGGCGCGGTGAGCTGCACCCAATGGTTCTATTCCTGGATCGGCAACCGGGACAAGGCCACGTTCCTGGCCAACCAGATGGCCAACAAGCTCGGGGTGGACACCTTCGAGATGTTCCCCATGATCCAGTTCGTCTGGTTTCTCCAGGATGAGACGGTGGACGGCAAAAGCCTCCTCGACCACCTCCGGGGCAAGAAGCTGGTCTCGGCCGAAATCGCCGCCGGCCTGGGCAAGGGCCACTATCCGCCCAAGGGCGAACTGGGCGCGGACGGCCTGATAACCCTCATGAACATGATCGCCTATCGCCAGGGCTTCCTGGGCAACGCCCTGGGCGAGGGTTTCCGCCGGGCCATGGACATCGTCGCCGCGAAGTTCGAGGCCGAGGGCCTGCCCGCCGCGGCCAAGGCGGTCATGCGCTTCGAGGACATGGAAGGCATCATGGGCGGCGTGGTCGGCGGCAACGGCGGCTGGGGCATGTCGGCCCACTACGATCCCAGGACCTTCGGCTACTACTGGGCCGTGAACTTCGCCGTCGAGAACCGCGACCCCAACCGCCACTCCATGACCAACCTGCTGGAATGGACGGGCCTCAAGTTCGAGCAGGCCCTGCCCGTGGCCAAGACCATCTGGGGGGAGGAGGTGGCCATCAACGGCCTGAGCGACCTGGCCCGCCACCGGGACGTGCCCCTGACCTGGAACGGGGACAAGTCGGCCGACGCCAACGCCACGATCACCCGCTTCATCCACCTGCGCGGCTGCATCAAGGACAGCATCTCGGCCTGCGACTGGGTCTTCCCCATCATGACCAGCGGCCGCAAGGACAGGGGCTACACCGGGGATGTGTCCGTGGAGTACAAGATGTTCGAACTGGTCACCGGCGAGAAGATGACCCAGGACAAACTCAACGAGCGGGCCGCGCGCATCTGGAACATGCACCGGCTGGTGACGGCCCTGGAGTGGGGCGGCGGCAAGCCGGTGAACCTGCGCCAGGAGCACGACCAGTTGCCCGGGCATTTCTTCGCCCCGGTGGAAAGCCGCCTGCTGCCGGCCTATCCCGAGGCCGAGCGGCCGCATCCGCCCCTTGACCGCGATCACTTCGAGGCGACCAAGACCGTCTACTACACGTACATGGGCTGGGACCCGGAGACAGGGCTGCCCCGTCGCTCCACCCTGGAGAAGCTGGGCATGCAGGATGTTGCCACGGCCTTTGAGGCCAAAGGCTTCAGGCTGCCCGCGTAGGGGGTGACCGTTCCCTCACCCCCTTGCGACAAAGCCGTGAACCAGGGCTCTGGAGATGTCCTCCCCGGGGCCCTGGTTTCAAACACAAGGCGGAGGGCCGTGCTTCCCCGCCGCCGCAGCCCCGGGCGAGACGACCATGAAAATTCTCCTGCTCACCCCACCCGCCATGCGCCTCATGCATCCGGCCACCCTGGAACCGGACCTTTTGCCGGCCAAATCCTGGGTTCCCCTGGGCATCGCCTCGCTTGCGGCCGCCCTGCGGGCGGGCGGCTTCGAGGCCGAGCCGCACGATCTGCACGACGCCGACTGGGAGGAGGTGTGCGCGCTGCTGGCCGCATCGCAGGCCGACATGGTCGGTATCAGCTGTTTCACCTTCGAACGCGTCAATGCCCTGCGCACGGCGGCCATGGCCCGGCAGGCGCTTCCCGACGCCGTGGTGGTCATGGGCGGGCCCCATGCGACCTTTTTTCCGGAGCAGATCCTGTGTCGCGGCGTCGTGGACATCGTGGCCCTGGGGCAGGCCGAGGCGACCATCGTCGAACTGGCCGCCTGTCTGGACCAAAACGGCGATCTTCGGGACGTGGCCGGCATCGCCTTCCGCCAGGGCGAGGCCGTCCACACCACCAAGGCGCGCCCGCAGGACGACAACCTGGACGCCCTGGCCTTTCCCACATATGAGGGCTTTGACCTCGCCCAGTACAAATCCCCCGAAATTCCGGCGCAATATTACGATCTGCCCGGGACGCACGTCCTCACCTCGCGGGGTTGCCCCTACGCCTGCCATTTTTGCTCCGTGAACCAGTTCTTCAAGGGGCATTGGTCGTTCCGGTCGCCGGGCAACGTGGCCGACGAACTCGAACAGCTGGTGCGGGAGGCGGGCGTGCGCCACGTCTACTTTTCCGACGATCTCTTCACCCTCGACCCGCGGCGGACCATCGGCATCTGCCGCGAAATCCTGGACCGCCGGATCGACATCGTCTGGATGGCCGAGACGCGCGTGGACTGCGTCACCGAGGAGATGCTGACCTGGATGCGCAAGGCCGGCTGCTACAGAATCTACTATGGCGTGGAGTCGGGCAGTCCGCGCATTTTAAAAGCCATCAACAAGCGCTTCACCGTGGGGCAGGTGGCCACGGCCTTTGCCCTGACGCACAAGGCCGGGATCGAGCCCTGCTGCTTTCTGATGGTGGGCAACCCCGGGGAGAGCCCGGAGACCATCGCCGAAACCATTGCCCTGATCGAGGCCATCCGGCCCGCGACCATGCCCGTCATCGGCATCACCACGATCCTGCCCGGCACGCGGATCTATGAACGCGCCAAGCGCCAGGGGCTGATCACCGACGATTTCTGGCTTACGGAAGCGGCGCCGCCGCTCTACACGGGCGAACGCGACACCGACGACCTCATTGCCTTGCAGTTCCAGCTCACCCGGGGGGTGTGCCCGGAAATGGTCGAACAGTTGCGCGCCATGGGGTTTGACGAGAGCTTTTTCCGCCTGCGCCGTCTGTGCGGTGCGGGCGGTTTCGCGGCGTAAGTCCCGCGGACGGCCGCCGCTACCGGACGGCGTTTGCGCTGGCGTCAGGCTCGATATCCATGTGGTGGACCGACCCGGGATCGAAGGAAAGCCGTACCCGGGTCCCCTGGCGGACCTGACCGTCAAGGGCCAGCCGGTGCTCCAGCCGGGCGAGGAAACGCGCCTGACCGCATTGCACGCTGGCGGTCCAGGTGAACCCGACCCGGTCCACGGCCACGACCTCGCCGTCAAGGCGCACCCAGTGCGCGGGCGCGTCCCGGCCCGGGGCGATGACGATGTCCTCCGGCCGGATGGCGGCGTTGCCCCGTTCTCCCGGCCGGACCTGCCCCGGGCCCAGCGGCAGGGACAAGCCGGCGAACCGGCAGCGGCCGTCGGCGTAGGTGGCCGGAAAGATGTTTTCCATGCCCACGAACCGGGCGATGAAGACCGTGGCCGGTTTCTGGAAGATATCCAGGGTGGGGCCGGTCTGTTCCAGCCGTCCTTTGTGGATGACCGCCGCGTGATCGGCCAGGGTCAGGGCGTCCACGAAGTCGTGGGTGACCATGAAGAACACGGCCCCGGTGGCCTGATGCAGCTGGGTCAGGCTCTGGCGCAGGCCTTCCCGGAACTGGGGGTCCAGGGAGGACAGGGGTTCGTCCAGGAGCACCACGCCCGGTTTGCAGGCCAGGGCCCTGGCAATGGCCGTGCGCTGCTTCTCCCCGCCGCTTAAGCCGGCCGGCTTGCGGTCCAGCAGCGGGGTGATGCGCAACATCTCGGCCAGCTCCCGGGCAAGGCGGCCGCCTTCGGCCTCGCCGATGCCGTGGTACCGTTGGCCGTAGACGATGTTTTCCAGCACCGTCATATGGGGAAACAGGGCGTTGTCCTGGTAGACCAGCCCCATGCCCCGCCGTTCGGGCGGCAACCCGGTGATGTCCCGGCCGCCGAGAAAGATGCCGCCACGGTGTGGTCTGAGCAGCCCGGCCAGACTTTCCAGCAGCAGGGTCTTGCCGGACCCCGTCGGGCCCATGATGGCGAAAAAGGAGCCGGCCTCCACCCGCAGGGAAACCGGTCCGAAAACGAATCCCGGAAATTCCAGGCCCAAGTCCCTGATCTCGATCACGACGCCCGTCTCCTGGGTTGGGAAACCATCCGCAAAAACAGAAAAAACAGCATGGAAACCAGGATGAGGATCACGGCCACGGGCTGGGAGTATTTCAGGCCATAGGCGGTGAACCGCTCGTACATGAGCACCGGGGCGACCATGGGATGGTAGGCCACGATGACGATGGCGCCGAACTCGCTGATGGCCCTGGCCATGCACAGGATCAGCCCCACCAGCAGATGCCGCCAGGACAGCGGCAACGTGATGCGCCAAAACGTGGCCCCGGGCGGCGCCCCCAGGGACCGGGACACGTTTTCCAGACGGGACGGCACGCCTTCGAAGCCCGCCTTCACCGTATCGACGAAAAACGGCATGCCCACGAACACCAGCACCGCCACGATGCCGGTCACGCTGCCCATCAGGGACACGCCAACGGCGTGCAGGGCGTCGCCGATCCAGTGCCCGCGCCCGGCAATGGACAGCAGGGCGATGCCCACCACCGGGTGGGGAATCATGATGGGCAGGTCGATGCAGCTCTCCACCAGCCGCTTGCCTGGAAATTCCCGGCGGGCCAGGAGATAGGCCAGGGGCGTGCCAAAGACCAGGGCAATGCCGGCGGCCACGGCCGAAGCGGACAGGGACAGCCAGATGGAACGCAGGACATCGGCATCATGCAGGGTTTCCCAGAAGATCTGCGGGTCGGGGGACAGGACCACATGGGCCAGGGGACCGAAGATGAAAAAGAGGACCAGGGCCGACGAGGTCAGCATCCAGGCGTAAAACGGTATCGACGGGAAACGCCGGCGGCTGGCCGGCGTTTCCCGTATCGCCGCTCCCGGAGGAGCGGTTGGCGACACCTCCCTACTGCTTGACGGCGACATAAGGCTGCAACGCGGCGGGCATGCTCTTTTGCATCTGCTCGGTCGGCACGATCACGGGAACAAACGGCGGCTGGCCCATGGATTTGAGCACTTCCAGGCCGCCCTTGGGATCGAACAGGTACTGCAGGAAGGCCTCGGCGGCCTCCTTGTTCGGGGCCTTGTCCAGCATGGTGATGCCGTAGGTGATGGACGAGCCGATACGCTCGATGGTTTCTCCCGGCTTTTTCCCGGAAACCGTCACCCTGGCCTGCTTGTAGAAGGAATCCATGGCGTAATCGCTGAGATTGATGTGCTTGTTCAAGGTGACATACTTGAGCTTATGCTGCACGGCCACGGACAGGTACTCCCAGGCGTAGTCCATATTGCCGGACTCGAGCAGGGAAATGAGTTCCACGGACTTGGGCCGCACGTTTTCCTGGGGCCGGTTGGCCAGGAGTTTGTCGTACAGGCCGGGCTTTTTGTAAAAAATCTGGGCCAGCTGCATCACCATGAGGCTGCGATAGCCGCAGGGGTCCAGGTTGGGGTCGGAATGCCCCCAGACCACGCCCTTGCGCTGCAGGATCTCGTACCAGTTGTCCTGGTTGATCTCTTTGGCGAACTTGGACTTGTCCGTATAGCAGAGCACCATCTGGTTGGAGGCGAAGCGGGCGTTCCAGGAGGCGAATTTCGGAATCAGGTTCTTGTCGATGACCACGTAGTCGGCCGAGGCCATGATGTCAGCCGGTTTTCCCACTTCGGAGATGAGCCGGGCCAACTTGGTGGAGCCGCCGGCTTCCCGCTGGATATCGACCTTGGGGTACTTGGCTTCGAAGGCCTTTTCCATGGCCGCGAAAGGAACGGAAAGCGAGCCGGCTTGAAAGATAACGAGTTTTCCGGACGGTTCGGCCTGACAGACCCCTCCCAGGGTCTGCAGCACAAGCGCACCTATGGCAAGCAACGTCAGCAGCAGGCGAAACATGGTGACCTCCTTGGTTGCGTCTCCGCAGTGTTCGGTGTTTGCAAGGCTTATAGGTATGGCAACATTGCGGCACGTTGACAACGGTAACTTCAGCCAATAGCGTCTATAGAGTCTCTTTTTATATCGTGGTAGTCGGAATAAAAGGGATGGCGACTGGCGCTGTCATCGTTCCTGCGGGCGGGCATGGCCCGTGGTGCAAGGCGTTGCGGAAAAAAATGCACCACTGCCCGGGAAAAGGAAGCTTTTTCAACCTGGAAAACAGGGGGCAGCGGAAGGTCGTCACTCTCGGGGAGGATGTGGGACAACGTCCCGGGACAAATGCAAACGGCCTGCGATTTGAGTCGCAAGCCATTGGTTTTCTTGCTTGATGGAGAGCGTTTTCCGATTCGAATGACGCTGGCCCGGCCCCTGGCGGTTCTCCGGAGGTTCGCCAACTCCCTCCGCTTAGGCCTTGCGGTCATGCCGGTTCCCCAGCATGCGTCTCAGGCGGAAATAGTCGTCGTCCAGGCCGATGGCGCACATCTGCTCGTAGACCTCGGGGCAGATCCCCCTGGTCAGTTGAATCTGCAGCTGGATCAGGTCGTCCACATCGTACTCGCCGGTGTACAGCGGGGGCGCCGCGTCCGACCGCCAAGAGTCGTCGCTGATGAGCCCCTGCCGCTTGGACAGTTCGTACTGCCTGGTCCCCGGCAGGATGGTGGTGATGCCGACGATGGGGGACGTGGCCGGCCGGATCTCCCGGATGAGCGCGATGGTCTCGTCGATGGTGTCCGGGGTCTCGCCGGGGTTGCCGACCATGAGGAAGCAACAGGGCTCCATGCCCGCCCGGTGCGTCATGCGAAAGGCCCGGCGCACGTGCTCCGTGGTGAAGCCTTTGTTGATGGACTTCAGGATGCGCGGGCTGCCGGACTCCACGCCGTAGTAGACCCGATAGCAGCCGGCCTTGCGCATCCAGGCCAGCATCTCCTCGTTGACGCAGTCCACCCGGGTCTCGGCCATCCAGACGAGGTCCAGCTTCCTGTCCAGGATCTCCCGGCAGATGCCGATGGTCCGCTGGTGGTTCAGGGAGAACAGGTCGTCCGAGAAATAGACGTGCCGCACGCCGCGGTCGGCCACCAGCCGCTCCAGTTCGTCAGCCACGTTGCCGGGCGAGCGGAAGGCCCACTTGCCATTGAAAAATTTGTTCACCGAGCAGAATTCGCAGTGAAACGGGCAGCCCCTGGACGTCATGACGTGGGTTCCCGGCAGCGGCAGGTATTGCGGCGGAATCTCGGGGGACTTGTATTCGTCCAGGTCGAAGGCGTCGTAGGCCGGGAAGGGGAACACGTCCAGGTCGGTGACGCTTTCCCGGGCCGGGGTCAGGCGCATGTGGCCGTTCCTGAGAAAGGCGAGGCCCCGGACGTCGTCCAGGTCCCGGCCCTGGGCCAGGCGCCTGGCCAGTTCCACGATGGTGATCTCGCCCTCGCCCAGCACCACCACGTCCACGTTGCCGGACGCGAGCACCTGGTCCGGGAAGAAGGTGGCGTGGGGGCCGCCCATGACCACCGGCACCTCCGGGAAGAGGCGCTTGGACAGCCCGGCCAGACGCATGGCATTGGCCCGGCCGAAGGTGAAGCAGCTGATGCCCACCAGACCGGGTGCGCTTTCGGACAGCAGGGCCTCGACCAGGGGCCAGTCGGCGTCGTGCAGGTCGCAAAACTCCACGTCGAAGCTGCCGGACCGCAGGGACGAGGCCAGGGAGGCGATGCCCAGGGGAACCCAGGTCTTTTGCGGCAGCAGGTCCGCGCGAAAGGTGACCGGATTCATGAGCCGCACCGCGGGAGGGGTCAGGAGCACGATCTTCTTCATGATGGAAGCAAGCACGCGGGCCGCGGCGACGCGGCCTGCCATGCGTTTTGCGTGATCCCGGCCTCCTGGAGGGCTGGCGTCTCCAGGAGGCCGGGGTTCACTGTTCTTGAGGGACGCAGGAGTTGCTCAGGAACCATTGGTGACTAGCCGGGTAGCTGAAACGCCTGGGCCTCGAAGGAGGCGAGCACGTCGTCCATGTTCAGCTTCTTGAGCAGGCTGCGGGTCGGCAGCCCGGTTTCCACGTCCCACCCCATGAGCTTGTAGTACTCTGTCTTGGTGGCCTCGAAGTTCTCGCGAACCAGGGGCGGATGCGGCGGGGCGGACGGGGGGAAGGAGGGCAGAAGCCGGGTATCCACCGGAGCGAAGAAGTGGTCCGGGATCTGGTCGTGCTCCTCGCGCATGTTCACCGGCTTGCCGTCGTTCCACTCCAGGACCGTCAGGAGCCGGTGCAGCGTCCAGGTTCTGGCGGCCTGCTCGTTGAGCTTCTCCTGGGTCATCTTTTCTCCGGTGACAAACTCCAAGAGCCTGTACTCCACCGAGGTGTCTCCGGCATAACCCCGGTCTTCGCGGCCGCTGACCATGACGGGATAGACCCAGTCACAGCCCGTCATGCTGTCCTTGATACAGCCCCGATAATGAATGAACTGGCTGAGATAGGCGTTGGCCTTGGCCGACTTGTCCCCGTTCCAGGTCAGGGGGATGTCGCGGTTGCGGTGGATGTCGTTCAGCCCGTTTTCCGCGACTTCCTTCCCCCAGTGCTTGATGGCCACGGGCATGGCCTGCTCAAAGGAAAGCCCTGTCCATTCGATCAGGTTGGTCATGGAGTGGCGCATGGGGTCGCAGTTCTCCATGGCGAAGTTCACGGCCCAGTAGTAGCCGAAGGTCCTGGGGTCGTAGTGGGCGGACATGCCCCAGCCGCCGTTGCCGCCGACAACGCCGCCCATGATGCCTTCCATTTTTATGAATTTCATGACCGCGTTGGCGACCTCGGGCATGTTGCGCTTCTCGAATTCGGCCGAGATGATGTCCATGGCCCGGCGGAACCCCTCGCCCAAGGCGTCGCCTATGAAATCCTCACGATAGGCCATCACCGACAACATGCCCTCCAGGCCGGCGGAGCCCAGGTTCCCGCCATCGCGGGGATAGTGGGCGGCCTCCAGGGCATCGAGGTTCTTCTTGCTGATCAACTCCTGGTCGTACATGTGCCGGAGCACGCTCTTGCCATCCACTTCTTCGTCCTGCAGGTGCCAGATGAACTGGATCATGGGGAACATCTCGAACGAGTCCAGACCCAGCTTGTTGACCAGCTGGCTGGCCTGGAAAGTGGCCTCGTCCTTGTTCCCCATCCAGGCGTAAAACCACTGGGTGCAGCTCACCGCGCCAGTCCCCATCTTGGGCACCTTCATGTACGTGTAGCAGCCCTGGGGACAGGAGTAACAGGACTGGGTCTTGAGATGGTATTTGTTCAGCCAGGGCGCATTGCTTTCGGTCTGGTTGAAGCGCTGGGCCTGGTGGTTGATGTCTTTGGGATCCAGATGCTTCCCGGTCCAGCTCAGGGGACCGCTGGACAGCGGGGTGGCGCCCAGGGGGGCCGGCTGGAACTCGCGGACAGTCTTGACGTAGTCGATCAGGCCCTTCTTGTCCGCCACGTCGACGCCGTTGGTTCCCCGCACGGCAATGGCCTTGAGGTTCTTGGAGCCCATGACGGCGCCGAAGCCGCCCTGTCTGGCCACGTTGCCGAGGCGGTGGATGATGGGCGAGATGCGGACCATCCTTTCGCCTGCGGGACCGATGGTGGCGATCTGGATATCGTTGTCCTTCTGCTCCTTCTTGATGACCTCCTGGGCGGCCAGACCGTCCTTGCCCCACACTGCCGCGGCGTCCTCGATGGTCGCCTTGCCGTTGTTGATGTAGATGTACACCGGCTTGGGGGACTTGCCCTGGACGATGACCGCGTCGTAGCCCGCGAACTTCAGCTCCGCGCCCCAGTAGCCGCCAAAGTTGCTCCGTGACGCCAGGGAATGCTTGGACTTCGTCGCGAAGGAATGCGGCGAAATGCTGATAACTTCCGGCCGCGAGGTCGAGGGCGCCATGGTGCCGGTCAGGGGACCCACGGCGAAGATCAGCCGGTTTTCCGGGTCAAAGGGGCCCGCCTTGGGCGCCTCGTCAAAGATGATCTTGTACCCGAAGCCGAGGCCGCCTGTGTAGTTCTGGTACTTCTTGGTCTCTTCCGTGGTGATGGAACCGTTGGTCAGATCCACCCGCAATATCTTTCCAGCCCATCCATACATCGTAGCTGCTCCTTGCAAAGGGGGTTATCCCAATTCAACGAACTTGATCGCCTCGGCCGGGCAATACTTCACGCATAACGGATCGCCGCCGCACAGGTCGCACTTGGAGTAGACGTTCTTGGCCTCGTTGTAGGCCACCATGTTCCACGGGCAGGCCTCCAGACATTCGCCGCACCCCTGGCATTTCTTCGGATCGATGATCCGGGCGCCGGTCTTTTTGTCCAGGACCAGGGCGTCATACTGGCAGGCCAGGTAGCAGTCGGCCATGTTGCACTGCTTGCACGCCTCGGTCATGGAGCAGAGCTTGCCCAGGGAGTGCAGGGGATCGTACAGGGTGTGGATGCGGGCAATGGCCGGCTGACAGGTGTCGTCGTGCGACAGGGAGCAGACGATCTCGCAGGTCCGGCAGCCGACGCAGGTGGTCGGGTCCGTGACGAGCCAGGCCCGGGCATTGGGCAGCTGGTCCGGGGTGATGCCCCGGTTGGTGCACTCCGGCTTGAAGTTCTTGGGCGCGGCCGCGGCATTGGTGACGGCCAGCGCGCCGGCGGCTATCTGAATGCCCAGAAAACCGAGCATCCTTCTGCGGCTGAGGAGTAACTTCTTTTCGGCCGGCTGTGCCTCTTCCCGGTGCTCGTCGGGAAGACGCGTCTCCACGGCTTCAGGCAAGGGTGTGGTCGAATTGTCGCTCACGGGGGCCTCCTTAGGAAAAGGGTGCACTTCTCGTCAGGCGGGCAGCGGCCTGCCGGCCTGGATGCACATTTGGAATCAGAACCTGACCCCTATTGAGCAAGAGGAAGGCCAGGGATGCGATTCACGCGGCCGCCGCTCGCCCCTCCCTTTGATTCTGCGACGATAATGTTCCAAAGTTGCTGGCGATTTGATTATGTCTCACGTGGCATAAAAAAGTCCGCCACGCCCCGGGAAGGACTGGAAGCGGACGTTGGTGTTTTTGAAATCGAGTCGGAATGACCCGGGAAGTCTTTTTTTCGTGCGTCAAATGAGGCCCCTGCAGAAACCGTTCAGACCTTCAAACGGCGCGATCCAAGGCCGCGGCCCAGAGCGGGAGGTGGGCCGCTTTTTCTGCCGGCAACGAACCGCTGCCTCTGCGTTGCGAACGCATCCCTCTCGCAGCCGTCGCCGGCAGGTTTCTCCCCCCATTGCCGCGCTGATAGACAGGGCACGCTCCCGGCGATACAAAAAAACATGGCAAGCCCCATCCAGACCCAATTGCGCGTTCCGGCCGACGGGCGGTTTTTGGCCATGGTCCAAAACCATGTCCGGGATCTGGCGACAACGGCGGGCCTGCCCGCCAAGGACGTCCTGGCCCTGGAATTGGCCGCCGAGGAAGCCTTCCTCAACATCCGGGACCACGCCTACCTCGAGGGAGCGACCGGCGACGTCTTCGTGGACGGCACGATCCGGCAAAGCGAGTTGCATCTGTCCTTTCGAGACGAGGGCGTACCATTCGATCCGCCCGACGGACTGACGCCCCGCCCCAATCCCGCTCCCGACGCGCCCCGGGGACTTGGCCTCAAACTCATCCGCCATGCCGCTGACGCCCTGCACTGGACCAACCACGGCAAGCAGGGAAAGGCCCTGTGCCTGGTCAAGCGCCTGCCCCGCCCGGTGGAGCCGCCGCCGGCCGAGATTGCGGCCGTCATCCGGCGGGCCCCGGAGCAGCCCTACGACATTCGGCCAATGCGGCCCGAGGAAGCGCCGCAAGTGGCCCGGATCTTCTGGCTGGCCTACGGCTATTCCTACAAGAACGAGAATTTCTACCGCCCCGAGGGGCTGATCCATCTGGTGGGCAGTGGCCGGCTCGTCAGCTTCGTGGCTGTGACCAGGCAGGGCGAGGTGGCGGCCCATGCCGGGCTTTTACGCCCGGAACCCGTGCCTATGGCCGAGCTGGCGGTCCTTGTCGTGTCGCCGGCCCATCGGGGTCGCAGGCTCATGGAATCCTTGACCGAAGCCCTGGTCGCCGAAGCCGGCAAAATGGGCCTGCTTGGCCTGTCGCTCAATCCCGTGACCAGCCATGCCGTCAGCCAGCGCCAAGCCTTTGCGCTTGGCGGCAAGCCCTGCGGCCTTGAACTGGCGGCCTGCCCGCCGAGGCGATTTAAGGCCATGCGCTTAGGCGAGGCCTCGCCCCAGCGGGAATCACTGCTCCATTGCTTCAGCTATCTCGTCGCCCCACCGCCGGCCCACGTCCATATCCCCGATCGTCATCGGGACATGGTTGCGCGCATCTACGCCAATCTCGGCCGCCCCCTGTTGCCGGGGCTGCCCGCGCCGGTCGCCCTTCCCGGGGACTACACGGTCTCCTTCGACCGCGACCTCCAAAAGGGGGGCATCCGGGTGATCCAGGCCGAGGCCGGCCAGTGGCCGGAGCTACATCGCGCCGCTGTCGATTTGGTCGAGATCGCCGGAGCCGAGGTGGTGGAGCTCGATTTGCCCCTGGCCCAGCCGGACACGCCGAGCCTTAGCGAGCGGGCGGAAGCGGCCGGCTTTTTCTTTGCAGGGGTGTGGCCCCACGCGACCGGGGACGGCGACGTGTTGCGTCTGACGCGCCTGGCTTCGCCCATCGACATCGGGCAGTTGCGCTTTTACGGCGACTTCACCCAGGCCCTGGCCCGCTACGTGGAGGGGCAGCGCCTGCGAACGTCGCGGTAACACGCCAGGGGCCAAAGGAACCCTCTGCCTCAACCCGGAACAGGGGGCGCAAGCCCCCTCAGGTCGTGCTGTCCTGGAAGCGGCACTGGCCGGAGCCGGCGTCGATCCTACGGGCGGATATGCGCGTGGTACTGAGTGCGCGGCAGCTGCATCGAGACGGCCAATATTCGGACTTATGAGCGTTGGCCTCCGGAGCCAAAGGCCGGTCTGTCTCATAGGCGCGGCGCGACATCCGCAGCTTGGCCCACGGCTGTTCCTTTTTACGATCATTCAGCCTGTGGAGCGAATCCATTCCGTTGCATCGTCCATAGTACGGAAAATTTCGACGGGCCACTTAGCCTGCCTCATAGCGGATTTGTACATCTTAGCGATTTTCATTGCATCGTCTGAGGCCGCAACGACAGCAACAATAATACGAAGGTTGCTGAGAGTGGCAGCTTCGTCCAGTGCTCCAGCTTCGTCCATGTCCTCACTGGTCAAATTGAATTGTTCAACGGTTGAGATGTCGACGATCTGATAGTGCAAATCCACAAATCGCGGATCGCCTAAGATATCCAGACTTGCCTGTCTCGTCTCCCCAGCTGTAACAACGCCATAAAATGTCCAGATTATCCCTTTGTCTTTCCAGGAAATTTCGTATGGCACGCTTCAATCCCTCGGTTTAGCAGATAGGGGTCTGCTCACAAAACGAAATAAATCGTATGGTACGGGGCAACAGTTTTGGGTTGATGCCTTTAAACCTGGGAAAATAGTCTCAAGCTGAACTAAAGCAGGCCCGACGCCAGAGTTCTTTCATGGCCGGTCCTTCTCACACTGTCTGCGGGTTATTCTGAACCGAGCCCACAGTTTTTTCCGCTTCAGTTTTTTTGATCATGGCGGGCGGGTAGCATTTTTGGGGAAGTGGGGGCAAGGCGGGGCGCAGGGGAGGGCATTTCAAGCCCCGCGCCCAATGCCCCTTACTTTTTGTACCCCAAGATTGTATCCTGAAAATTTTCTAACAAAAAACGGCCTGCGATTTTCACCGCAAGCCGTTGATTTCATTGGTCGGGGCGAGGTGATTTGAACACCCGGCATCCTGCTCCCAAAGGAGCAAAGATAGGGAATGTCTATTGAAATAATTTGATATTTTTTGATGGTGGATAACATTTTCCGGCTAAAACGACCCAGGCCCGGCCCCTGGCGGTTATCCAGAGGTTAGCCGCCTGGGTGCCCGTCCCAGTCCCCCGGCAGCTCCGGCAGACCCGTTTGCCTACGCTTGGCGAGGGAGAAGTCCTCGCGGACCAGGGCGCGTAGGGCGGCGGCTTTGCGATCAACGCATTGGATTGCATCCCAGTCCGGTTCCACCCCGACCTTCTGCATGAGCAGGCCGTCCGCGCCGAACCAATAAGGCAGCAAACCGGCCAGAAAATAGCCCCTGTCCCGGAGCACCTCCACGGCCTGGGGGGCGGCCGCGTCGCCAAGGTTCAAATATATCTGGACCACGCCTTGATTGCCGGCCTTGGCTTCGGCCATGGAAACGGCCTCGCCAAAATCCCTGCCGGCCCGGGTCACGGTCAGACGCAGCAAGCCGGTCTCCTGGAGGAAAAATTGGCTCGCCTGGGTCTCTCCCGCAAGTGCTCCCGCGGCAGAAAACACTCGAGGGAGCGCCAGTTCCGCGTACAGCGTCTCGCAAAACGTCCGGTAGGCTTCGGGCAGATACACGTCACAGGAAGTCTTTTCGAACGACTTGAACATCAGAAAAAGCGAGACGTTACGGGTCGCGCCGGCCTCTTTGGCGTGGACGCCGAGCGGCATGCATTCCACCTCGAGCCCGGTGAAGGCCAAGCCCCTGGGCAGCGCTATAAGCTGGGAAACCGTATGGTTGCTTACGGCCTCAAGGAAAACCACGGGTAGCCGCAGTTGCCTGGGCAGGCTGTCGAGGGCCACCTTGCTGAATTCCGTACTGAGGTGCCTTTTCCGATAACTCCCAAGAACCATGAGCTGGCCGGCTTCGTAGACGTGGGGATCGGGGGCGTGGCGAAACAGTCCGAACAGCCCGACAACCTCTCCTCGCGGCGTCCGGGCGACCACGGTGTATTGGTCGTCCGTGGCGTTGCGGCGGACGATTTCCTCGGGATCGTAAACATGCTCCAGCGGGAAGGTGTCGCCGTAGGTCTCATAATAGGCCAGGGCGACGCCCAGGGCGTCCTCGGGACGAAAAAGCCCTATCGTGACCTCCTGGCCGGGTTCGATCACCCGGTGCGACTCCCGGAGTTTTTGAATCAATTCCTCGCGTCCCATTCGCATCTCCTTAAGTTCCCGGTGGCTCCATTTCCCGGCAGGAGCGCAAGCGGATGCATCAGGCCCCAAGGCTCACATCGCCCACCACCAGTTTCTGGCTGAGGAAATCCACCACGGCAAATCGCGGGGCAAAGACCGGTTCACGGTCCACCAGCCCGGTTCCCCGCAGCAGGCAGGTCAGGACTTCGCAGGCGAGCAGCGTATTCGCCGCCAGAGCGCCGATGGCCGTTGTGGGGAGGATGCCGGACGCGCAGCCCCCGGCGATGCGCTCCATGACCGGACGGTTGAAGACGTCCCCGAAATACGACGGCAGCAAGCTCTGGTTGCCGTCGGACCGCTCCTGCACGAGCCGCCAGAATTCCTCCGGCATCATGCCGCCCGGCTCGTGAGCCACAAGCAGGGCGCCAAAGCCGATGGCCCCGCAGGTGAACATGGGCAGGTCGTGCTTTTGCAGCAGGGGCGGGGTCATGGCCTTGACGTCTTGGCCTTTTTCCACGTCGATGACGCCGACATACGCGTCGGCCCCGGTCAGAAACCGTTCGAGGTTGTCCCCGGTAATCCCTGCCGGAAAGCATTCGAGCTCCAGGTCGGGATTGATGGACCGGGCCAGCTCCATATACACGTCGAGCTTCGGGTGGCCCATGGTCTGGCCGAAAGCTGCGGCCTGCCGATTCATGTCCGGCGGGTCGAAAACGCCGTTTTCCGCCAGCCGGAAGCGGGCCACCCCGCAGCGGACCAGGGCCAGGAACGCGCCGCCGCCCACGCCGCCAAGGCCGGCAAGGGCGACAACCTTGTCGCGCAAAACCGCCAAACCGCCCTCGGTGAAGATGGGCACCGTCCGATTCAGGAATTCCCCGACCATGCTCACTCCTGGCATCCCGACGCGCAGTCGCAAAGGGAGTAAACGGTTTCGCCATGGCTGCGGCGATCCGCATCGCTTATGTCCAGATCGCCGAGCAACTCGGCCATGACTTCCGGTTCGCGGTGGTAGCCGAGCTCCTCCACCTCCCGCAACGCCTCCTCGCGGGAGAGCAGCCCGAAGAAGACCCCGGCGCTCACTTCCACGATGGACTGCGGAAAGGCGGTGGAGCGCATGTTGCGAAATCGCATGTACTGGCAGTAGTCCTTGACTTTTTCGATGCGGCAGCTGGTATGCAGCAACCCCTTTTGTCCCGGGGGCATCTTCCAGTCCATTTCCTTGTGCATCAACGCCGCGACGTCCTTCCAGGAGCCGTAGAGCGCATTCGTTTTTAAGCGGAGGAATTGCGGCACAAAAACGGAGGCGTCCTCCCTGGCTCGCGTCAGGAGGCGATCAAGCGGCCCGTAGATCGGGTTCAGGTTGCTTCGGATGGACCGTTGGTAGCGGGTATAGTCCGCCATGAGGGAAAACGGATCGGGCGGTTCGGGTGCGCTGGCCGCCATCCCCAGGAATTGAAGCGTCTGCTCGCGGATGGATGGGGGCTCGGTCCGGTCCGGTCCCTTGCCTCCTTGCAGGTTGCGCATGACATGGCTCATGACCGCGAGCTGGACTTCCTCGACGCCCTGCATGACCACCGGAATCCGTTCCGCGGCGGCGAGTGGGAAGAAAAGGACATGGGCCACGGTCGGGCACAGGCATGGCGCTCCCACCCGGCCGAACTGCGCGCGCATGGCGTCCCGGACGGCGTTGACCGGCAGGGTGCGTTCCACCAGTTCGACATCCGGCAGCAGTTCGAGGGCGCGGCGGATGTTCCCGCGGCAGGCGTCGTTGGTGTAGGGCATGTTCCAGGACGCGGCCAGGACGCGCAGCCCCAGTTTTTTCGCCAGGTACCACAGCAGAAAGGTGGAATCCTTGCCGCCGGTGCAAAGGACCATGACGTCGAAGCGCGAGTCTTTGTTGCCTGCGGCGATGGACAGCAACGCGGCATCGTCCACCGCATTGCGCGGCCCGGCGGAAGCTCCCGCTTGCTCGGCCTGCTCGTAGCACTGGCAGAAGGCGCACACGCCCCGGGCATCGAACTCCAGCCCCGGCAGCAAGTGGTCATCGGCCACGCAGCGGGTGCAGGTCCGCTTGTGCTCGGCCGTGGACGGCTGCCGCTGGTCCTGCTTGTCCACCACGATCCCCTGTGCGACCAGTCGCAGGAAGTCCTCGCTTTCGCGCACGGCCCCAGGCAGGCTGTCCAGGGAGGTCGCTCCGTCGAGCCCGGTCAGGGCCGCGGCCAAACCCTCCGATACGGGCAGGACCGTTTCCTGGTGGTGGGGCGGATTGCGAAGGCCATAATAGACAAGGGCCTTCCCGTCTCGACTCTCCCGCACCGCCCATCGGTACTGGAGTACGGGATGCGCTGGCATGTGCATGGCAACCTCGTTTCGGCTTCGGCAAGACCGCGTAAACGGCTTGCATCCTGTTGGCGTCGCTTCCTGTGCGCGGCTTTTTCGATTCCGTGGCGCGTGTGGCTGTCATCCCTCACGAAGCACGGCGGGCGTTTTTTCGTATGCCATGGGCGATACGACGTCGAGCGTAAATCCCGCCGGCTGAGAGCCCGCGCGCGTCCATGGCCATAACATGCCGCGTGGTCGGAATATTTCCTGTTGTCGCCGCAGAGGAAAGCACCGATTTCCCGGCCGGCCGGTCTTGCCGGTTTGCCGCGTGGAGGGGAATCCGCTAGTATTCGGGATCGGCAAGCGATCGAAGGTCCACCAAGCCTGTTGCCGGGAGTTTCGTATGACCGAGGACGTCCGCGTGTCGCTGGAGATTCCGGCGGAAACCACCTTTGCCTGTCCCGTGGCCGGGCTGGCCAACGTCCTGGCGGAACGCGCGGGCTTCGGCCAGAGGGAACGCTACCGCTTCCAGTTGACCGTCGAGGAATTCTGCCTGTGCCTCGCGGGCCTCGCCGAGGGCAGCCGGCCGCTCACCATTGATCTTACCTGCAACCGGCACCAGTTGCGCGCCTCGTTTGCCTTCCAGGCGGGCAACCTTTCCCTTGGCGCGCTGAACATTACCTCCCGCGCCTCGTTTTGCACGACCGGCGACGCGTTTGCCGGGGATATCGGCCTGCTCCTGGCCGGCAAGGCCGCGGATCGTTTCCATCTCAAGCATCAGGGCGCAGACCGGTTCCTCCTCGAAGCCACGGTGGACAGAGCGTATCCGCCCGTCGCGCCGGTCCGCCTTCCCGAGGGTTTGCGCCCGCCCTTCGCGATCCACCCGAATCCCAGCCCGGCGCAGCTCACCCAGGCCGCCACTCTGGCCATCTCCGCCTATCCCCCCTGGCAGTGCCCGGGCAGCTTCCGGACGCCAGCCAAGTTTCCCGATATGGTGGCCGACGGCCAGGTTGCCTGCGTCCTGGCCTGCGACGCCAACGGACAAACGGCCGGCCTGCTGACTTGGAGCCCGTGCAGCGGGCAGGGCCTGTATTTTTCCGGTCCCTTTGTGTTTGCTTCCCCGGAAACGGCGGCCAGCGTGGCCCGGCTCCTGGTCGACGGCTTCCTGTCGGCCGTGGCCCGGGGACCGCACAGCATCGTGCTCAGTTTCCGGGCCACCGTCGATCTCCCCCAGGCCTCCTTCGAGCCCCTGGGGTCTCTCCAATCCATGACGGACGGTCGGTTGGAACACCACCCGGTGGTGTTCCGCCATCTGCGCGAGGATAATGGTCTGGCGGTCTGGTGCGCGCCGCAACTGGAGAGTTTCCTGCGCCGGACCTATGACCGGCTGGCCCTGCCCCGGGACATTCTGCTTGTGGACGCGCCGGCCGGCCGCCCCAGGCGGGAGTCGCTGCTTGGCGCCTCCTATGATCGGATACGGAGTATCGCCGAATTGGAACCGTTTCTCGACGGCGAAGACCTGGCGGACAATCTGGCGGGTCATGTGGCGACCTTGCGGCATAAAGGCATCGGCACCATCCTGTACTCCATGGATCTCTCCGTCCCGTGGGAGGCGGCGCTGGCCGGAGACCTGCTCCAGGCCGGTTTCGCGCCGATGGCCGTCCTCCCCCAGGGGGGGCAGGCGGACAAGGTCGTCTGGCAGCATGAGCAGCTTGCTTGACTGCGTCCCGGACTACGTCCGGTCCTTCGAGCGCTACGTCCCCAGCCGGCCCGATCCGGTACTCATGCGCCAGTTCGGCGTGGCGCACCTTTTTCGGCTCAACAACAACGAAAACGCCCTGGGACCACCTCGCCTGGCCCAGGAAGCCATTGCCACCTTCCGGCCCGAACGGGGCGCCATCTATCCCAGCGGCGACGCCTACGACTTGCGTCAGGCCCTGGCCGTCCGTTTTGGCAAATCCCCGGACCGGTTCCTGGTCGGCAACGGCTCCTGCGAGGTCATAAGCTCCGTCATCCGGGCCTTCTGCGGACCTGGCGACGCCATTGTGACCGCCGACAAGACCTTTGCCGTCTACGAATGGGTGGCGAAATTTTCCGGGATCGAAGCCCATCTGGTACCGCTCAAGCATCAGGCCTTGTCCCCCGAGGCCATGCTGGCGGCCGTCACGGCGCGCACCAGGATCGTCTTCGTGTGCAATCCCAACAATCCCACCGGGTCCTGGTGGAACCGGGCCACCCTGGAACGTTTTTTGACCGCCCTCGACGGCCGGGCCTTGGTGGTGCTCGACGAGGCGTACCGCGAGTTCCTGGACGATCCGGACTTCCCCGACGGTCTGGATATCATGGAGCGCCATGACAACGTCCTGGTCTTTCGCACCTTCTCCAAGATGTACGGCCTGGCCGGTTTTCGAATCGGCTACTTGTGCGGCTCCCTGGATGCGGTGGATATCGTCCGGCGCACCCACATCGCCTATTCGGTAAATATCCTGGGCCAGATCGCAGCCACGGCTGCCTTGGCAGACGACGCCGGTCATATCGCCGCCACCCGGCGCATGGTGGATGAAGCCAGGCGCGCTTTACGCGACCATTTTGACGCCATGGGGCTGGAATACGTGAGCGGGGCAGGCAACTTCATCATGGTCCGCACGCCGCTTTCCGACACCCTGCTCTACCGCAAGCTCATGCGCGAGGGCGTGATGGTGCGCACCATGACCGGCTTTCGCTATCCCAACTGGATTCGCGTGTCCTTGGCCGGGGAACCGGCCATGGCAGCCTTTGCCAAGGCCCTGGAAAAGGTTCTGGGGCAGAAATGAACGAGCGGGCCGTAGCCCTTTTGGCGAAGCTCAAAACCGAAAAAAGCACGGATGGCAAGGTCGTCAACATCGGGGGGGACAAAGATGTGGGACAAATAACAAAACGGCCCACATGGGTACCATGTAAGCCGTTGATATTCTTGGTCGGGGCGAGGTGATTTGAACACCCGGCATCCTGCTCCCAAAGGAGCACTAGTCGTTTGCAACCTCTGATATCATTGGAGAATTTGAAGAGATGGATAAGGCCTGTTGGACAAAATCGATCTTCTCCAGGACATTCCCGGTTCTCCAAAAGTTATCCAAATCCAGCGGTTATCCGGGCTGGAGAATCATATTTCAGTGTTATCAGGTAGGAATTGTTGGTCCAGTGGACCAGGGACACATGGGACGCATTTTTCGCATCCTCTGCCGAAAACCGAGCGGGGCAGGGAGGCTGGTGAGCTGGTCGGCTCCCCTTGGGACACATGGGACGGATTATATGCGTCCGCTGGGGAAAATGTGCCTCATGGTTGCATAGAGCCACCTCTTGGAGTCGTGGGACGCGTGGGACGCATTTGGCACCTCGTCTGCGGAAAATGGGCGTGGCCGGTGTGCTTGCCGGAAACTGGCCTAGTCCATTACAGAAATAATCATTCCTCGGGCTTATAGGAATAACAGGCTAGATTTATTTTATTATTTTTAGACAATGGAGAAGGTGATTCTGAACTGAAGGACCAAAAGGACTTGACACTTTTTTTTTGTGACCTTAGTAAGTAATTACTCGCTAGCTAAGGAGCGTTCAATGGGGACTCGGAAAAGTGGGGCTGATCGCAAGATGGATATAGTCGCCGCGACACTCGCTCTGGTGGCCGAGCTAGGTCCAGAGTGCGTGTCGACCCAGGCAGTGGCCAATCGGGTGGGTATCACTCAGGCCGGACTGTTTAGGCATTTTCCGACAAAAAATGATCTTTGGCTTGCCGTGGCAGATTGGGTGGTCACGGAGGCACAACGGCGCTGGGCGGCGATGCATGAATTTGATGCGCATCCCCTGCTGCATATTAAGCGACTTATAGAAGCACAGCTCCAGTTCATTCAGGATACACCAGCTGTTCATTCATTGATTTTTTCAAGGGAACTACATTCCCAAAATGAAGGGTTACGTCAAGCTTTTCAAGTCATGGCTGCGTCTCTTCACGCCACGCTTACAGATATAATTAAACAAGCACAGGAGATGAAAGACTTGCCAAGAGGCACGAATCCGCAAGAAATTGCCAGTTTGTTGCTGATAATACCACCGGGCTTGGCTACACATTGGTCTCTGAACAAACGCTCTTTTGATCTCGTCGTAAAAGGCGAGAAGCTTTTGGATATACTGCTTTGTTGTCTACAGAAGACACAGTGAAAAGCGAGGGTGACTATGCTCAGACCAAGTAAGAAAATATTTTTTCTAATTCCTTTCGTGGTATTTCTCAATGTTCTTTACATTCATTATTTCAAACAACTTTCTGTCTCAATTGTTGAGCCCGCCCAACAAGTCCCCCTGCAAGTTTTTGGCCTGGGAACGGTTGAAGCAAAAGTGCTCTCGAAGGTGGGGTTTAACGTGGCCGGTACATTACAGGAATTGAGTGTCGATCATGGAGATATTGTCAAGAGAGGCCAAACGCTGGCGACTCTTGATAGCAGAGAGCAACAAAATCAACTAACCAAGGCAATGGCTGAAGAGGCAAAGGCCAAGGCAAATCTACAATTGGCTAAGGCAAATCTCGAGAAAGCCCATACCACATTTACGCTCAAGCTGCAAAATAACCGTCGCCGCCAAATGTTACTGCAAAGAGGGGTGCTGGCTGGAGAGGAAGCCGAAGAGGCAAACGCCGCTGCCCAAACTGCGAAGGCCGAAGTCGCACAAGCAGAAGCCGGGCTGACGGCGGCGAAGGCAGACTTGCACGATGCCACAGCCCAGGTAAACCTGCAAAAAGTGCTTTTAGCACAACATGTATTAGTTGCCCCATACGACGCCCAAATCATCAGCCGCCTTAAGGAAGTGGGAACAGTGCTACCAGCTGGTGATGCGGTTTTCACCCTGGTGGACGCTGGTACTGTTTGGGTGCGGGCCTTTGTGGATGAGGCCAAATCTGGTCGCATAGAAGCAGGACAACCAGCAGAGCTGCGGCTGCGCTCCCTGCCAGGGCAAAGATTTGTAGGCAAGGTGGTGCGTATTGATCTGGAGAGTGACCGGGTGGGCGAAGAACGTCGCGTATATGTAGCCTGGGAGCATTGCCCCCGGGAGTATCATCTAGGTGAACAGGCGGAAGTCGTCATCAATACCGGACGGTTGAAAAATGCTGTGTTGATCCCGGAGACTTTAGTGCAAGGCTACGATGGCAAGGGCGGTAAAATATGGACTCTGGAGCATGGCCATCTTAACCTTCGCCGTGTGGTCTTGGGGCAAAGCACCCTTGACGGACGCTTACCGGTTATTGGGGAGTTGCCCGAAGGAGCTCAGGTCCTGGCCGAGTTACCAACCGGCCTACGCCAGGGGCGACGGGCGACGGAGCAAATCGGAGGCAGGCAATGAACTTGGCTATGCGCGATATACGCCACAGCTTGGGGCGGTTTGTCCTTACGTGCCTCGGCCTAAGTTTGTTGTTAGGTCTGGTGCTGTCCATGATCGGCATTTACCGTGGATTGGTGGAAGAGGCTTTGTCTCTGTCCAGAGAGCCAAGAGCCGATGTGTGGGTAGTGGAGGCCGGGAAACGAGGGCCTTTCGCAGAATCCTCCCGGATTCCGGGGGACACCCGGGAAATGATCGCCAGCCTGTCCCATGTGTCCGAGGTCGGCTCCATAACATATCAATCGGTGGAAGCCCATCATGCAGGCCGCAAATTACGGCTTTATGTGGTGGGATATGAGCTTGGCCGGCTGGGGGGACCCAAAAAACTATGTGCTGGTCGCTTCATGACCCGCAGTCATTACGAGATACTGGCAGATGTAAGAACGGGTTTGGAGTTGGGAGAGCAGGTACGTCTGGGCCGCAATGTTTTTACCGTGGTTGGCTTGACACAAGACCAAGTCTCTTCCGGCGGCGATCCAGTCGTGTATTTACGGTTGTTGGACGCCCAAACCTTGCAATTCGAACTGGAGCCACCGGTGGCCCGCCGTGAAGCCGAACGCGGGGCAGCATCAATCAGTACTGATGTCGTCAATGCCGTGATTGCCAAGGTCGAACCGGCAACCCCACCGGACCAAGTGGTTCGGGCGATTAAGCGATGGAAGCACCTCACCGCCATGAGCCAGACCGAGCAGGAGAATATTCTTACGAAGTCAGTGGTGGACAAATCACGTCGCCAGATCGGGCTCTTCACAGTGATTTTGCTTGCTGTCTCGGCGGTGATCATCGCCCTTATTCTATACAACATGACTATGGATAAAGTGCGAGAGATCGCTACGCTCAAGCTCATAGGTGCCCCTGACCGTACAATTGTTGGGCTTATCATTCAGGAAGCTCTCACCATGGCGGTCATCGGTTTTGTTTTGGGTGCATTGCTCATCAACTTGGCCAAGGACCACTTCCCGCGAAGAGTGATCCTACTGCCCAGTGATGGATTAGCCTTGGCTGTAGTGGTGCTCTTTATATGTATATTGGCAAGTGGCATGGGCGTACGCCTTGCCTTGAAGGTCGAGCCCGCAGTAGCCTTGGGAGGGTGAGAGATGGCCACTGCATATTCCAGCACGAAACCGTTGGTGAATATCCGGGGCTTATCCAAGTCCTTTGGTCAGGGCGAGGCCCGGGTGGAAGCCTTGCGGCAGATTGACTTACATGTTGATGCCGGACAGGTGGTTGGGCTGCTGGGGCCCAGCGGTTCTGGAAAAAGCACCTTGCTCAATATTGTCGGGTGCATTCTGGAACCAAGTAGTGGGTACATGGAACTGGGTGGACAGGTGGTTTATGATGGGAAATGGATGCAGAGTGATCTACGTCGTCTGAGACTTAACCGCATTGGCTTTATCTTTCAGTTTCATAACCTCCTTCCTTTTTTGAATTCTCTCGAGAATGTCTCGGTGGTATTGGAAATTGCCGGCCTTGGCCTTGCTGTGGCGCGGCGTCGTGCTTTGGAGTTGTTACAATACCTTCAGGTGGACCATCGCAGCGGGACCATGCCTTCAAGACTGTCGGGCGGTGAGGCCCAGCGAGTTGCCATCGCCCGAGCCTTGGCCAATCATCCTCGCATCATCCTTGCCGACGAGCCTACCGCAGCTCTCGACTCGGAGCGTGCGGGCGTCGTGATGGATCTTTTGCGCAAGGTAGCCGGCGAGCAGGGGGCAGCGGTGCTGGTCGTCACACATGATGAAAAAATTTTCAGCCGTTTTGACCAGATGTTCTATCTGCGTGACGGCAGCTTGGTGGAATCGGACGGTCCACCTTCCCGAATACTATGTAGTCCAAACCAAGTTCGAGACCAATGTACGGCATATTCCAATAAAATATTGTAAATTTATGTAATTGACATATACTTTCTCCATCTAAAGCGATGGAGGCGACCATGAGCGAACGCACTTCCAAGAAGCCTGGTATTGCCTACTATGTCGCCGCACGCCGCAAGCACAAGGACTACTTCTTGAACGAGATCGATCGCCTCATCGACTGGAAACCGATCGAAAAAGTGCTTCGCCAAAAGCTCAAGCGGGTTGCCAATGCCCTCGACAAACCGGCCTATCCGCCACTGCTCATGTTCAAGATTCTCCTGCTCCAACGCTGGTACACCCTCAGCGACATGGCGGCGGAAGAGGCCTTGTGCGATCACCCGTCCTCTGTCCGGTTCGTAGGTCTTTTCTTGGACTACGACGAGGTGCCGGGCTCCGCCACGATCTGGCCAAGGTCGAACTGGAGTTCCTGCTTGATGCCATGGCCTTCAATCTGAGAAATGTGGTCCTCAAGGTCGCCTGCTGAGCGGACGTGCCACCCCTTTGGTTGGCAAATGCCGCCAGGGGGTGAAATCATCCGGCACCTGGGGGAAGAATCGGTCACGACTATCGCCTTGCGAACCTGAAAAACGGGGCAAACAGCGGCTCGCGTGGATTATGCAGCAGTCTCAGTTCACAATTTGACTTAAGTCAAAGACAAAGGCCGCTTGTATCAGATATAGTGTGATTGTTTTTGGGAATCGTGAGGATGTTTTTTGGCCTCGTTGTAGTATTAACAATATCAACAGGTGGTAAATTTAGCAAATATTATAGGTGGATATGCTACACATCTAGATGGCAAAAAGTATGCTGTCAAGACTATATCGGGGAGTCTGTCTGGCCGAGATGGCATTGCTACATGAGAAAAGCATGCCAAAAGAATGGTGACAAAATTACGATCATGCGCAAAGCAAGGGAATGCCATGTCTAGAAGATTGACAGAAAGTGTGACCTGGGTCGGCAAGATTGATTGGGAATTGCAAAAATTTCATGGCGAGGAATACTCGACTTTTAAAGGATCATCCTACAATTCTTATCTTGTCCGTGATGAAAAGAATGTTCTCATCGACACCGTTTACAGGCCGTATGGTGATGAATTTGTAGACAATCTTGAAAAGGAATTTGACCTCAAAAAGATTGACTATATTGTCATGAATCACAGCGAAGTTGATCATAGTGGTGGGCTGCCAGCATTAATGCGCAGAATACCGAATGTGCCCATTTATTGTACGCAGCAGGCGGTCAAAATTCTTAAAGGATATTATCACACTGATTGGAATTTTCAGATTGTGAAGGCGGGTGACACCCTTTCCCTCGGAGAAAAAACACTCACTTTCGTGCCGGCCCCAATGTTACATTGGCCGGATTCCATGTTTTCTTATATGACTAAGGAAAATATTTTGTTTAGCAATGATGCCTTTGGTCAACATCTTGCTTCGAGTCTAATGTTCAATGGACTGGTCGACCAGAATGATCTGATGTATGAATGTCTCAAATACTACGCAAATATTTTGACCCCATTCAGCGCTCTTGTTGCCAAAAAAATCACTGAGATAGTTGCGATGCAGCTACCTGTTGACTTCATTATGCCGAGCCATGGAATAATATGGCGAGACAATCCAATGCAAATAGTTAATAAATATTTAGAATGGGCAAACGGATACCAGGAAAATCAGGTTACGATAATTTACGACACGATGTGGAACAGCACGAGAGACATGGCGGATGCTATAGCCTCTGGCATCAGGCAGGTGGATAAAAACGTTGTTATCAAAAGCTATCATGTTGGGCAGCGCGATAAAAATGATATCATCGCCGAAGTTTTTCGCTCCAAAATGGTAGTTGCAGGATGTTCTACCATTAACAAAGGATTGCTTTCGCACATGGCTGGGATGTTGGAGATGATTGTCGGTCTTGCCTTCAAGGGCAAAAAAGGGGCGGCGTTCGGGTCTTATGGCTGGTCCGGTGAAAGCGTCAAGATTATTTCGGAATCCCTGAAAAAAGCAGGGGTTGAGATGGTTGGTGATGGATTGAAGATGTTATGGAAACCGGATGCTACTGCGAAAGAAGAATGCGAAGCCTTTGGGCGGTTGCTGGCAGAGGCTTTGTAGTCAAGGTGGTTATTATTGGCAAATATGTAAAGTAGGGTGAGCCATGTTCGTTCTCGTGCGCTAGAGAAAAACGAGATGTCCGATTCAATTTTCATTCTTCTTGTGTAAGAATGTGGAAGGTTTGTTTACTTCAGTTTACTCTTGCGGCCAATAACTGTAACGGAGATGGGGTCATGCATACCGAACTTAATAGTGATAAAACTTTATCACCATGGTGGCGCAAGGGTGTTATTCTAGCTCTTGCAATGGGATTCTCCATAGAAATTATGATTTCATTTTATTCTTACAAGAACGCCCCACCGATTCCAGAAACAATTGTGGACCAATCTGGTGCAATTGTTTTTACAAAACGTAACATATTGAATGGTCAAAAAATATTTTTGAAATATGGACTAATGGAGAACGGTTCCATATGGGGGCACGGGGCTTATCTTGGACCTGATTTTTCTGCCAAATACCTTCACGAACTTGGTCAAGATACAAGGGAAATCATTGCTAAATCACAGTTTGGCAATGATTTTGACAAGCTGCAACCAATTGAGCAGCAAGCTGTTGCAACTGAAGCAACAAAACTGCTCAAAACGAACAGGTATGACTCAGCGCAAAGCGTGCTAATATTTAGCACAGAAGAAATATCATCTTTTGAGCAACAAATAAAATATTGGCAAAATTACTTCAGTGACGAAATTGAAAATGGAGGGCTCCAAAAGAAGTTTATCTCCGACGAAAAAGAGCTATTCGATTTAACCTCGTTTTTTGCATGGACAGCCTGGGCGTCGATTGCGAATAGACCGGGAGAAAATTATTCATATACCAACAATTTTCCTTATGACCCAGAACTTGGCAACAGACCAACAAGTGAGACAGTACTTTGGAGTGCGTTAAGCCTTATCACTCTTCTTACTGGAACTGCCTTAGTCTTATTTATTTTTGGCAAATTCAGTTACTTGGGCTGGAAAGGATCTGGCGAACACATTCACCCACAGATGCTCCCCGGCGTTTCAAGCCCAACTCAACGAGCAATAGTCAAGTATTTCGTGGCGGCTGCCCTTCTTTTCCTCGTGCAGGTTCTCGTTGGAGGAGCAACCGCCCATTTTAGAGCCGACCCAGGCAGTTTTTATGGTTTTAATTTAGCAACTATTTTTCCGAGCAATATTTTACGCACATGGCATTTGCAGTCAGCAATCTTTTGGATTGCAACAGCGTTTGTGGCAGGAGGCCTGCTTCTTGGGCAAGCTCTCGGTGAAAAAGAACCCCGAGGACAGATCCCAGCTATCCATGCGTTGTTTTGGGCACTAGCATTTGTCGTCATCGGCAGTTTTCTTGGCGAACTGGCGGGGATACATCAAAAGCTCGGCGATCTTTGGTTCTGGTTCGGTCACCAGGGATGGGAATATCTCGATCTTGGCCGAGGTTGGCAGGTATTGCTTGCAATAGGTCTCATTGGTTGGGTCATCATCTTACTGCGTAGTGTCATGCCCGCTTTGCTCGATGAAAACCGGCAAGAAATCTCGACGCTCTTTCTGCTGGGTGCCCTAGCCATTCCTATTTTCTACCTGCCTGCGTTTTTCTTTGGCTCAACGACAAATTATACAATAGTTGACAACTGGCGTTTTTGGATCATCCATCTGTGGGTAGAAGGTTTCTTTGAATTATTTGTAACCATTATGGTTGCTGTCATTTTCTTTAGACTCGGAATGGTTACACGGAAAACGGCGGTCAGAGTCATCTATCTTGATGCGATATTATTTCTTGGAAGTGGCATTGTTGGGACAGGCCACCATTGGTACTTCAGTGGCCAAACAAATCTTAATATGTCTTTGTCAGCGCTTTTCTCTGCCATGGAAGTCGTACCATTAACCCTCCTTACTTTGGATGCTTGGGATTTTATTAAATTAACAAGGTCCCAATGTTCAATATGCGGGAAGCAGATCAACATCCCTCATAAATGGGCCTTTTATTTCTTGATGGCTGTAGGCTTTTGGAATTTTGTGGGTGCTGGAATATGCGGCTTCCTAATTAACTTACCCATCATTAGCTATTTTGAAGTTGGAACTCTTCTCACCCCTAACCACGGACATTTGGCGCTTATGGGTGTCTTCGGCATGGAAGCCTTGGCGCTCATGGTCCTCACATTCCGTCAAGTCTTGTCGGATAACCAATGGGCTGGACCTGAAAGGTTTATTCGCATTTCCTTCTGGGGTCTTAACATCGGGTTAGCCCTAATGGCCATCGGAAGCCTATTTCCTGGTGGCGTACTTCAATTCTTTGATGTTTTGCAGCATGGGTATTGGCATGCTCGTAGCCTCGACTACTTAGGAAAAAAACTAACCCGTACCATCGAATGGGCAAGAATGCCAGGAGATGTGATCTTTATAGTGACTGGGGTCGTGCCCATGGTCATTGCAGCAATTATGACCTATTTTCGCATGAGGGCATCAACTTTAACCAACCAACGTAGCTGATCGATTCCGGCAAGCCCTGGCAAAACGGGATGGGCGAAAACTTCAACGGCAATTTTCGGGACGAATGCCTCCATGGCGTGGTTTCGCTCCCGGACGGAAGCCAAAGTGGCCATCGAAGATTGGCGCAGAGCCTACAACGAGGTGTGCCAGCATTCGAGTCTCGGCAAAATGGAAGTCGATGGCCTTTGCATAGATGGTCGGTAACAACTCAAACCAAGGAGCCACTCTCAAGAATTAACTGGACCGAAGAATGCTAGCAGATCAAAACAATGCGGAGAAAAACTTGTGAAATCTACCTTTATCCAGAACAGCCAAGAGATACTTAAAACTTCACCCGATCGATGCGACCAAGCTGATCACACAATGGCAATGATACTGAGATAAGTTACAGGAAGACTTTAAAATATTTTTGAATTACATTAAGCTTATGTTCCTATTGGGAGAAAGAAAACTGTACACTTAACCGCAAAAAAGGGGACGCGTATGTTTTGTTTCCAGTGCCAAGAAACAGCGAAAAATACAGGGTGCACCGTCAAAGGGATGTGTGGAAAACCGGAAGGAACCGCCAACCTCCAGGATCTTTTGATCTTTGTCCTGCGGGGCATAGCCGTATATGGTGAAGGGCTCAAGGGGCTGGGCCAGCCTGACCGGTCCAACGACGAGTTCGTGCTTCAAGGGTTGTTCGCCACTATCACCAATGCCAACTGGGACGACGCACGTTTCGAAGGCCTGATCCAAGACGGCCTGGAGCGCCGCGATGCGCTCAAAGCGAAATTCATGGACGCCTACAAGGCGAAATATGGCAAGGAGTATGCTGACGTTCTGCCTGAGGCTGCGACGTGGAGCGGGGCGGTCTCTTCTTTTGCGGAAAAGGCCAAAACCGTCGGCATCCAGGCCACGGAGGATGAAGACGTCCGCTCTCTGCGTGAATTTCTGATCATCGGCCTCAAGGGGACCGCCGCATATGCCGAGCACGCCGCCGTTTTGGGATACCGCAAACCGGAAATCGACGATTTCATGCTTGAGGCACTGGCGTCCACAACTAAAGATCTGTCTGTGGACGAAATGGTCCGCCTAGTCATGAAGGCCGGCGAAGTAGCTGTCACGACAATGGCTCTCCTGGATGAAGCCAACACATCTACATACGGCCATCCCGAAATCACGAAAGTCAACATTGGCGTTGGTGGCAAGCCCGGTATTCTCATCAGCGGCCATGACCTCAAGGATATGGAAGAATTGCTCAAGCAGACCGAAGGGACGGACGTCGACGTCTACACGCATGGCGAGATGCTCCCCGCCAATTACTATCCGGCTTTCAAGAAATATGATCATTTCGTCGGCAACTACGGCGGTTCTTGGTGGCATCAGAATACGGAATTCGAGGCTTTCAATGGTCCCATCTTGCTAACCACCAACTGCCTTGTGCCGCTGAAGAAAAACAACACTTATCTCGACCGCCTCTATACGACTGGTGTCGTTGGCTACGAAGGAGCCACACATATAGCCGAGCGTCCTGAAGGCGGAGCCAAAGACTTTTCGGGAATCATTGCCCAAGCCAAGCAGTGTTCCCCGCCCACGGAACTCGAAAAAGGCACCATCATCGGCGGCTTCGCACACCATCAGGTCACCGGATTGGCCGACAAGGTCGTGGAAGCCGTTAAATCTGGTGCGATAAAGCGATTCGTGGTCATGGCGGGTTGCGACGGACGCCAGAAGTCTCGCGAGTATTACACGGAAGTCGCTGCAAATCTTCCCAAGGATACCGTTATCCTGACCGCAGGTTGTGCCAAGTATCGATACAACAAGCTCGACCTCGGGGACATCGGCGGCATCCCGCGCGTCCTCGACGCCGGTCAGTGCAACGACTCCTATTCGCTCGCCATCATTGCCCTCAAGCTCAAGGAGATTTTCGAGCTGGAAGACATCAACGACCTGCCGGTGTCCTACGACATCGCCTGGTACGAACAAAAGGCCGTAGCGGTCCTCATCGCCCTGCTATTCTTGGGTATCAAAGGCATCCGCCTGGGACCGACTCTGCCTGGTTTCCTGTCTCCCAATGTCGCCAAGGTCGTCATTGAAAAATTCGACCTCAAGCCCATCGGGACCGTGCAGGAAGACATCGCAGCCATGATGGCTGGCAATTAGTGTCCATAGCTTAGTGCCCGTCGAGTTACGGTTCGATGGGCTCTGATATTTTTCAGGCTGACATGCATGCCTTGTTCAACCCTGTATTCGGGGAAAATGAGAAAAATGAAAAAACGGTGTGATCCATTGATGCTGACAGACGAGGATATTCTCGATGCCATGCAAGCCATGCAGGGCTACGTGGATATTACTCCGGGTACATTCAAAGAGATATATTCGCTTTCCTATGGTTTGGCTCTGAAAAGGATCCGATCATTGGGTAAAGCAAAAGAAATAATGACATCCCCTGTTCGTTGTCTGACTCGCCAACTGAGCATCCCTGAAGCGGCCTCTTTTATGGCTCGCTACGGCATTAGTGGTGCTCCGGTAATTGATGATGAAGGCGTAGTATGTGGAGTTGTCTCCGAGAAAGACTTCCTCCGTAAAATGGGTCTTCCCGGCACTGCGGGTATAATGTCCGTGGTCGGAGAATGCCTAAAGGTAAACAAATGCCTGGTTGCTGGATTACGTTCACTTTTTGTTGAAGATTTAATGAACCAACCGCCCATTACAGCACACAAAGAAACGACCCAAGCGGAGCTCTCTCGTATTTTCACTGAGCATAAGATCAATCGAGTCCCGATTTGCAACCCTGATGGACTCCCCCTTGGGATTGTGACGAGAAATGACCTTGTTAACTCCATATGCCAGATGGTGTAATTGATGAATATTTTGGGAAAAATAAAGGGAACAACGCAGAGTCCCCCCAGAGTCGGAAGTTCAGAAGTAATCTGGTCGTGGGTAGGCGCTTTTCTTGGCATTGCGCTTGTCGGCTCTTTCCAATCAATGGTTGTAGATAGCATCGGCTGCAACCTGCTTATCGGTTCATTCGGGGCCACTGCGGTCCTCGTCTATGGAGCGATACGCAGTCCTTTGGCGCAACCGAGAAATGTTCTGGGTGGACACGTCATATCAGCATTCGTTGGAGTGTTGTCATATCAAGTTGCCGGTGATATTATTTGGCTGGCTGCGGCGATAGCTGTTGCAACTGCCATCGCACTTATGCACGTAACAAAGACTCTCCACCCCCCAGGAGGTGCGACAGCTCTTATTGCTGTGATTGGTGGCGATTCAATACACCACTTGGGGTATCTTTATGCGCTGATTCCGGTTGGCCTCGGAGCGATCCTTCTTCTCGCGGTAGCTCTTGTGGTCAACAACATTGCTCCCCAAAGGCGCTATCCTGAATTTTGGCTTTAAGCTGGCGAGCGTTAAAGCGGACATCTTTCAAAAAGGCAGACTAATCAAGAAGGGTATAAACTTTAAACTAACAGAGAGCGTAACCTGGGTCGGCAAAATTGATTGGGAATTGCAAAAATTTTACGGCGAAGAGTATTTGACCTTCAAAGAGTCTTCCTGCAATTCTTGTCTTGTCCGTGATGAAAAGGTAGCTCTAATAAATACCGTTAACGAATGAGTTCTTTCCTATATGGCAGGATGCTCGAATGATCTATATAGACTTTCCTTCAAGAACAAAGATAGTGCGGCCTTCGACCCTTATAGTTGGTCAGGAGAAAGTGTCAAAATGATTCCTGACAGCCTTGAAAAAGCTAGCTTCGAAGTGGTTGCGGAAGGGTTAAAAAATATTGTGGAAACCTGACGATGTTGATCATCAGGAATGTGAAGTGCATAGTCGACAACTCGTTGAGAACCTATATCTATAAGGAGGCAGTATGAGTGATAAAAAGAAGATCGGTGTTGCTTTCCCCGTTGAGGGATCCATCAAGTACGCTGACGACTCCGTCGTCAGCCAGACTCTGCTCAACAAGGATACGGGAACAATCACCCTTTTCGCCTTTGACGAAGGTCAGGGATTGAGCGAACACACAGCCCCGTTTGATGCCGTCATCCACATTTTAGATGGACAAGCCAAGATAACTATCGGTGGTGAATCTCATATTGTAAGCAAAGGCGAGATGATAATTATGCCTGCCAACGTCCCCCATTCGCTTTATGCCGAACAAAAATTCAAAATGCTCCTGACTATGGTTCGTGGAGAATTGCAATAACCAGCTTATGATGAGAAACATTTGATCCAGCGCTGCCTCGTTCACCAGGTCAGGAACTCGTTGGCGCAGATAGCCTGGAAGGAGCGCAAGGCGGTTGCCAGCTCCCTGCGCTCGATCTACACTGCTCCAACAGAGCAAGCCGGTCTCATGGCCCTGGCCGAGTCGAGGAAACATGGGGGCGTAAGTACCCCCATGTCGTGCTGTCTGGAAACGGCACTGGCCAGAGCTGGCAACGTTTTTCAACTATCCCGAAGCGATACGGCGGCAGATTTACACCACCAACCCCATTGAGAGCCTCAACAGCCGGGTCCGAAAAACCGTGAAGGGGAAAAAGCGTCTTCCCGACGGAGCTTGCTCTGTTCAAAGCCTTGTATCTGGCGGTGGCCGAAGCCGAGAAGTGCTGGACGATGCGAACAAGGAACTGGCCAGCGATCACGGCCCAGGCAGCTTTCGATCTTCTTCCTGGAAAGGCTCAAAGACTATCTCTGCTGAACCGTCAACCAGGAGCGTTTACACAGTGTGGGGGACAACTCCCAAACATTGTCCCGATCTTCTTTGAACTTTCTGTGTGACTTATGTTCGAATGAGAGCATCAGCTTTAACCAGCAAACGTGGCTAGCAACCTCCAAAAATGACTCAATAAAAATCGTTCAGGGAGCGAAGTCTGCGGCAGATGCGACTTCCCTTTTTTTAAATATTTATAAACTCACTCACCCTTGATCTAGTATCTCTTTTAAACATACCGCATTGTTGAATTTTGTGTCTTTTGCAGAATAAACCAAAGTAACAACACCATGAGAAGATTCTTTTCTAAGCTTTTGAAGAACCTCCGAGAGCAAAGGACTACTCAACTCGTAGCGATATCTTTCTTTAAATTCTTCCCATTTTTCTGGTTCATGGCTGAACCAAGTTCGAACCGCCGTGCTCGGAGCTAGCTCTTTTAGCCACCCATCAACTCCAGCCTGTTTCTTGGAGATACCACGCGGCCAAATCCGGTCAACAAGATAGCGTTTCCCATCATCCGGTACTTTCTCTACATAAACACGCTTTATTTTAATCATATTGCACCGTTTTTTGACATTCAGTCAGCCTGCTTCTCTTTTGACTTTGAAAAAATAGCTTGAACCAATTTTTCGACATCAACACGAAGTTTTACGTCTTTAAAAAACTCATCTGGCAAAGACGCCAAAAGTAAGTCAAATTCATTCCGTGGAAGTTTCGTCTTTTTCCAAAGCCGCAAACCTTCATATTCTTTTCGAGAAATCCCTAGCAATATCCATGGTTTCTCTTTTCCGAACAATGCCTTCATACGAATCCTTATGTTGCAGGTGTTTTATACCCATTAGCATCACTTTTGGCAACACCATAACAAAGACAAAAGGCTCGGAGAAAAAATTCCCCCGAGCCTTACTAAATATAGCCTTTACTCACCTCTTATTTATGGGAGTTCACCTCTGTTGGCATATTCGTGTCTCCGCCTTTGCCTGGAAAATCTTTATAGACAAATGCAGGGGTGTTTGTTGAGATCATATGATGCGCCTGCTCTTGCAG
>JAFABC010000074.1 GCA_023426275.1 Pseudomonadota bacterium | reverse complement strand
TTGTTCCCTGGCAAAGCCAGGGAACAAACGCGCCGCCAAGGTGCGCCAGCGTCGCTTCGCGCCGCAAAGAAACTTTGAGGGGGACCGGGGGGCATCATGCCCCCCGGCCGCCGGAGGCGTCTTTCTCCCCGATTTCCTAGGCGCTTCGGAGCTTGACGATAATCTGATCCATGTCGCCGGACAGGTCGGCCAGGGCGTGCACGGCGGCGGCGGATTCGTGCATGCCGGCGCTGGTGGCCTCGACCACGCCGCTGACCTCGGTCATGGCCTTGTTGATTTCCTCGGCCGCCGACGACTGCTGCTCGGCCGCGGCGGCGATGCCGGCCACTTCCCGGGCGCTGGCTTCGGCCAGATCGAGAATTTCCCGCAGCACGTCGCCGGACTTGTCGGCCAGACTGGTGGCCTCGGCCACGGCTCCGGCGGCCTGATCCACGTTTTGGATGTTGCCGGCCACGGACTGCTGAATGCTGACCACGGCCTGCCCCACCTCCTTGGTGGCGGTCATGGTCTTTTCGGCCAACTTGCGCACCTCGTCGGCCACCACGGCGAAACCGCGTCCGGCCTCGCCGGCCCGGGCCGCCTCGATGGCGGCATTGAGCGCCAACAGGTTGGTCTGGTCGGCGATGTCGGAAATGACGGACATGACCCGGCCAATGGCCTGCGTCTGGTCGCCCAGAGCGTTCATGGCCGCCTTGAGGTCCTGGGACACGGCGTTGACGCGCTCGATGGAGCGCACGGCCTCCGCGACCACCTCGGCCCCGGACGAGGCCTTCGCCTTGGTGTCGTCGGCGGATTCGGCGGCCCGGGAGGCATTCTTGGCCACGTCGAGCACGGTGGCGGTCATCTGGCCGAAGGCCTCCACCACTTCGTGCAGGAGGTCGCGCTGCTGGTCGGCCCCGGAGCGCACATGATCGACCTGGTTTTCCAGCTCGCCCGAGGCGGCGATGATGCTTTCGACCACTATGCCGAGATGCTCGGCCACTTCCAACATGCCTTCCTGCTTGGCCACCTCGGCCTGGCTACGCGCCTTTTCGGCTTCCTCGCGGGCGGCCTCGGCGGCCTGGGCCTCCTCGTTGGCCTCCCGGCTCATGGTCTCGGCTTCGGCGATCTTCGCCTTGAGTCCGGTCACCATCTTTTCGATGGCCCCGGACAACTCGGCCATCTCGCCGGTGAAACGGCCCTCGGCCCGGGCGTCGAGATCGCCCCGGGACACCTTGCGGGCCAGCTCGATGACCCGGCGCAGGGGCGAGGTCATGCCCCGGGCGCTGAAAAAGCCCAGCACCATGACCACCAGGGCGACCGCGCACGAAGCCGCGAGCACCGAATAGAGGATGGTGCGCTCGGTGGCCAGAATGCCTTCCCGGTCCTGGCCGATAAAAAGCATGCCCGCGATTTTGCCGTCCGCGCCTTGCAACGGCCAGTACACGGTATTGTAGTCCCGGCCGAGAATCTTGTTGATGTCGCGAAACCACCCCTTCTGGCGCAACACGGTCTCGATGACGCGCGGATTGTCCATGCGGGTGCCTACGGCGCGCTTGCCCTCGCGCTCGATGGTGGTGGCCACGCGGGTGTCGCCGTAAAATATGGTGCATTCCGTGCCGAGGATCTTTTTGACCTCATCGACAAAGGCGTTGCTGGAAGACAGGTTGATGCCGGTGGTCACGGTGCCGACCAGCTTGTCGTCGAGGTACACGGGCGAGCCGGCCCGCAGGGAAAATTTGACGGCCGTGCCCTCTTCCATGCCGATGGAACTTTGGCCGGCCAGGGCCTTTTGCACATTGAGCTGTTTTTTCACGGAATCGCCGGATTTGCCGGAATGGCCCCGGGCCAGGACCACGCCGTCGGCGTTGGCGATGGTCACGAACTGGATGCGCAGTTCCTGCATGGCCTGCTTGGCGATCCGCACCAGCTTGGCCTTGTCGTCGGAGGCGATGGCGGCGGCCACGTCGGGACGGGAGGCCAGCAGGAAGGTGGCGCCTTTCACTTCCCGGCTGGCATCGCGAAGCAAGGCGTCGACGGCCTCGGCCTTGCTGTCGATTTCGTTTTGGCTCATGCGATTGAGCCCGACGGTCAGGTAGTGGCGGACGGTCAGGGAGATGGCCGAGGTGAGCAGGGCAACGGTGAACAGCAGCATGGCAATGAGCTTGCCTGTGAGCGTCAATCGCATATGCGCCTCCGGGCCCCCCGGGCGGGCCCCGGGGATCGCGTTTTTGGTGGGAAAAGCACTTTCGTCGCGATTTCGTACCTCTTTCCGCCAGGATAAGAGAAAAGCTCCCCCGTGGCCAGGGCTTGGGGTGCAACCGATACCAATTTCCCGAACTTTTTCGGAAAAAGGTCCGGCGCCCGGACAGACGAAAACGCCCTAACGGGTGACGAACCGCGACAGCACGTAGCCTTCCCTGCCCGAAGCCACGGCCCGCACCCGCAGCCAGCCGTTGATGTCCGGCGTCAGCACGGCCACCTTGTCGCCGGCGTGCAGGTCCTCCACCACCGAGCAGGTCATGCTCGGGCACTCAAGCAGATTGAGCAGGGCCGCGTCGACCGTGCGCACGGACGTCGGCGCGACCGGGGCCGTTTCCTCGGGCTTCGCTCCGGCGCAGCCCGCCCCCGTCAGCAGCAGACCGGCCAACACAACGCCGCCCAGACGCTTCCATACGCTTCGCACCGTCGAAACCTCCTTGACGGCCCCGGCCGCGTTCCACGGCGCGTGCGGCCATCTTTTTTTGAAAACAAGAATCATTCCTATTGCTAAAAGACAATCCCGGGCGCATAGTATGGAAATCGGCCCTGATGCACCCGGGCCAATCGGATTTCCCATGCGGCATCATACCACACGATTCCCCCCGGTCTCCCTCGAAGAAGGGCTCTCTTCCCGGCGCGAAGCGACGCTGACGCCTCTTGGCGGCGCATTTGTGCCCAGGCTCTGCCTGGACACAAACGCGCCGCCAAAACGTTCGAGGCCCCGCCCGACCAACCAGCCGTCCGTTCATCCCCCCTTTCGGGAGGGTCCGGGAAGGGGTGACCCCCTCCCGGCCGCCGGAGGCATTTTCCCTCGTCTCCCGCTCCCGCGGCTAGTTGCCCTCGAAGGTGCGCATCTGCTTTTCCCTGGCCCGACGCGCGTCCTGGGACGGGCAACGGCAGATGGCCATGGCGGCGTCGTAGGGACTTCCCCCCTTGGTTCCGTCCGGGCCGACGAACACGAGCTTGTCCGGGTCCGGCTGATGCAGGACGTATTGGCCGGGGTTGGCGGCGCAGGAGCCGCAGGTGGCGGTCCAGGCGTTGTAGCTGGTCATGACCACGCTGGCCACGCAGCAATTGCCGTAGGGATCGACCGGCTGCTGGGCCAAGGCCGCGGGGCAACCCGACATGGCAAGCCAAATGGCCGCCAGCACGATCGGACGATGAAAACGCACCGGTTTGAACATGGCTCCTCCCTGGCAACGGCCCTTGGTTCTGGGATTTTTCACGCTACCGGCTCGCGGGGCCCTTGTCCATACGGGAACCGCCGCACCGGCGGCCTTCTTTGGAGCGCTTGCCAAAACGTCTGTGACGGCACAGCCTGGGCAAGCGCCGGCTGACGGTGACGGACGCCGGCATCTTGCCTTTTGTCCGTGACCGGTCCATACACTGCAAACATGATCAAAGCCGGGTTTTCCCGGCACCACCCAAAGCGAGGTCCCACCATGCACGAACACGAATACGAAGAAGAGTGCTGCGTCGAAGTGCCCGAAGCCAACGTCGGCCGGGAAACCATCGACTTCTCCATGAAGGTCTATGACCCCATCGAAGGCTTTTTCGGGGCGATGCACACGGAAGAGATCAAGCAGGCCGGCAAGTGGATCATCCTGTTTTTCTACCCGGCCGACTTCACCTTCGTGTGCCCCACCGAGCTGGCCGATCTGGCCACCAAGCACGAAGAGCTGGCCAAAATGGGCTTCGAGGTTTTCTCCGTGTCCACGGACACCGAGTTCGCCCACCTGGCTTGGCGCAACAGTGAAAAGCTGCTCGAAAACGTGAAATTCAAAATGGCCGCCGACCCCACCGGGCAGGTGTCCCGCTACTTCGGCGTCTACGACGAGGAAACCGGGCAGGCCCTGCGCGGCACGTTCATCATCAACCCCGACGGCGTGCTGGTTTCCAAGGAAGTCAATTTCTACAACGTCGGGCGCAACGCCGACGAACTGCTGCGCAAGTGCCAGGCCAACATCTACCTGCGCGAAAATCCCAACGAGGCCTGCCCGGCCAAGTGGACCCCCGGGGCCAAGACGCTGACCCCGTCGGAAAAGCTGGTCGGCAACGTCTTCGAAGGCTTAAGCGAAATGCCCTAGCCGGCCTTCCGGCCAATACGCCCCGACCGTTCCGCCCGGGACGGCCGCCGGCAGGCAAACCCCCCAAGCGCCTTCGGTCACCGAGGGCGCTTTTTTTACGCCGTTGTTCGCCGTCCCCGCAGCTTGTTTTGCATCCCACGACCTGTTGCGGCGTTTGACGCCAGATGTCGTTATCGCTTAGGCAGGCCCCTTGGAGACGCGCCCGCCACTCCCCGCGCGCCGACCGGCATCACCCGGCGTACATGCACGGGACGCCACGGAAACAACCACCGCGACAACGACCTCCTGCCATGAGTACAACGGTGATACAGCAGACCAAAACGAGATTGTACGGCATTGACATCCTCAAGATACTTTCCTGTTTTTCCGTTATTCTCGTACATGCCGTTGTTTTCAGAGTGGAAAAAGTCGATGCATCCCTTTCCTGGATGATGGCCAACGGCATCAATGCGGCCGCGCGCGAAGCCGTACCGGTCTTTTTCATGATCAGCGGCGCACTCTTCCTGCCCAAGGAAACACCGGCCTATGCCGACTTTTTCAAAAAAATCGCCATCAATTACGGCCTGCCGCTCCTCGGTGGGCTTATCACCTACAAACTGATGGCCATCAGTCAGGGCGATCCCACGTCGGCCCTGGATGGCGTCCTCTACAATGTCCACCAGAACCTCGGTTTCCATCTCTGGTTCATGTGGACGTTTTTAGGGATCATGCTCATCACGCCGCTGTTGCGACTCATGGTGCGCCAGACCAGGGCCGTCTGGCTCTTCCTGGCGCTCTGGCTGGCCTACTGCATTATTGAACCCTGGCTGCGGCCGCACGGCATCGCCTTTCCCATCGACAACATGCTTTTCATGTGGGCCACCGGCTATTTCGTGGCCGGTTATGCGCTGTTTCGGCTGCCCTGGCGCATTGCCCCGGGCTGGCTGCTGGCCGGCATGGTGGTGACCGTCGCCTTGATGACCGCGCTCACGGCCCGGGACTCCTTGGCAGCCGGACAATTGACCCTGCTCTATTATAACAATCCCTCGCCACTGCTCGCGCTGTATAGCGCCTGTGTATTCCGCCTGGGTGTGCAACTGCCGACGGGTCCCCGGCCCCGGCTCGTGCAGACCGTGGCCGGCGCGACGTTTACGATCTACATCTACCACATCCTGGCCCTGTCGCTTCTTTCCCGCTTTATCGGCCCCACGACCCTGCCCATGCGGGTGTTCGTGCACACGCCCCTGGCCTTTGCCGCCTGCCTGGGCCTACACCAATGCGGCAAACGCCTCCCCTGCTTGCGGCTCTTCTTTCGTGGCTAAGGTCACCACCCATCCAGGCCGCCGTCCGCCCCTGCGCGAACGGACGCCCAAATGCTTGACGGGCGCGCCCAACGCGGCTATAGGTGGCTGCTCTGCGTGAAGCGCCAGCATAGCTCAGTTGGTAGAGCAGCTGATTCGTAATCAGCAGGTCTGGAGTTCGAGTCTCCATGCTGGCTCCAAAGAAAACAAGGGGTTAGGCCGAAAGGCTTAACCCTTTTTGCGTTGCTGTACATATTTTGTCCCCCATGTGTCCCCCGGTTTGAACTGTCCCCCAGGGCGGGTATGAGGAGATGGACAGGCCACGGGAAAAAAAGGGAAGGGGCTGTCTGGCGGCCGCTATTTCCCGTTGACCCCCTCCTTTTTCGTGGTAATAATCAGAGCGTGGCTAGGCAAGGCCACGCCATTACTGGATGGCAACACCCCACCACAGAGGTTGAAATGGCCGCTATGATCTCACCGACGCCCACCTTGAGAGGCGAGGAAGCAAGTGCTTTTCTGGAAAGACTAAAGGAAGGGCTTAAAAAACCACTGTGTTTAAAGCCCGTCCCGAAAATTGAACAAGCAAAGGCCTTGGCTCGTGCGCGACTCGGGAAAAAATAGATATTTTGACAAACATGGCGAATTAAAAGCCGTCGAAGACTTTTCAATCTTCGACGGCTTTTCTTGTGGGCATGACGGGCTAGATGAATTTCTATTTAAATATGCAGAAGACAACCAAAAAGAACTTTTGTTTAAAGTGTATTCATATTCACTAAATGCGGGGGATGAAGAAAACTTTATTCCAAGTGAGCCAGTAGCCTTCGTTACGCTATTTAACAACTCGCAAGATTTAGAAATTGAAGACATAAAAGACAAAGGGCTCAATGCTCCCCACATAAGAGAATTTAAGTACAGATTTCCTGCCGTGAGCATTGGGCACATGGGTGTTCATATTGACTACCAACGGAAATCAATTGGTACAAACATACTTAATCTGATAAAGTATATATTTGTGACAAACAACAAGACTGGGTGCAGATTTATAAACTTGCAATCAATAAATTCGCCTGGAGTGATGGAATTTTATCGGTTGAATGACTTTGAGCCAACGTCACTGCTAAATACACTTGGTGTGGTCGTTCCAATGTTTTGCGACTTGTTGCGGTTCAAATCTCTATGTGAACAGTCTCAGACAATAGGGAGAAAAGACTAAGGCTTCTGGTGATTCCCGGCGACGTTGAACCGGCAGCATTAAAACGCATCTCCACCGCACGGGAGGCCCTCACAGCACCCCTCGCTCCCAAGCGTCTCAGGCCACACGCCGCAATAATCCTTGTCCACAACCCTTGGCGCAAAACGCCTGCATTCACCAGTGTCCGGTTTCGATTCACGGCGGACCCAAGCAATGCAGTCGCAGCAGCGCAATAGTTTTGTTTTAGTTTCGTCGTGCATAAGAGTGCCTTTAATCCGGGATGCGGGGCTGCATAGACGGTTGCTTAAGCCGTAAGATTTGCAGCCCCCGCCCGGTACAGTACATCGCCGGGGCAGACGATGCACTGTAAATTGTGTGCGACGTTACGCCGCGATCTTGAGGCAACGAATCGCGTTGCTATCCACAATGTTGCCACTCGTGCGCTTGCGGCTGTAGAACTGCACGTAACGTTTGTCGCTGTACGGATCGCGCAACAACGATATGCTACGGTCCACGATGCAGTAACCGGACATGAAGTCACCGAACAACACGGGGATTGCATCGGCCGCAACGTCCGGCATGTTGTTGGCCTCGACGACTTTGTAGCCGAGCAACATCGCCGGATCGCCCGGGGCAAGCGAGTCGGACCAAAGATAGCGACCTTCAGTGTCTTTGAGCTTGCGCGCAAGCGCAATTGTGGTGGAATTGAGCACCCAACAGGCGTTTTGCCTGTATTCAGGCAGCAAGTCGTAGACAACATCAATCAGCGCATCAGCGGTGATCGCACTGGCGTTGCCGGAAGCGACGTACTTCAACACGCCGAAGGCTCGCGTATCATCGGCGTCGGCGGTCGGCGCAGTGTTAAGCAAGCCAACCGGCTGCTTCACGCCCGTACCGTCGAGGAACGCCTTGCCTTCGGTGCGTCCGAACGCCTTTCCAAGCTCGGAAATGATAATTTCGCCTGCCTTTGTGTCTTCATCGAGCCACACGGAAACAGGCACGTTCGCGTACATTTCCGCGTCGGGGAATTCAACACCCTCGATCTTCGGCGCATCAGTGCTGGTGCGTTCGTCGGTTTCGCCTACCCAACCCGTAGCCGCACCATCAACAACAACAGGTTGTACGTACTTCGAGGCAGCGGTTGTGATCGGCACAACTTTGGCGATGGAACGCAGCGGACTGTACTTTTTGGCGACGGCGAGGACTTCGGAAGCGATTTCGCTCGGCACGAGCACGCCGCCACTATCGGAACCCTCAGTCAGACTCGCTTGAAATCCGAATCCGGAACGGTCGCCACGGACAGCAAAAGCCCCGATGGCAGCCGCAGCTTGGGCGCGGCTTGCATATCCGCTACTGGCAGTGGCGGGGTTCTCGCCGCGCGACAGCGCGGCGCCGGCGGCGTCAAGGGCGGCGTCCATACGAGCGAACTGCTCATCGAGGGTGATGATTTCACGTTCCAAGGCGTTGAATTCTTTCTCTTTCGCGGGGGTCCAGGCTTTGCCTCCATCGCTTTCACGAGTCATGCTCTGCATTTTCGCAACAAGGGCGGACCGTTTTTCGCGCGCTACTGTAGGATCAAAACTCATACTTTCTTTCTCCACCGGCGTTTCGCCGTGTTTTTTCGTTGTTCCGTTGTTGTTTCGCAAAGCAGTGATGCTTGCATCTACAGGGTATTTTGCCAGAAGTTGCTTGTAAGTTGCATCCACGTTGCTGCACCTGTAAGAAATTTTGCGGCGGATGTAGGGTTTGACGGTCTGAGCTGCGGGTAATCGTCGCGGGAAGGATTTAAACCGAAGCCTACTTATTGTGGTGGACCCCGCCGCCGGCCCCCGGAACCCGGCCGCGACGATTTCAGCGCCAAGAGCACCGAATTCGTTAGAAATTTTTCGTTTCGTCCTCAATTTCGGCAGCGCGCACGAATTGCGCGTTCCGGTCCTCGGCAATGGATTCGGCTTCTCCACCTGCGACCAGGTGGCCGGCGCGGTCATCGAGCGACGCCAACAGCTCGGCCAGGGCAGCCAGCGGCATCGATTCGAGCACCAGCAAACCGGCTTCCACCACGTCGCCCGGGTAGCAGTCGTGCTTTACGGCTAAAATTTTCAGGCGCTTGGCCACGTCTGGTTTCATTGCGACGTGGAATCGGCTCTTTTCGCTTTTGGGTCTCGCCATGGGTTTCCCCTCCTTTCAGTGTCCACAATACACCTTGTGCCCACTTTTGCAAGGACCCCCTGCAAAAAAGTGAATTATGGCAGTTTATTGTGCCGTGTTTTGGGGTCTCGGGGATGCCCCCAGGACGGCGCGACCGTGGCGCGGGCGGGGTGGAGCGTATTGTGGATTGGCGGGGTGGGAAATAGAATCGTCGAATTTTGCTTTTGGATAATTTCTTGATTCTTGTGACGTTATGGCATATCAAAATTGTACGATTTCACGATAGATTAGATTTAAAAAAGGTGTACTAGATGAAAAGAAAATTCTTATTTATTATTTACATTTCTCTGTTGCAAGTCATAGCCGGATGCAACGAAACACCAACGGAAAAAGTTCAGCAAGGAGTTTTAGATTTTGATAAAACTCTTAAGATTGGTGACGCTTTAAATAGATATAAATATTTCAGAATGAAAAATTGGAAAGAAGAAAAGGATAGTCAAGGTCGATCCATAGTTCTTTTTGATGGATCTTTAGAGGTAAATACTGATATTCCAATTAATAAAGCTTTGTATGAGGCTAAGTCTATTGGACTTAGAGATGGTATGGCTTTTGTTGATCTAGTGTACTACTATAAGAATTTTCCTCTTTCAATAAATCAACAAATGGATATAAATAAGAAAGAAGCTGAAAAAATTGCAAAACGAGCAGAAGGTAGGCGAAATTTAACAGCGAAACTTGTTATGAAATTTGGTTTGTCTTTGAAAGACGATGAAGTTGTTATCTTGGATAAGCAAATATTGCTGACTGATACCGATGGAAACGTAGTTGATGTTATGTGTAGTCAAGAAAAAACGTCAAACAAAATTTTGGATGATGTTTACAAGAATAAAAACCCAGACGATGATATTGCAGATTGTATTTTTAAGAGTAAAATAATTCCTATAGATACTCTTCAAGAATACCCAAAGGATATTCAATATTTAAAGAGTATCCGGAATCCAGCCAAGTAAGAATTTGCTTAAAATGCGGTTGGTTCAAAAAACGCCTCAAATTCGACGCGGTTAAAATTGGGGGGCGCACTCGGTCTTAGCCTTTGAAATCACAGACTTTTTGATGGCCCCTAGGTCCTAGCGGCTGTATGAGGCCCGTTTGCCGGTCTGGATGACCTGGACATCATGTCGGGCTAGAAAACGCGCCAGAGGGGCGGATATAACGCCACCCGCATGGGGTGGTGGTGTTGCTCAAACCCGTCGGAAAGACGGGTTTCCGTCAGCGCGGCTGACGATATTACCCAGGGCAGCGCAGTAAAGGCACAAAGGGTCATGGCGCAGGACGACGGCGCGGAGTCGCTGCCACCTGCCGGTTTTGTATCGGGCATCGGCCATACCTTCTCCCCTCACGCCACCAACGCCCCCCAAGGGGAGGGAGAACGCCCGGAGGCGTTCCTCCCCCCTTTAGGGGGGATTTTTTCTTAACGTTAATCGTTAATGAATCCAAAGAGTTAACGCCAGAAATACGACCTCTTTGGGCGTTCCATTTTCCGGGCGTTATCATATTGATTTTTCTCACTTTAACGCCAGAACTCATTTTTTCAGGGCGTTTTCTGGCGTTATTTTTCGGGCGTTATTTCGGGCGTTCCTGGCCTACTCGGCGCTATCATCCGGGCGCTTCGTCGTAAGGTAAAAGGCATTCGTCTTGCCCTTCTTTTGTTTGGAAAGGAACAGCACTTTTTCACTTACCATAAGCTCCGCAGTCGCTTTGATGAACGCAATGGTGGTGCCCGGTATCTCAGTCTTCCATTCCCGGCTGTAACCAGCACTGAGCGTATAGATTGTTATAGGTTCCTCGCCCGAGTCTTCTTTCGCCTTAATCGTTTCAAGTATCTTATCACGCAAGGCGATTTCAATCTTTTCAACCTCAGGGTCATACTTCTGTTGGCACACGTCTAACATGCCATCTGGAAGGACATGGAAGAACACAGGCTCGCCTTTCTTACCAAAGCGGTTCTTTGAGATACGGCCGGCAAGGTACTCTTCGTCCTTGGCAGAAACGCCGACGTACTTTTCCGCCGCATCCTTCGGTAAAGGCACAAGATTGAACACCCATGCAGCGGCAGCGGTAAAGCCAGACGCGCCACGCGCCGCGTCTTGGTGCAAAGCCGTAGCTAGTTCAAACTTGTTTCCTTTGCCCTTGGCGAAACCTTTGACGGTATGATGCGGCAACAATACCGCCGCGCCTGTCTCTTGAGCGATATTGACCGCTACAGTGCAAAAGAAGTCCGCCATGGCGTTGTCGTTTTCATCCCCACCATAGAACTTGATTAGCGGGTCAAAAACGACAAGGCGCAAGTCTGGAACTTTCTTCAACTGCTTTAATATAAGCCCGTAGTTCGCTGTTTCACCGATGAGACCAGCGTTTTTATCAACAAAGCGGGAATCCATACCAAGGCAAGGAAATACTATCAGATTCTCTTTAATGTCCGCTAAGAGGTCTTGAGCGTTGCTTTCCTCTTCACCGAAAGGTTCAAATTCGTGGGCATAGCCCTTGTAAACCCGGTCGTGAATAGATACTTCATCGTCTTCCGCGCTGATAATGACAACGCGGCCTTTGCGTGGAACGGTGAATAATCCACCAAAGTTTGACGCATCGCCGGTCGCAATACATCCGGCGATATGCTGGACAAGATGCGTCTTGCCGGACCCCGGAGGCCCAACAATAATTCCAAGGTTGCCGGCTCGCAGGGAAGAGAAAACGAAGTCCATGGGAGGCGGGGCGGTTTCAATGTACCGCTTCGCCCTGTAGTCCATAAAATCAACGCTGGCCCACGGATTGGCTTTTCCGGCGTCTTTCTTCTCTTCGTTCTTCTCCCCGACCGTCCACCTGCCTAAGGGCTCATCACCGGAAATGATTTTCCGGGCTTCCTTCCAGCCTTTGCCCTGGCAACTGTTGTGGTAGCAGTGATACCACAACGCGCCGTCAGGCTTCCGTACGATTGCGGCTTCCCCGTCAGAGTGGGTAGGATCGAAGACGCAATGCTCCAAAAGGTGCATGACGTCGCCGTTGTCGAGCTTCTTGCGGCCTTTAATAGGGTAGCCGTGATCTTCGGCGTAAGAATCAACGTCGAGGTGGCTTCCCGTGTAATCCCCGAAATCCCCCGGGCTTTTCTTTTCCTCGGTCTTCGCCTCGCCGGCCAAGGCCACCAGAAGGTTGCGGGCGACGGGAACGCGAGCGTCGGGCACGGATATGATTCCGCTCATGCGCCATGGACGGTCGGCCATGTTCGCACCCTTTCGGACCATCGTGCCATAGAGCTTCGTGATCCGAGAGGGGTTCCCGACTCCTCGGTCCACGCGCACGGTGCCGGCGTCGAAGCGGGCGGCCAAGGCGTTCAAGACGCCAGAGACAATGGGCGCATCCTCGACGGGGAGGTCGATAGGGTAGATGGCGTGGAAGCCATTGCCGGAGTCGGCAACCATGGGCTCGGGAAATCCGCGCTCGGACAGGAAGGCAACCACGGCGTCGAGCGTTTCCCGGGCCGCCGCCTTCTCTTCCTCGGTCGTGCTGATTCCCGACTTCGGCGCGGCGTCGATGTCGATGAGCAAGTTGTCGAAGTGGATTATATCCGCGTCGGAAGTCCGACCGCCGCCTTTCTTGGAAACCTGTAATTCGTTGTTGGTCCTGGCCAGAAGCGCCGGGTCAACGCGATTCAGGGTCACGTAGATGGCGGATGGCGTATGGATACGGTCAACGGAATGGCCCATATTGGCGGCCTTGGTCCGGTTGTTGAACCAGCCGACCACGATGGCGTTGTCGGGCGTGAAGCCAGACCAGCAAGCACCGCTCCTGACGTGCGTGGGGCCGAAAACGGACATTTCGAAGACGGCCTTCGGGTCCGGCTGGATGAAGTCAAGAGCACGCCGGATCGTCGCCGTGGGGATAGTTGTAATGGTCGCCGCGCAGGACTCGCGTGGGTCTGTTCTGCGAATGGGAGTGACATTCGCCCGGGAGGCTGGAGGGGCGTCCAGCAATTGGGGGCCGGTTACTTGACATGCTTTCGTGGAGGCCGTAATTTTAGGGCCATCCGTTGAAATTTCCTCAGCCACGACGCCCTGACCCTGGCCGGTTGGGGCGTTTTCCGTTAAAATTTCCTGAAACTCCATGGTTACGCCGCTCGCCGGCCGGGCTTATGTTTTTTGGCGGCGGTCAGGCGCGAGCGCAACCAATCTAAAAGCTCTTCGCGCCCGTAGGCGGCCCGTTTGCCCATGTAGAAACGGCCAGCAGGCCCTTGCCCGGCTGAATCGGCATTGGCCAACGTCCCGGCGCTTACGAGTCCGCCCAGAAGGCGCGGGACTTCGGATCGGGCGATGACAGGGGGAAGTTCGGAAGCGAGGCGGGAAAAAACGGTTTCGGGAATCATGTGTGGCTCCTTGGTTGGAATTTTCCATAGTGAGCCACAGGGAGGGTTTATTGTCAGGGTAGACTTAATTCGGCATTATGATTACCCAAAAACTCAAAACTATTATTCGCTTTTACGTGGATACACTTTCATTGATACCCAATCGGAAGACTTGCTATAATCACGCGCAAGGCGTTCAAAAATTTCCTCGTTTACAAGCCCATCTTTTTTCATTGCATGGAACTTTGTCTGTATTTCTTCGGCCTCAAAGTCACAATCTGAAAACGCCTCTCTTGCAGATTCGAGCGTTACATCAAGTGGCCTGCCACGCCTTGTAACAGATTCGTCGAGACGGTCAGCGGCATAATCCAAAATCTCGCGGTGAATCGGGACGTAGACAGAACGCAATGCACGTGCAAGGTCTTTTGAAGAGATGTTCTTGTCAGCTTGGATAAATCTTAGAACGTCTTCCAGGAAAAGTTCTTCTGACGATTCAGCTAAACCCAGGTCTTCGGCGTCGTATTCATTCATGTTCTTCACCTACTGCTTTAGAGAAACAACTTTCTTTTCGGCAGCCTGCTCAATCCCTGTTTCCAGTGTCTTTACGGCGCGGCGTAGCTTGTCAGGGGAAAGGTGGCTGTAGCGTTCTGTCATTGCAAGTGTCTGGTGGCCCATCAATTCCTTGACTGTGTAAAGGTCCGTTCCTCCCTCTACAAGCCAGCTTGCAAAAGTGTGCCGCAAGCTATGAAACACAATTCGTTGCCGGTCATCTTCAACGCCTTCATTGAATCCGAGTTCCGCCACAACGCGATTAAATGTGTCGCTGACTTGTGTAATGCGTCTACCGCCTCGCCCTGGGAAAACTAGGTCGTGATGGCCGCCACGAGTACGGGCTTCCAACATGGTCTTGACGGCGGCCGTCATGATGGCGGATCGAGACAGCCCGCTTTTTGTGCGCGTACCAGCCTTGCGCGACGTACCGCGGATCGTGATGACACCGCGTTCCATGTCCACGTCTCCCCACTCAAGCCCGAAGATTTCCCCCGCCCTTAGGCCGCAATTCAATGCCAAAAGTGCTTGGGCGTGGACATCGGGACTACGCTTCGCCAGCGCGGCCAGAAGCCCGTCGGCCTCCTCATGGGTGAGGAAGCGAAGTCGCCGGTTGTCCTCGCTTGGCTTTCGGATTTTTGAGGTGGGGGATTCCCCGCCAAACAGGTCAAGCCGGCGGGCGGTATTGAAAACTTGCCTGACCACGGCCAAGGCGTAATGGATCGTTCGTGCTGACCGGCCGGCGGCGGTCATGCGTTTTTTGAGCCGTTCGAGGTCTAGCGGCGAAATGTTCCGCAACGCCTTGGCGCCGATCTCCGGCTCGATCCACAACCTATAAAGTTGCTCCTCTGTCCGGTTCGTGTTCGCCCGCTTGTTCGCCTCGGAAATGGGCCGATAGGAAGTCCACGCTTGGGCGAAGGTCACGTTGTCCTTTGCCTCTTGTTCTCGTGTCGCTTCCTCGGCTTGACGCTTCGCCTCGGCTTCGTGGCGGGCCTCGGCTAGGGTCACGGGGCCGTTGCCCAATCTCGCGGCCTCTTGGAGCTTGGCAAGGGCTTGGGCGGCTTTGGCAGCGGTCCAACCCTGCGAGGCCCACCCCAATGCCTCTTCTCGGCGCTTGCCGTCCACTCGGTAGCGGATGGCGAAATACTGGTCGGCCTTCACACCATGCTTCCGCGTTGGGTGTTCGCGGTAGCGCACGCCTTCGTGCTTCGTTGTCTTCCATTGGTAGGCCATTTTCTGTCCCCCAGGCGACCGACTGATTTAAATCAGCGGGGGGCGATTTGTGTCCCCCGGCAAAATCAGCAACTCTAGGTTGTCCCCCACCTGTCCCCCAATTTTCGATGAAATGGGGTCTTTCACGGTCCTTCACCGTGAGTAATAGCTAATCACAAGATGGCGCTAAGTCAATGATTTTTAGCTTAATTATGCTTCACGGGGAAAATTTGATTTAGCGATTCGTAATCAGCAGGTCTGGAGTTCGAGTCTCCATGCTGGCTCCAGAAAATTCAGGCACTTAGACGAAAGTTTAAGTGCCTTTTTCTTTTTTTTCATATTTTTGTTGCCACTCCATTGCCACTTTTCAGGGAAGGAACGGGAAACCTTTTTTGCCAAGCCCGCCCGCGCCATGGCCCAAAGGTCGGCCCGGCCCGCTCTCGTCGCTTCCTGGGGCGCGTGGGCGGGCACAGCCGGTGGCAATATCCCCGTTCCCTTCCCGGCCCGCTCCCGCTATCCTGTCTTCATGCCCAAGCTGTTTGACCCGCTGGCGTGGTTGCGGTCGAAAAGCGTCACCGTCAACTTGAAGCCCGATGGCGAAATCGAGCTTCTTTTCGATGAGTACACGCGCCGGGAAACCCGCGAGCGCATCAAGCGTATCATCTTCCGCTATTATCGCCCGGTCCTGCGGCTTCAACTGGACGTGCCGCCAGGCACGATGCCCCGGACGGTTCGCCAACTGATTGCCGCCGGGCGGCTGCGTGTGGCAGTCTATCCTGAAGAAAACCGGCAAAAGCGGCAAAAATTCTCAAACTCCCTTTGCGCCTGGCGCGCCCCGAAAAGCCCATCCCAAGCCCCTTCCCGGGCTTCGACCTCTCCTGCTCCCTTCTCATTCTTTCCTGAAAAAACTAGCGGGTGATATCGTTTGCCGGTTCACCATGAAAGGATCGTGCAAAATTGCACCATCGTCTTGCCGGGCCAGCCACAGCAGAATTGCGGGCGCTACTGTAAGGCGGCGCGCGATTTGGCACTGATTTGCGCGCGGTTTGGCACGCCGCCTTGCGGTTGGAATCTACTTTAACACGGCCTCGACAACGTGGATGCGCTCGGCGGCCAGGGCTGCATATTCGGGCGAAAGTTCCACCCCGATAAAGCGTCTGCCGGTCTCCACGCACGCCAGGGCGGTGGTGCCGCCACCGAGGAACGGGTCGAGCACGTTTGCCCCCGTAGCGGCCACCGCCAGCAGGTCCTTGACCAGGGCCACGGGCTTCCCTGTGAGGTGGACCTTTTTCCTCGGGTCCACACCGCAATGGAACACGCCGGGGACAGGATTGAGCACGCGGGAGGTGTCCAGCAGATACCAGGTCGTATCAACGCCGTCGGCGATATTGGCGATCGTGGCGGCCTCGCCCGTGCCGTCCACGTTGGGATAGACCGGCTGGTCGATGTCGAAGAAGTACTGGCCGTCGAAGCAAAGGGTGGACAGCCCCGAACCAGGCAGCGCTGAATCTCAGACTGGGGATACACGGCCCTGATGGCTTCTGGGAAGCCGGTCAGTCCGTCTACAGCGAAGATCAGCACGTCGTTCACGCCCCGGTTTTTGAACTCATTGAGCACGCCGAGCCAGTACTTGGCAGATTCGCTTTGGCCAAGCCAGATGCCGAGACACTCCTTTCGTCCCTCCAGGTCGATGCCGACCATCAGATAGGCCGCAACGTTTTTGACCCGGCCATCCACCCGGAGCTTGAGGAACAGCGCATCCATGAACACAATGGCGTAAATCGGCTCCAGTGGCCGGTTTTGCCATTCCTTGGCCTTGTCGATGACGGCGTCGGTGATCGAATTGTTTCAGAAAGCAACATCCTGCTTGTGATGCGGCGCTCCCGAAGGAAAAGCGTAATTCATTAATATACCATAAAAAATTTAGAAAATGTGCACTATTTTTTTAGGAATTGTGTCGCAGATTGCGACAAGCCAACCCACAATTTCGAGGGTTAATCGGCGCGAGTGTCGCACAATACGACACCTTGAGATGCAAAGGAACGTATCGTCGGCCATGAGCGGCCACAATGCGCCCATAATCATCTGATCATTGTCAGTGCCCCACCGCTCTTCCATACAACTTATCGCTCGAGCACGTCCAATTCCAGCAGACTCAACTTATTAATATAAATAGTATTTGATCTTATACTTGCTACATAACCGCACATTTTATGCTAAAATATGCATAGAATGTGGGCATGCCGTTTGCTAAGCCAAAGAAAAGCAAAGATACAAACTGCAACAGCAAGCGATCCATGGAGTACAAATCATGATGCCAAAGGGAGAAGAAATGATGAAATGGGCATGTTTACTTTTCTTTATCATGACATTGATGCTGACCAGAACGACTTACGCAAGTTCCGGACATTATGTCAGTGGCGGAGAAGGAATAAAAGCCGCAACGCTTCCAACAAAAGGATTTTATGTCCGGGAGTATTCAACTTATTACACTGCCCCAGACCAAAGAAATAAAAATGGGAAGATTATAAATAACGACTTCAGGCTAAATGTTTTTTGTCAAGCCACCCGTTTAATATATTCATCAGACATTTCGGTGTTCGGCGGCAACTTGTTGTTCGATACCGTGATCCCACTTGTATATACAGAAAATTCCTACAAAACCGAGCAATCGTCTCCCCGTGTAAATGACAGCATGTTTGGCCTTGGCGATATTATGCTCGAGCCTTTTGTTTTGAGCTGGCATGGGGACTGGTATGATGCCGTTGTTGCAACTGGTCTTTATATACCGACAGGTTACTATAGCCAGAACAATGTGGCGAGTCCTGGAAAGGGATTTTTTACCGTAATGTTTACGGCCGGGGCTACCGTATATTTCGATACCGAAAAAACATGGAGCGCTTCAATCCTCTCTCGTTATGAAGTCAATACGGAACAAAATGAAACAAATATTACAAATGGCAATGACTTTCACTTTGAATGGGGTATCGGGAAAACTATCAACAAAATTACGACGATTGGCGCCGCAGGATACTGTTCATGGCAAACCACTGACGACACAGGCAGCTACGCGACGAAAGACCGGACAGAAGCCTATGCGATCGGCCCTGAAGTTGATTTTGCCATACCAGATTACGATGCATCGGTCGCGATGCGGTTTTTAAAGGAGTTTTCAAACAAGAATAATTCACAAGGGAGTCTTTGCGCCCTGACGCTGACGAAAAAGTTTTAACAGTAACAGATTGCATGGATATGCAATGGAGGTCTTCCATATGCCACGAAAAATGCTCCTCAACATCAACGGGGTAGACAAGCTGTTGGTGGCCGACCCCGAAGAGTCCCTGGCCAACACCTTGCGAGCTCTGGGGCTTACGGGCACCAAGGTCGGTTGCGGCATCGGCCAATGCGGCATCTGCTCCGTACTGCTCGACGGCAAGGTCGTCCGCTCTTGCACGCGCAAGATGAAAAATATTCCTGAATTCAGCAAGATAGTCACCATCGAGGGCGTCGGCACACCCGAGCGACTGCACCCCTTACAACTGTCCTGGATAGTGCACGGCGGGGTCCAGTGCGGCATCTGCTCGCCGGGATTTATCGTCTCGGCCAAAGGCCTGTTGGACGAAAATCCCAACCCGACCCGGGAACAGGTACGGGAGTGGTTCCAGAAGCACAAAAACGCCTGCCGCTGCACGGGCTACAAGCAGCTCGTCGATGCCGTCATGGACGCGGCCACGGTGGTGCGCGGCGAAAAGACCATGGACGACCTGTCTTTCAAGATGCCGGCCGACCAGCGCATTTACAACACCTACGCGCCCAAGCCCACGGCCTTGGCCAAGGTCACCGGGCTTTGCGATTATGGCGACGACATCAACCACAAACTGGCCTTTAATGTCTGGCATCTCGCCCAAGTCCACGCCCGCGTCTCCCATGCCAGGATTCTTTCCATCGATACGTCGGAAGCGGAAAAAATGCCCGGCGTGGTCAGGGTCATTACGGCCAAGGACATCAAGGGCACCAATCGCATCAACGGCTTGTGCTCCTACCCGACCAACAAGGGCGACGGTTTCGAGCGCTGCATCATCAATGACGAAAAAGTGTTCCAATACGGAGACGTCCTGGCCGTGGTGGCCGCCCGTACCGAAAAGGAGGCCCGGGCCGCCGCAGACAAGGTGGAGGTAGAGCTGGAAGAACTGCCGGCGTACATGAACGGTCTGACCGCCGTAGCCGAGGACGCCATGGAGATCCACCCCGGTACACCCAATATGTTCTGTGACATGGCCTGCATCAAAGGCGAAGAGACCAAGCCCCTCTTCGAGACCGCGCCCTATGTGGTGGAAGGGAGCTTTCACACCACGCGTCAGCCGCACCTCGTCCTCGAGCCCATGGTGGGCCTAGCCTATATCGACGAGGAAGGTCGCCTCACGGTTCAGAGCAAGAGCCAGTTCCTGCACTCCGTGCCGCTCATGGTCGCCGAGGCCGTGGGTGTCGCCCCCGAAAAAGTCCGCGTCATCGACAATCCCGTGGGCGGCAGCTTCGGCTGCACCATGAGTACGCACCTGGAAGCCATGCTCCTGGCCTGCTGCCTTATTCTGGAGCATCCCGTGTGCTTGCATTTCAATTATGCCGAGCAGTCTTTTTTCACGGGCAAGCGCTCCACGAGCTATTTCAACGTGCGCCTGGCCGCGGACGAAAAAGGCAAACTCACCGCCATGGAGTACGACTTCCTGTTCGACCACGGCGCCTACCATGACGGCACCTCGGACCCGCTCATCGAAAAAGGCTTCCGCTGGTGCGGGGCGGGGCTCTATTTCCCCAATGTCCGCGGCGTGGGGCGCGTTTGCACCACCAACCACGCCTTCGGCACAGCCTTCCGGGCCTTCGGTTCTCCCCAGGCCTTGTTCGCCACCGAGCAGCTCGCGGACATGATGGCGGAAAAACTCGGCATGGATCCGTTGGAGTTCCGCTACCAGAACACCTACTGGCCAGGCACGACCATGACGTCTGGCTGCACCATGGACGTCCATCCCTTCCCCAAGCTCATCGAGATGATGCGCCCGAAATATCAAGCCGCCCTGGAACTGGCCCAAAAGGAATCCACGCCGGAGAAAAAACGCGGTGTCGGCTTGGCCCTCGGCATGTACGACTGCTCGCTTTGCGCCAACGACGCCTGCGAGATCATCCTCGAGCTGAATCCCGACAACACGGTCACCCTCTTTTGCGGCTGGCACGACATGGGCCAAGGCGCCGACGCCGGGGCGTTGGCCCTCACCCACGAGGCGTTGCGGCCGCTGGGGCTTACACCCGACCAGATCCATCTCGTCCTGAACGACACGGCGCTGCACGGTTACTACGGAGCGGCCGCCGGCAGCCGCTCGCACTACATGGGCGGCAAGGCCATCATCGACGGCGCCAATCAGCTCATGGACGCCATGCGTAAGCCCGACGGAGCCTACCGGACCTTCGCGGAGATGAAGCAGGCGGACATTCCGATCCGCTACACCGGCAAGGCAAGCACGGTAGGCTACTCCACGCCCTGCGACTTCAATACCATGCAGGGGAACCCCAACCCGACCCATACCTATGGCCTTTTCATGGCTGAGGTCGAAGTGGACACCCAAACGGGCAAGACCAAGGTCGTCAAGATGACGCTGCATGCCGATTTCGGGCCCATCGGCAACAAGCTCGCCGTGGACGGCCAGATGTACGGCGGCATCGCGCAGTGCATCGGTTTGGCCTTGACCGAAAACTTCGTCGATCCTGCCAAGGACGTCACCCTCAAGGCGCAGGGCTTCCCCTATATCATGGACATCCCCGACGACATCGAGCTGGAGTACACCGAAACCCCGCGCCCCACCGGACCCTTCGGATCCGCGGGCTGCGCCGAGTTGCCATTGACCTCGGGCCACGTCGCCATCGCCAACGCCATCGCCAACGCCACGGGCGTGCGCATTTTCGAGCTGCCGCTGTCGCCGGACAAGGTCCTGAAGGGGCTTAAGGCCCTGGACAAGGGCGGCAAGATCCTGCCGCCGCCCAAGTACTACCTCGGCAGCAACATGTACGAACGCCTCGACTACCTCCGCGCGCATCCGGTGGTCACCGCACAAGAGAAAAATTGATCCGCTGCAACAGAGGGTAGGAAGCGCCGGCTGCCGACGAGCTTTGCGCCTTGAAATTCCAAAAGGGGCAACCGTTCCATGGCGCGCGGCAATCGCTCCCTGCGCCATGGGAAAGCCCCACAGGACCTTGCTTACAACGTCAGGAGCCACCGCGCGAGAGCCTGAAAGACCGCATGCGCGGGAACGGGTGCCAGAAGCAGTGGGGTGGGGACTGAAAATGAGTCATCAGGAGGTTTTCATACAATATAAGATATCGTCGCCCGCGATCGGTTCAAGGCAAGACACATCGGATTAAACAATTTCAGGCAAGCTGTTTGAGGAATGTATTTCTTAAGTTCAAAAGAAAAGTAGACGTGCATTGCCAAGCGACACAAACTTTTTGATTTTGGAGGTCTTATGCCAACCAAAGATGCTACCGTTGGACAACAAGCGCCTTTTTCTCCTGCAGGACCAACGGCCCTCATCACGCTTGCCTTCTACGTCAGCGTCGTCCTGCCCTTGTCAGCCGGGGCCGTGGCGGAACAGTATGCGGGTATCCTTGTTCCCGTCGGAGCAATCATAGCCATTATTCAATTGATTTGCGGAGCGATCGAATTGCGCAATGGCGCTCTTCTCAGCGGCACTGTCTCCTTGGCGTTCTGTTGCTTCATGGCCATGGGCTGCGGGGAAACGCTTTTAAAAATTCACGGGCTCATGCCCCTGGATTCCAGTTCCATTGACGGCTATATCATGATGGTCATGGGATTTCTCATGTTTATGTTTCTTCCCATTGCCATTCGTGCACCTCTGACCGTTTTTGCGCTCTACCTGGCCAATGCTCTCTTCTTCACTCCTACGGGAATCGGGTTCATCTTCAAGTTGCCAGCCCTCGTCAACATCGGCACCTGTTCCATGGCTTTCGTCTGCCCTTTGGCGTTTTGGATCGGCGTGGCCCAGATTCTTGAAATTGAAAGAGGCAGACCCGTACTCTGGATGGGGCAGCCCTTGCTGAAAGCCACCGCTCCTGTATCCACGACGAGCGAACGCACAGGCATGCAGACGAACTGACTGGTGTTGCGGACACATAACAAGTTCTTAACCAGACACGCCGACATCTCCTTCCTGCCGACGTGCCCAAACCGTATCCCGGAGGATAAAGTGCATATTAGAGCCGCAGTGTTACGTGAGAAAGGCGCTCCCCTGGTCATTGAAGACGTGGAAATGGAAGATCCTCGTGACGACGAGGTCATGGTTAAAGTGAGCCATGTCGGTGTGTGCCATACGGATATCAGCATTCAAAACCAAGTCTTCCCGACCCCGCTGCCCGTGGTCTTAGGCCATGAGGGCTCCGGCTATGTCGCCAAGATGGGCAAGTCCGTACGCGGATTCAAAGAAGGCGACCCGGTTATCATGTGCTATGATTCCTGCGGCCAGTGCAAGTTTTGCCGCTCAGGATATCCCACATATTGCGAATTGGTCACGCCGTTGTCCTTTGGCTGCAAACGCCTCGACGGCACCTCGCCCCTTCGCAAGGGGCAAGAAATCATCTGGGGCAACTTTTTTGGCCAGTCTTCCTTTGCTACGTATGCCATGGCCACCACGCGGAATCTGGTGAAACTCGAGTCGGACAAGGGACTCGAATATTTCGGTCCCTTGGGCTGCGGCTTCAACACCGGCGCTGGGGCTGTCATCAACGCCCTGAAAGTCGGCATGGGTGAAGATGTGGCAGTTTTCGGCATCGGCAGCGTCGGTTTGTGCGGCATTATGGCTGCCAACCTCATCGGTGCAGGCAAAATCATCGCGGTGGATATCGTGCCGGAAAAGCTGAAGCTGGCCCAGGAACTTGGCGCCACGCACATTATCAATTCCAAGGAAACCCCAAACATCTCCCAAGCCATCCGCGACATCGTCGGCCCCATGGGCATCCAGCACATTTTCGACAGTACGGGCATTCCGGCGCTCCTTCGCCAGGGGGTGGAAGCCCTGACCCATATGGGCCGTTGCGCGACTGTCGGCATGTCGTCTCTGGATACAGAAATCAGCTTAAACCTTATGAATCTCATGACAGTGGGCAAGCACTTCATGGGCGTCGTGGAGGGAAACTCCGTGGGACAAATTTTTCTGCCCCAACTGGTCGGCCAGTTTCTCAAGGGGAAATTTCCCATAGACAGGCTGGTAACCTTCTATGATTTTGAAAAAATAAATGAAGCCATCGAGGATCTCCATCACGGCAAGGTGATTAAGGGTATTTTAAAAATCAGCTAAACAGCAAAGCCGAACGCGTCCGGAACAGGAAGCAGTTTGTCCCCCATTCCGCGTCACGGCCGTTCACCATATCCCTCAAAGAGTAAGAGGGTTGCCAACAGGCGGCCCTCTTACAGGGTGCCCTGCGGAGATGTTGATAAAATTGTACAGGATAAATACGTCTGACGACTTTACCGCGCAGCAGGAGAGTTATATTCTAGAAATATGAGCAGTCCCATGATTTTGGATTGCATAGGCTATAAATTTGTGTATTTGATTTATAAAGTCGACATTTCTTCTTTCCATGGAAAACGGTGCAGACAATCATATGCGAACACTCTTCGAAGAAGGCAGACATAACCATTATAGTCTGGTCAGTCGAGTTTGCGGAAAAGACCATGTAGTTCTGACTTTATGGTGAAGATATGAATATTGATCGAACAAATCAAGCCGTTCAAAAGTCCAAACCAGCCGTTATTGAAAAGGCCTGGGACAAGCTCGCTTCTGGAAACATGATTGACAGGGCGTTGCTCCGCAAAGAGATAGCCCAGTCTTGGCAGTTTTGCCTTTCAAATAAAGTCAATATATACTCGAGCAAAAATGAAAATATCAATGAAGATTATTTGATTATTGACAATAATCGGACACTATTGGAAGCAGCACTTCCGAATATGCAACGACTCTACGAGCTAGTAAGGGGAAATGGCTACATTGTTATGCTGGCTGCTGCAGATGGTACCTTCCTAAGTGTCTTTGGCGACAAGAAAATGTATAGCATTTTGGAGTCGCTCAACAACGTTGCCGGAGGCAGTTGCCTGGAAACAATGATCGGCACGACCTCGCCCGGCATCTGTCTGGCCCAAAAGGTTCCGGTGCAGGTCTTCATGCAGGAGCATTATTGCCAACTCTACCATACATGGTGCTGTTCGGCCGCGCCGCTTTTCGACAGTCACGGCGCGCTGATCGGAACTCTCGACCTATCCACCCAGAACAGGGATCTGCACCCGGCCTCCCTGCTCAATCTGGTCACAATAACCGCCAGTTCCATTCAGGCCGAGTACAACTACCGGATCTTGCACGACGATTTCAGAAAATCCTACTATTACTTCAAGATGGTGGTGAATAGTCTGCCAGAAGCTTTGATCTTTTTCGACCAGAACGACAAAATTTCCCACATTAACACGAATGCGGAAAAATTGCTGGGGACATCGATAAAACAGCTTGTCGGCATAGAAGCAAAATCTATATTTTCAAATTACGACATTATTAGGCAAGACCTGATCCGAGGCCGGCAGAGAAAAGAGCTGCAGTTCACAGCTAAATCCGGATTAGTCGGCATCAAAGCCTACCTCAATCCGCTGAAGAACGAATACATGGAACCCTTCGGCGTTGTTTGCACCCTCAAGGACAACAAAAAGCCGAAATCCATTCAAAACAGCGCCCATTATACGTTCGATGACTTCGTATATGCCAGCGAACAGATGGACATCTTGATCCGCAGCGCAAAGAGGATCGCGGCCACGGACGTAAACGTCCTCATTCAGGGTGAAAGCGGCACGGGGAAGGAGATCCTGGCCCAAGCCATCCACAATGCGAGCATCCGCCGCAATGCTCCCTTTATTGCAGTCAATTGCGCGGCCCTGCCCCCAGAACTCATCCAGAGCGAACTCTTCGGCTATGAAGAGGGGACATTCACCGGCGCCAAACATGGCGGCAAAGCTGGCAAATTCGAGTTGGGCAACGGAGGCACCATTTTTCTTGACGAAATCGGAGACATGCCCCTCGACGCCCAGGCCAATCTCCTGCGCGTCTTGCAGGAGAAAAGCATTGTCCGCGTCGGTGGCGCTTCCCCTATTCCTCTTGACATCCGGGTCATCGCCGCCACCAATAAAGTGCTGCCAAAGGAAATCGAAGCAGAGCGTTTCCGGCTCGACCTATTCTATCGGTTAGCCGTCATGAATCTCTTTATTCCGCCTTTGCGTGAACGCAAGGATGACACGCTTACACTCGTTAAGCACCTTATTCGCAAACATAATCCAATACATGAAATATCATTTTCGTCGCGAGTGAAATCTATTTTTCAGGCCTATGACTGGCCTGGCAATGTGCGTGAGCTAGAAAATGTGATAATTAATATTCTAACTCTGGCAAAAAATCAGACAGTAACCATAGATAATTTACCAGAGTATTTAAAAAATATTCATGAACATGCAACAAATATAGACACTCTAAAAGATATTGAGCTGAGTACCATTTCCATGGCACTTACAAAATGCAACAATAACGTTTCAAAAACAGCTAAAACACTCGGTATTAGTCGAGCAACAATCTATCGAAAATTGAAAAAGTCCTTGGACGTCTAAGCGACCGGCCTCGTGAAAGGGGTGCGACGAGGCGAGTTCGGTTTCGACGGCGTCGATCATCCGGCAGGTGACCGCGGAGGAAAAAAACTGAGGCCCGCAAGGGGGAAAGAGGAAGCCTCCGGTGGAAAAAGGGCTTTGCCCCTTGGGAACCCCAAAGGCGCCAGACCGTGACGTGGAAAACCGATGTTCTCGCGCCGCGGACAGTTGTTACGCTCTGGAGATGCGAGCATGAATGTGAAGGAACTTACCGCCTGGGAAGAACGCTGCACCCAGGAGGCGGCGCCCCAATGCACGGCGGCCTGCCCGATGCACCTGGACGCCCGCGCCTTTTGCACCCACTTGGCCAAACGGCAATGGGACAAGGCCTGGAGCCTGGCGGTGCGGACCTTGCCCCTGCCCGGCTTGGTGGCGCGGTGCTGCGACGCGCCCTGCCAAAAGGAATGCCTGCGGCGGGATCTCGGTGGCGCCATCGCCATGGGGGAACTGGAGCGGTATTGCGCGAGGGTCGCCCGGCCGATCGGACCGCCACGGCCGCTCCCCTCGCGGCATTGGGAGGTGACCGTGCTCGGCTCCGGGGTAAGCGGCCTGTGCACGGCCTGGGAGCTTGCCCGCCGAGGATTCGAGGTGACGCTCTATCGTACCGCCCTGGCCGGCATCCCGGAAACGGTACCGACCGATGTCATCGACGCCGAGTTGGAAAACCTGAAGCGCCTGGGCGTGGTCCCAGCCCCGACCCCGGCCCTGGGACCGGGCCTGATCGAGACGCTTTTGGCCGACGCCAAGGCCGTGTTCGTGGACGCCGATGCCGCGCCCGAGCTCCTGGCCGGACTCGGCGAACCGGATGCCGTCACCTGTGCCACGGCGCGCACCGGCCTTTTTGCCAACCGGCCCGGTGAGCCGTCCTTTGCCCTGCGGGCGGCCATCGGGCGTCGCGTGGCGGTTTCCCTGGAGCGGTTTCTGCAAGGTGTCTCTTTAAACACGGCCCGGGAGGGCGAAGGGCCCTACCGGACTCGCCTGGTCACGGACCTGACCGCGGCGGCGCCTGTCCCGGCCATCGCTCCGGGCACCGGCTTCACCGAGGAGACGGCCGCCGCCGAGGCCGGCCGGTGCCTCGACTGCCAGTGCCTGACCTGTGTGAAACACTGCGTGTTCTTGGAACACTACAAATCGTATCCCAAGGCCTATGCCCGGCAGATCTACAACAACAGCTCCAACGTGGTGGGCATCCGCCAAGCCAACACCATGATCAACTCGTGCATGCTCTGCGGCCTGTGCGAGGAGCTGTGTCCGGGCCGGTTCTCCATGGCCACCGTTTGCCTGGACGCACGCCGGGGCATGGTGGGCCAGAACCGGATGCCGCCCTCGGCCCATGAATTCGCCCTGCGCGACATGGCCTTTGCCAATAGCGACCGTTGCGCCCTGGCCCGGCATGCTCCGGGTACCACAGCGAGCCGTTATCTCTTTTTCCCAGGTTGCCAGCTTACCGCCTGCGATCCGGGCGGCGTGGCCGCGGCCTATGCGGACCTGCGCCGCCGGCTTGGGGACGTGGGGCTTTTGCTGTCCTGCTGCGGGGCGCCAGCCCGGTGGTCCGGGCGGGAGACCGTATTTCAAGAGGCCATGGCCGCTTTGGGCGAGCAGTGGCGGGCTCTTGGCCGACCCGGCCTGATCGTGGCCTGCCCGACCTGCCGGGCCACCCTGGCCGAGGGGCTGCCCGAGGCGTCGCTTTCCTCCTACTGGTCCTTGCTGCGCACCATAGGACCACCCCGGGGAGCGGTGGCGGCCTTGGACGTCAGACTTGCCGTGAACGATCCCTGCGCCGCCCGCCACGACGAGGCACTCAGGCAGGATGTGCGTATCCTGCTGCGCAATTGCGGCGTGACCCCGGTCGAGCCGGCGCTTTCGGGGCGCACCACCGAATGCTGCGGCTACGGCGGCCTCCTGGTGGAGGCCAATCCGGAACTCGGGGCCCGAGCGGCCAGACACCGGGCCGAGGCGGCCAGCGAGGATTTCGTCACCTACTGCGCCATGTGCCGGAACATGTTGGCCAAGTCCGGCAAACGCTCCCTGCACCTGCTCGATCTCCTTTTCCCCCGAGAGGTCGATCCGGCGGCCCGGCCGGCTGTCGGCTATTCCCGGCGTCGGGAGAATCGGGCACACTTGCGGGAGCGCCTTCTGGCCGAGGTTTGGCGGGAGCCGACGGCCGCGGACAAGGCGCGCTTCGAGACCGTGCCCGTGACCTGCACTGCGGAGGCCGCACGCCGTATGGAAGCCCGGCGCATCCTTGTTTCGGACATCCAGAAGGTGCTTGCGCATGTGGAGGAAACCGGCCGGCGCTTCGTCCAGGCTGAAACCAACCATTTCCTGGCTGCGTTTCAGCCGGCGGTCGTGACCTACTGGGTCGAATACGAGCTCACCACCGCGGGCTACCTCGTGCACAACACCTGGAGCCATCGGTTCCAGATCATGGGAGGGGGCGGCATGGGCGCCGTTCGAGTGCCCGAAGCCGAGGTGACGGGCTGGACATGCGCCGCCTGCGACGGCGAACTTGTCTACCAGGAGGTCACCATGCAGTACATGGACGGGCTTTTTCAGGTCGAGCTGCTGGGCTGTCCGCGTTGCGGCCTCGTGCTCGTGCCGGAAGCGCTCGCCCAGGGGAAGATGCATCAGGTCGAACAGTTGCTCGAAGACAAGTAAGGCCGTGTCGCCGGGAATTTTGAAACGCCGACAAGGACCTCCCCAAACCCCGCCGTTCCGGATCGGATGTCGTCCATGAACGCCCTTGCCGTCATTCCGAACTCCCCTCGTCTTTCGAATCTGATGCAGCAGAGTTCAGTGAGGTGGTCCTAACCCTTTTTGTTGTGCAGCGGGCCATGCCTGTTGGCATCGTTGGCGGATCCGATTTATCCGTAATCACCCCCGATCACTTTTACGCCACCTCCCCCTACGTTGGCGCGAAACGCCTTGGGGTCGAGGTACGCAAGCGAAATGATCCGAAAAATAAAGCCGTGGCGAGGCGCGCCGCAATGTGCAGACGACTGCGCATCAAGTACCGGCTCTCGGCGCAAAATACAGCCCGGTCGAACTTCAGGGAGACCGTAGCAGCGCCACGGAGAGCGTCAAAAGAGAGAGCGCCCTAAGGCGAAATCCCTGTCCGTGAGCGACATAGGGTTTATCTATCTGGATACTATAAAAAGCTTTCGTGCCCAGCGCTGTCTTTTTCGAGCCAAAGATTCGTTCTTGCCTCCCCGTTTCGACTCATCTACCAAGAACCTCAGGTCCGCGCCATGAGCCCCGAAGCGATGAGGTGAATCCGAAATGGCGAGAAATCCAATACAGGGCGTTGCCCTTGCCCTCTTTTTCACGCTCGCCTTCGTCCTCTTGGGCCACGAGGCGCCCTGCAAACCAGCCCCCTTGCGGATCGGCGTACTCATCTCCTACGATCAGACCCTGCCCTGGGCGCAGTCGTTCATCCGCGGACTGGGGAAAGCCCAGGCTCTCTCCGGGCGGCAAATCGAATTTTTTATCGAGTACGTCGACGTCAGGCGCTTCTCGTCATTCTTTCAAGGCGAGGCCTTCAGCAACTACCTGCGCGAAAAATACCGGGACACACGGCTGGATGCGGCCATTGTCGAATCCCTGATCGCGGCCCGGTTCATCAACAAGCACGGCAAGACCATCTTCGGCGACATCCCGTATGTCGCTGTCGCCGCCAATATGCAGATGACAGGCCTCGAGGCTGTCCGCCACTCAGTCTTGTCGCACAGCCCCAGGGTCGAGGAAACGGTCGCCCTGGCCCTCCGCCAGAGGCCTGGAGCCAAGCGGATCACGATCATCGGGGACGGCGGCCTGACCAGCCAAAACTATGTTGGCCTCATCACCGCCCGTGTCGCCGCCCTCAGGCCCGGTCTTCCGATCGAAGTTCTCGACGGCCTGACAGTGGACGAACTGGCAGCCCGCATCCCGCAGCTTCCACGGGACAGCATCGTCTTTTATACGGTGATGCTCAAAGACAGGATGGGCACCCCCCTGGTCTCCAGAGACGTGGCCGCCAGGCTGGCCGCCCTGTCTCCAGCGCCTTTCTACGGGTTCCACGAGCAACTCATGGGCACCGGCATCATCGGAGGATATCTGCTGAGCGGCGAGAAGGTCGCCCTGGCCGCCGTGGCGGAGGCCCTGAAGCTGCTCCAGCCAACCACCCGGCCGCCCATGGGCCAGGAACTCTACACCCTGGCCTTCGACAAACGCGCCCTGGACAAATGGGCCATACCGGCCTCGTCGCTCCCCCGAGATGCGGCAATCCAATTCGACGAAGCCTCATTTTGGGCGCGCTACCGCTTTCGGATCATCGCGGTTGCCTCGCTCGTGCTCGCGGAGACCGCGCTTCTGGTCTACCTCTTCAGGTTGTATCGCCAGAGAAAACACCTTACCGCCGCGCTGACCCAGTCCAACGTCATCCTCGAGCGGCGCGTGGAGGAACGCACCGCCGACCTGGACGCGGCGAATCAGGAGCTCAAGAGGCAAAACGAGATACTGTTGGAGAACCAGGCCCTTCGCGAGGAAATGGAACATATCAGCCGACACGACATCAGGTCGCCGCTGTCCGGGATCATCAACTTTTGCGACTATATGCAAACAATCCCGGACCTGCCGGAGGAGCTCTTTCCCGTTGCCGGAATGATCAAGGACAGCTGCTACAGCATCATTGATATGGCCAACCGTTCCCTCGACCTGCGCAAGATCGAGATGGGCACCTATGAGCTTCGCATCGAAGACACCGACCTGCTCGCCCTGCTCCGCCAGATCGGGCATGACACAAACTCCTTGCGCGAGACCGACTCCCTGCTGCACCTCACTCTGGGTGACAGACAGGCAACCGCGACGGATACCTTCCTGGTCCCCGCCGATCGAAGTCTGTGCTACTCCATGCTTTCCAACCTGGTGCGCAACGCCCTGGAAGCAGCGCCTCCTGACTCCGAGACCAGCGTCGTCACCGTCGACCTAAGCACGACGGCGGCCGAGGCCATCATCCGGATTCACAACCGACAGGCCATACCCGTGGCAATCCGCCAAAGATTCCTTGAAAAATACGCCACCTTCGCCAAAGCCAACGGCACGGGTCTCGGGGCCTACTCGGCGCGACTCGCTGCCGAGGCGCACGGCGGGAAAATTGCGTGGGAGACCTCGGAGGCGGACGGCACGGTGGTTACCGTCCACCTGCCCCTGAGCCGGTAACGGCTAACCCGTCTTCTCTTGCCGCGCCCACTGCATCTTCACAAATTCGTATATAGCAATATCCAACTTTAAATAGTCTTTGATAAAATCAACGGTGTTTTGGTCAATCTCACTCATCTTCTTCCTTTTAGTCGTTACATTTCTTTTGAATCCACTATAGGGGATTGGCAAATTTGCCATGTTTTGTAATTTTTCAAGAAAAGCATCCATCTTTTCTGTCACGCCAACGAGATCGAATCTTTCGATATATGAGCAGCATTTCCAGACCAAGTCTTCTCCCGATAGCAACATCCTGTCTGTGTCCGTGCTAAAATGCTGTATATAAGGACGGGTATGCTGAAAAACATTACAACTGTAGCGAGAGAACGGCAACCGATCAACATCCCCAGGCGCAAAAAGATCTTGTATAAATTTGCGCAGAGTGACATCCCGAGAAATCCATTGCTGCTGCAATGCATAATAATAAGAAGATATAGCACGGTCTACAGGATCCCTTAATACGGTAACTTTCAGCATCCCATGACTATCTTCCGGGAAATGCACGCTATCAAAACCGATAATAAGACTATAGTATAATTTTTCATCATCACTCAGGAATGAATAAAAACTGTCGACTTTTTGCCCCCATGGATACACAATAACCTGGGAATATATTTCACTGTAGCTATAAATTTGATTTAAATAGTTACCGACTGTCGTCCCGCCACACTTTGGAATATGTTCAAACAGCAACCTTTTCGGATCGTTCAATGTTCTTTTATTTGAGTTTTTATGCGCATGTTTGATTTCTAAAAGCACCTCCCGTGCTTCAGAATATTTTTCTTGTGCAATATACGCATATTTGAGAGCGAGTAATATTTTTAAATGACTAGGAGCCACTTTCTTTGCTGACAATAAAATATTCTCGACTTCTGTATATTTTTTTGTTTCAGCCAAAACGTTCGCAAGCCCCAGGTAGCCGGCAGGATCCTCTGGAAATTGCGTAATAACAGACCGATACATCCCTTCTGATTCTTCATGCCGATTCATTACAAACAAAGCACCAGAATATCCTAAATACCCAGCAGGGTTATCTGAAAATCGTGTGACAACAGACTTATACATTTCTTCTGATTCTTCATACCGATTCATTGCCAGCAAAGCATCAGCGCATCCCACATACCCGACAGGATTATCTGGAAATCGTGTAATAACAGACCTCCACACCTCTTCTGACTCCGCATATCGATTCATTACACGCAAAATAGAAGCGCACCCTAAATACCCAGCAAGGCTGTCTGAAAATCGTGTGACAATTGACCTATACATTTCTTCTGATTCTTCATATCTGTTCATATCAAGCAATGCCTTAGCATAACCTACATTACTCAATATATCGTTCGGAAACTTCTTTATAGCTGTTTCATAAAAATATAATGATGCTTCTAAATCATTTTGCTGTCTTTTCAATCTTCCCAAAGCATCATAAATAAATGGTTCGTTTGAAAATTTATCAAAAAGCTTTTTATACATCGGTTCGCACATCTCAAGTTCATCTGCCGACAGACTATCTACGAACCAATCGGCCAGATATATTTCAATAGAACTATAGGAAGCAAAGGCAGACTCACGGACTCGAACCATTATTTCAAAATAAAAATCAGAGCAAATGAATATGAACTCAACATCAAGTCTCTCAGGATTGACATTGGATATATTCAATATGGGAGGATATGAATTGTTATCCTCTTTAAAACTATCCAAAAAGCAAACAATTACAATATCAGGACGACAAACAGACATAATTTTATGGTAGTTACGACCGCGCGCGCCTGTACCATAAATGGCAACTCTTGCGCCTACAGGAATCTCTTTAAAAGACATGTTTAATCGTTTCAATTAGCTCCCCCTCTATATCCTTCGCAGATTTAGACACAGTTCAGTGTCTCAGTCAACAAACCTTGTCCCCCTCGCCCCCTTCTACCAATTCGCCCACAGCAACGCGCAAGCCAGGGGAAAAGATAGTTACTCAACAAAACTGATCCTACTAATATTTACTTTATTATCTACAGCATAATAGTTATGTTATTTAAGGACGATCTTCGTCCCCCTCTTGTAAATCAAAAAATTCCTTCTGCTGAAACTCCAGCCAAGTGCTGTTAAAATAATCCACCCCCAATTCCAGACAAAAAAAGAGAATGAACCCATCGTCACTTCGCCAATTGGTTCATTCTCTGCATAATTTTCATAATTATCTTATGGAACCGACTCTTACTTACAACACCCCCAAGCCTTATCCCCTGAAACTTCCCCGGCAACAGCCTCATGGATTTAGCTACTCCACATTCCAATATTCCAACCCAATGCAACATAAAAAATTTTTGCTGCCGATACTGATATCATGAATAAAATTGCGTCTGATCCATCGGCAGCGCCTCTTCCAGATACTTCATGCGCTCAGGTGAACATATTGATAGCGCATGTCCCGGCAAGCTTCAAATATTGTTCCGCATTCATTATCTCCACACCCTCGATCAACTCGTCATCAGGTATTTTCATCATATCCATGGTCATTCTGCAGGCATAGATCTTCACGCCCTCGAGTTGCGCCATCTCAAAGACTTCTTCGAGACTGGGAATGTTGGCCTCCTCTATCTGCTTCTCCATCATGCTCGTCGCGAGATTGGACATGCCCGGGATAGCGCCAAGAAAACCCGGTGGGTGGAATTTGAGCTTTGACATATATCCTTTTCGCACGACGTTGATACCTAAAAACGTATAGAATAGGTAAACATCATGACCAAGCCGTCTGGCATTGAGCGCTAAAATAAGAGATGGATATGCTCCATCCAGCGTGCCTTTTGAGCATATGAACGTATAGCGCTGTTTCTTTTCCGATTGCGTTTCCATACATCCTCCGTTTTGTAGAGCTATAAATTCATCATCTCGCGACGTTGACGGACGTTTTCTAACAACAGAAAATAGCAAGTTCTACTTTGAACTGTGGTAACAGACTATTTTATCAAGCAATTTTTCGGATGGAGTAGAAAAACTTCCTGATGTTTGTTGACGCAGAGAGAGTGCAACCACCAACTATTCTTTATTTTCTTCACAACCACAGGTCCGTCATTATATTAACCATAAAATCTTTATACTTTATCGCCTTATTTTATGGATGACGACGACCCTCGCATCAAAAAATCCTCTGTCTTACTTGATATAATCAGCGCCCGACCCTTTCCTGGATGTATTTCATAAAATCACAACCACATTGTGTTGTCCAGAAGGAACGACATCCTGCTCGAAAAGTCTCATGGCACACAGACAAAAAAAAATGGAGAAACGGGGTCTTGGCGAGATGCGGACATTCACACGGGGGAAACGGTGCAGTGCAAACCCAATGTATCCTGGCCAGATACAGGCCTTCCAGCTCGTTCGCGAAAGCAAGGGAACAAAAGCGACCCCGTCGGGATGGAGCGCGGGCAAACCCGTGCTGCCCCCGGGTCCGGGGTTGGTCGGCCATGTCTGGAAAAACTGGAGCGTCCAAAACGCAAGCTGAAAACCGCCATCGCGAAAACCAACAAGCCCATGTCGCCTTCTCGGGCGGCATGGGCTTGTTGGTTTAAAAAGCGCGGCGAACGCCAGTCGGAAACGCTACTGCTCGGCCAGGGCCAGCTTGACCCCGAGGGCGATGAAAAGCCCGCCCACCCCCTTGCTGAACAACAACTTTGCCCGCGAGGCCCGGCCAATGCCGCCCGCCATGCGCGCCGCCGTCCAGGCGAGCAGCATGTTGCAGGCGGTGCCCGTCAGGTTGAGGAGCAGCCCAAGACAGGCAAAGGCCAGGGTCTTGTCCGACGAGGCCGGGTCAATGAACTGCGGGAGAAACGCCAGGAAAAACAGGGCGACCTTGGGATTGAGGGCATTGGTGAAAAAACCCTGCACAAATACGCCGCGGGTGTTCGGGCCGCGCGGCGGCGGCGCGTCGTCCCCGGAACGCTTTTTCCAGGAAACGAGCATGAGCAGGCCGGAGACGACGAGATAGGCCGCGCCCACCAGCTTGATCGCGGTAAACGCCGTGGCCGAGGCCGCCAGCATGGCCGACAGGCCGATAGCTGCGGCGGCGATGTGCACGAAACAGCCCGTGCTGACTCCCAGGGCGGCGATGACGCCGGCGCGCGCGCCGTGACGGATGCTCCGGCTCGTCACGTACAGCACGTCCGGTCCCGGGGCCAGATTGAACAGGATTCCCGACACGATGAAAAACCCGAGATCATGAATACCGAACATATGTCGCTCCGTTCAGGCGAATACGCGAGGCAGGCCAGAGCATGTCCGCCCTCTTTCCTACCAGCCGCCAAAGCGCGGCCACTGGGCGGTCACGGTGTCGCCGCCCGCGCCGATGACCTGATAGCGGTCATGCTGGGCCGCCGTGGCGCAGGCATGGCTGGGTAAAATCCGCAGGCGCGCGCCGAGCGGCAAATCCGGCCTCGGCCCGCGCCAATCCGCCGGGCTGGCCACGATGCCGTGCTCCTGGTTGGCGATGACGACCCGCAACCCGGGCAGGGGCCGGCCGCGCAGGTCGCAGACGACGCCGTAGCCGCAATCCTCGGCCTGGGTGGCCGTGCCGCGATCGCAGGACAGGGCCGTCCAGCCGGCGTCGATGATGGTCCAGCCCTTTTCGCGTTGATGGCCGATGACCGTGGCCAGCACGGACAGGGCGATGTCGTCGCGGCTGCACACGCCGATGCCGGCCTGGACGAGATCGAAAAAGACGAAGGCCCCGGCCCGGACTTCGGTGACGCCTGCGTAGCTGCGGGCGAAATGCGCCGTGGGCGTCGAACCGACGCTGACCACCGGACAAGCGTGGCCGTGCCGGCGCAAAATCTCCGCCGCCAGAACCGCGCCGGCCCGTTCGTTTTCCGCCGCCGCCTCAAGGGCCGCCCGGCCGCGCGCCTCGTAGCTTTCGCCGGCATGGGTCAGCACGCCGCGCAGCCGCGCCGTCGGGGCAAGCGTCCCGGCAATGGCCCCGAGCAGGGCCGCATCCCCGGGTTTGACGCCCGAACGGTGGCCGTCGCAGTCCAGCTCGATGAGCACCGCGATCGGGTCGGCCGGATCGGAGGCCGCCGCCACGGCCGCGGCCTGTTCCAGGCTGTCGAGCAGGATGGTCAGATCGACGCCGCTGTGCCGGAGAGCCTGGACGCGGGGCAGCTTGGCCGGGGCGATGCCCACGGCGTAGGTGAGCTCGGTCACCCCGCCGGCGGCCATCTCCTCCGCCTCCCGCAGGGTCGATACCGTGGCCGGACCATGCGGCCCGGCAAGGCAGCGCCGGACCACCTCCAGGCACTTGGCCGTCTTGACGTGCGGGGAAAAGCCGACTCCGGCCGCGGCCAGCCGATCGCGCAACCGGCTGATGTTGCGCAGCATCCGGGCCTCGTCGAGCAGCAGGCAGGGGGTGTCCAGCGTCTCCAGGGGGGAGGCCGTCACGGCCTCCGCCACGGGCGTGGTGGTGGGAAAAGCGTGCATGGTGCAACCGTCCTCACAGGCGTGCCCGGGTGTGGGGCACGGCGGCCGACAGGGAGGCGGCCAAGCGGCCAGGACCGGCCCGGCCGTCTCCGGGTCTGCCTTGTAAAGGATATGCCCGGGGCGGGCCAGCGTCAAAACGGTGCGCCACGACCTTTGACAAAAACGAAAAACGCGAACTCCGCCGCCGGCATCGGGACCAGGAGGCGGCCGGCCCCGAAAACCACCCGCCGCCGACAAGTGGAAACGTCGCCGGCCGCGCCGACGCGCCGTGAAAAGCCTCCCTGAGCAGCCGCCACAGGCCAAAAACGCGCAACCGAACGGTCGCCAAACGGAAATTCCCGCAAAAACCTTCAGAAAATTCAGGGGGCACGATCCGGCGACCGCCACGGACGCCCCGCCTTCCCCCCGGTGCGGCAACCGTGCTTTGACAGAAATGCCAAGACAGCGTATCAGGCTGTCCACACGGACCGGTTGTTCCGCTCTGCGGAATTGGCGTTGCGCTATCATGCTCCCCAGGACGGATTTGTGGACAAAAAGGTCAAATTTTCAGAATCCCTCGCCAGGGCCCTGGGCATCCTGGAATTTCTCGGCGTCGAGGACCTGGGCTACACCCTCAAGGAAATCGCCGAACGGGTGGGCATCAGCAAAACCTCCGCCCACCGCTACGTCAGCATGCTGTGCGACCAGGGCTATCTGGCCCGCTCGCCCCGCTCGGGCCTCTACCACATGGGCGTGCGCACCCTGTCCCTGTCCCTGGCCATCATCGAGCACAACGAACTCTACCAGCTGGTCAAGCCGCTGGTGGACGAGGCCGCCGAACGCTACGGCCTGCATGTCGATGTGGGCATCCTGTCGGGCGACGCCATCTATCTGATCTACCGCCACGACTCGACGGACACCCGGGCCTTCCGCTCGTTCAGCTTTTCCTCGGCCCTGCACTATCTGGCCACCGGCAAGGCGGCCATGGCCTTTCTCGAACCGGAGCGGCTGCACGCCCTTGTCGGCCGGCTCGAACTCGACGGGCAGACCAGCCGGACCATCACCGAGCCACAGGCCCTGCTGGCCGATCTGGCCGAAGCCCGGCAGCTGGGCTACGCCCGCAACAACGAGGAATCACTGCCCGGCCTCATCGCCATTGGCGCGCCGCTTTTTTCCCTGCGCACCAATGCCGTTGTCGGCGGCGTCAGTTTCGATTCGACCACGGCAAGCTTTTCCATGCAGGAGTTCGAAGACCAGTTCGCGGGACCGCTCGTGGAACTGGCAAAAAAGTTGTCGGCAGTGGTTTCGCTGTAGCCCATCCGAAAAGGCGGGCATCAACACCAATGAGGAGAGAGTGACATGCGCAAAATCCTTATGCTGTGCCTGGCCCTGGTGCTGGGACTGGCCAACGTGGCCTGGAGCGCCGACGACACCGTGCGGATCGGCGTGTTCCTGCCCCTGACCGGCCAGAACGCCTTTGGCGGCCAGCTCGAACTCGAGGGCGTGCAGATGGCCAACAAGGAGACGCCCGAGGTCCTCGGCAAAAAGGTCGAGCTGTTCGTGGTGGACAACAAGTCCGACAAGGTCGAGGCGGCCAACGCGGTCCAGCGCCTGATCGAAAAGGAAAAAGCCCAGGCCATCATCGGCACCTACGGTTCGTCCCTGGCCATGGCCGGCGGCGAGGTGTCCGAGAAGGCCCATGTGCCCCAGGTCGGCACCAGCTGCACCAACCCGCTGGTCACCCAGGGCAAGAAGTACGTCTTCCGGGTCTGCTTCATCGACCCCTACCAGGGCGCCGGCGCGGCCACCTACGCCTACAAGACCCTGGGCCTCAAAAAGGCCGCCATGCTGGTTGACGTGGCCAGCGACTACTCGGTCGGTCTGGCCAGATTCTTCGAGCGCTCCTTCACCAAGCTCGGCGGCAAGGTCGTGGCCACCCTCAACTACCAGTCCGGCGACCAGGACTTCACGGCCCAGCTGACCAAGATCATCAGCGAGAAGCCCGACGTCCTGTTCATCCCCTCCTACTTCGCCGAGGGCGCCATCATCATGAAGCAGGCCGCCGAACTGGGCGCCAAGTTCAAGATCATGGGCGGCGACGCCATGGACAACCCGAAGATCACCGCCATCGGCGGCAAGGCCGTGGAAGGCTTCACCCACACCACCTTCCCCTACGATCCGTCCATGAAGAACATGAGCCCCATGGCCAAGAAGTTCACCGACGACTGGCGCGCCCAGTATCCCGACAAGGAGCCCAACGTGAACTCCGCCCTGGGCTACGACGCCTACATGATCATCATCGACGCCATCAAGCGGGCCGGCTCTGCCGATCCCGAAGCCATCGCCAAGGCCCTGGCCGCCACCAAGGGTTTTGAAGGCGTGACCGGCAAGACCACCATCAACGCCACCCACGACGCCGAAAAGCCCGTGGGTCTGGTGGTCATCAAGGACGGCAAGAAGGTCTACGAAGGCGAAATCGTCCCGGCGCTCTAAAGCGTTCGCCCTCCTGCTCCCGCGCGGCCGCCGCTTCCGCGGCCGCGCGGGACGAAAACACGGCGCGGCCGGACGACCGGTAGCCATACACGCGACAAGGACTTCCCATGACTCTGGCCACGTTCATCCAGAATATCCTCAACAGCCTGACGCTCGGCAGTCTGTACGCCCTGGTGGCCATCGGCTACACCATGGTCTACGGCATCCTGCGCCTGATCAATTTTGCCCACAGCGAAATTTTCATGCTCGGGGCCTATTTCGTCTTCTGGGGCATCACCCTCGGCCACCTGCCCTGGCCCCTGGCCATGGTGCTGGCCATCCTGGTGACGGCGGGCCTCGGCGTGCTCGTGGACCAGGTGGCCTACCGCCCCCTGCGCGACGCCCCGCGCATCTCGGCCCTGATCAGTTCGATCGGCGTCTCCTTTTTCCTGCAAAACGTGGCCATCGTCTTTTTCCAGGCCATCCCCCGGGAGGTCTACCGCCCGGAATGGCTGGAAAACCCCATCCTGTTCCACGGGGTGCGCGTGCTGCCGCTGACCCTGTTCGTGCCGCTTTTGTCCCTGCTGCTCATGCTGGTCCTGGTCTACGTGGTCTACCGGACCAAGATCGGGCTCGGCATGCGGGCCATCAGCAAGGACATCGAGACGAGCTACCTCATGGGCGTGCCCGTCAACCGGGTCATCGCCTTCACCTTCGGCATCGGCTCGGCCCTGGCCGCGGCCAGCGGCATCATGTGGGCCCTGCGCTATCCGCAACTCCAGCCCATCATGGGCACCATCCCCGGTTTCAAGGCCTTCATCGCCGCCGTGTTCGGGGGCATCGGCTCCATCCAGGGCGCGGTCATCGGCGGGGTCACCCTGGGGTTCATCGAGATCATGACCGTGGCCTTCTTCCCGGATCTGGCCGGTTACCGGGACGCTTTCGCCTTCGTGTTGCTGATCCTCGTCCTGATGGTCAAACCGACCGGCCTGCTCGGCGAACGCCCGGAGGATAAAGTCTGATGCGACGCGCCCCCACCATTTTGCTCAACCTGCTGGCCGTCGGGGCCCTCGGCCTGTTCCTGTACATGGCCGAGGGGTCTTTCAACGGCTATCAGATCCAGATCCTCAACCTGATCGCCATCAACATCATCCTGGCCCTGTCCCTCAACCTCATCTACGGGTTCACGGGCCTGTTCAGCCTCGGCCACGCCGGCTTCATGGCCATCGGCGCCTACGTCTGCTCCATCTGCATCATGACGCCGGTGCAAAAGGACATGCTGTTCCTGCTCCAGCCGGCCTACGGCTGGGTCATGGCCGCCCATGCCCCGTTTTTCGTGGCCGTTCTGGCCGGCGGCGCGGTGGCCGCCCTGTTCGGCGCCCTGGTCGGCATTCCGCTGCTGCGCCTGGGCGACGACTACCTCGGCATCGCCACCCTGGGCTTTGCCGAGATCATCCGGGTCGTGGCCAACAACATGCCCCGCCTGACCAACGGCGCGCTCGGCTTCAAGGGCATCCCCGAATACGCCAACCTGTGGTGGAACTTCGGCTGGGCCCTGATCACCCTGTTCGTCATCGTGCGGCTGTTGCAAAGCAACACCGGCAACGTGTTCAAGGCCATCCGCGACAACGAGATCGCGGCCAAGGCCATGGGCGTCAACGTGTTCCGCTACAAGCTGCTGTCGTTTACGGTGGGGTCGTTTTTCGCGGGTGTCGGCGGCGCGCTCCTGGCCAGCCTGCTCACCACCATCGACCCGAAGATGTTCCTGTTCACCCTGACCTTCAACGTCCTCATGATCGTGGTGGCCGGCGGCCTCGGCTCGCTCACCGGCTCGGTCCTGGCCGGGATCGGCATCACCGTGCTGCTCGAATGGCTGCGCATCGTGGAAAACCCCATCGACATCCTGGGCTTTTCCCTGCCGGGCATTCCGGGCATGCGCATGGTGGTCTTTTCCCTGGCGCTCATCATCATCATTCTCTTTCGCCGCGAAGGACTCATGGGCATGCGCGAACTGACCTGGCGCTCCATCTTCGGCGTGTTTTCCCGGGAGAAGGCCTGATGCCAAACGACGTGATCCTCGAAGCCCGCGACCTGACCATGCGCTTTGGCGGCCTGCTCGCCGTGTCCGATTTCTCGGCCGTCTTTCACCGGGGCAGCATCACGGGGCTGATCGGCCCCAACGGCGCGGGCAAGACCACCTGTTTCAACATGATCACCGGCTTTTACCGGCCGACCTCGGGACAGGTGCTCCTCGAAGGCCGCCCCGTGGAAGGCCTGCCGCCCTACAAGCTCTGCCACGCCGGCATTGCCCGGACCTTCCAGAACATCCGCCTGTTCAACAACGAGACGGTGCTGGAAAACGTCATGATCGGCCGCCACCTGCGCCAGAAGACCAGCTGGCTGCACTACCTGTTCTTTCTGCCGGGCGCCCTGCGCGAAACCCGCGACATGCGCCGGCAGTGCCTGGAACTGCTCGACGTGGTCGGACTGGCCGACGTGGCCGGAGAAAAGGCCTCCAGCCTGCCCTACGGGGCGCAACGCCGGCTGGAGATCGCCCGGGCCCTGGCCACCGGGCCGTCGTTTCTGCTCCTCGACGAGCCGGCCGCCGGCATGAATCCCCAGGAGTCCGAGGAGCTGATGGGCTTTATCCGCAGCATCCGCGAGACGTTCGGCCTGACCATCCTGCTGATCGAACACGACATGAAGGTGGTCATGGGCATCTGCGAGCACCTCTGGGTGCTGGACTACGGCCAGACCATCGCCTCCGGCCCCCCCGAGGCCATCCGGTCCGATCCCAAGGTCATCACCGCCTACCTCGGGGAGGAGCAGGCCCATGCTTGAAGTCCGTGATCTCCACGTGGCCTACGGCGGCATCAAGGCCGTCAAGGGCATCTCCATCGACGTCCCCACCGGCCAGATCGTCACGCTCATCGGGGCCAACGGCGCGGGCAAGACCAGCACCCTGCGCGCCATCTCCGGCCTGTGCAAACACCGCCGGGGCACCATCACCTGGAACGGCCGGGACCTCACCGGCACCGATCCGGTGGGCATCGTCAAGGCCGGCATCGTCATGTCCCCCGAAGGCCGCCACATCTTCCCCCACCTCTCGGTGCTGGAAAACCTCCAGCTCGGCGCCTACAGCCGCTCGGACAAGGCCGGCATCGCCCGGGACATGGCCTGGGTGTTCGAGCTGTTCCCGCGCCTGTCCGAACGGCGCAACCAGAAAGGCGGCACCCTCTCCGGCGGCGAACAGCAAATGCTGGCCGTCGGCCGGGCGCTCATGAGCGCGCCGGAGCTGGTCATGCTCGACGAGCCGAGCCTGGGCCTGGCTCCGCTGCTCGTGCGCGAGGTCTTCGACATCATCAAGACCATCAACGCCAAGGGCATGACCGTGCTGCTGGTCGAACAAAACGCCCACGCCGCCCTCCAGGTCGCCCACCACGCCTACGTGCTCGAATCCGGGCTGGTGACGCTGTCCGGCACCGGCCAGGAACTCATCGCCGACGAACGCGTTCGCGCGGCCTACCTGGGCGGCTAGGCGGGAAGGGAAGACAAGGCAAAGACGCCTCCGGCGGCGGGGGGGGGGGGGGGGGGCGCCGCCCCCCCCCCCCCCCCCCACCCCCG
>JAFABC010000052.1 GCA_023426275.1 Pseudomonadota bacterium | reverse complement strand
GGCCCCACACGACAAACCCAACGTCCGGCCGCCACCCCCTTTCGGGAGGGTCCGGGAGGGGCAGTGCCCCTCCCGGCTGCCGGAGGCATCTTTTCTTTCTTATTCGAGTCCGTAGCGCTTGAGCTTGCGCCAAAGCGAGACGCGGTCGATGCCGAGGACGCGGGCGGCCTTGGATTTGTTGCCTTCGACTTCTTCCAGCACGTCGCGGATGTAGGCTTTCTCGTGTTCTTCCAGGCTGGGCCAGGCGTCCCGGCGGGTGCGGGTGGGGCGCACGCGGGCGTCGCGCAGGTCGGCCAGCAGGTGTTCGGGGCCGATGACCTCACCTTCGCACACGGCCAGGGCCTTCTGGATGATGTTTTCGAGTTCGCGCACGTTGCCGGGGAATTCATAGAGGATGAGCCGGTCGAGGACTTCCGGGGAGAGCGCCACGTGGCGGCCGGTCGGGGCGGCGTGCTTGGCCAGGAAATGCCGGGCCAGGTCGGGGATGTCCTCGCGGCGTTCGCCAAGCGGCGGCACGTGCAGGGTGACCACGTCGAGGCGGTAGAAGAGATCCTGGCGAAAGGCCCCGGACTCGGCCTCCTTTTTGAGGTCCTTGTTGGTGGCCGAGAGCACCCGGGCGTCCATGGGCGCTTCCTCGGTGCCGCCGACGCGCAGGAAGGTGCGTTCCTGGAGCACGCGCAGCAGCTTGACCTGCATGGACAGCGGCAGTTCGCCGATTTCGTCGAGAAAGAGCGTGCCGCCCGAGGCGGCTTCGATAAGCCCCTTGCGCCGGGCGGCCGCCCCGGTGAAGGCTTCGCGTTCGTGCCCGAACAGTTCGTTGCTGATGAGTTCTTCGGAGAAGGCGCCGCAGTTGACGGCCATGAAGCGGCCTTCGCAGCGGGGGCTTAAGTCGTGCACGGTGCGGGCCACGAGTTCCTTGCCCGTGCCGGTCTCGCCAGTGATGAGCACGTTGCATTCGAGCCGGGCGACCTGGATGATGGTTTCGCGCAGGGCGTCCATGGCCGGGCTCCGGCCGATCAGGCGGGACAGGCCGGTGGCCGGATCGACCTTGCGGCGCAGGCTGGCCAGTTCCCGGCGCATGGCCGATTTTTCCAGGGCCTTGGCCGTTTGGGCCAGCACCTCGCCCACCTGGATGGGCTTGGCCACGTAGGTGAACGCGCCCAGGCGCATGGCGGCCACGGCCGAGTCCACGGCGGCGTAGCCGGTGATGACGATGACCTCCACCTCCGGGCTGCGGCGCTTGATGGCGGTCAGCAGCTCCATGCCGTCCATTTCCGGCATCCGCAGGTCGGTAAGCACCAGATCGAAGGTGTCCCCGGCCAGGGCGGCCAGGGCCTCGCGGCCGTCGGCGGCGGCGTTGGCCCGGTAGCCGGCCTTGGTCAGGATGTGGACGAGGTTGTCGCGGGCGATTTCCTCGTCGTCCACGACCAGGATGCGTTCGCGGCTCACGGCTGCGCCCCGCTTTCAGGGGGCGTCGTCTCGGACAGGGGCAGGCGGATGACGAAGGACGCGCCGCACCCCTCGGTGTTTTCCACGGTGACGGTGCCGGCGTGTTTTTCGATGATGCCGTAGACGATGGACAGACCGAGCCCCGTGCCGCGTCCCTCTTCCTTGGTGGTGTAGAAGGGGTCGAAGATGCGGCCCCGGATTTCCTCGGGCACGCCCGGGCCGGTGTCGGACACGGTGATGACGGCCTGTTTGCGCTCGGGATCGCGGCGGGCGGCCAGGGTCACCTCGCCGCGCTCGCCCACGGCCTGGATGGCGTTTAAGAGCAGATTGAGAAGGGCTTCCTGGAGCCGGGAGGCGTCGGCGGCCAGCACGAGGTCCCCGGGCACGTCGGAGCGCAGGCGCACGCCCGAGCCGGCCTGGCTGGAGACGAGGCGCAGGGTGCGCGCGGCCAGTTCGGACAGCACCACCGGGCGCAGGGAGAACTCCCGGGCCCGGGAAAATTCCAGCAAGCCCTGGACGATGTCCCGGGCGCGCAGGGTTTCCTGGGAAATGTTGCCGAGGAGTTTGCGCAAAAAGGCCGGGTCCGCGGTTTCCAACTCGTCCAGGGCGATCTGGCAGGAGGTGGAGATGTTGTTGAGCGGATTGTTGAGCTGGTGGGCCACGCCGGCGGTCAGGGTGCCGATGGAGGAGAGCTTTTTGGACTGCACGAGCTGGTCCTGGCGGCGTTCGATCTCGGCCACCATGCGGTTGATGGCCTCCATGACCTGCTCGATCTCGTCATTGGTGTTGATGACCGGAATCTGGTTGTAGCGGCCCACGGCGATGTCGCGGGTGGCCGAGCGGATGATGCCCAGCGGCTTGAAGATGTTGCGGAACATGAGCACCGGCAGGGCCACGCCGAGCCCGGCGGCCACGGCCACGGCCCCGAGCAGCTGCCAGGCGAGCAGGCGCAGCAGGTCGTGGATGCGGCGGCGTTCGAATTCCACCACCTCGTCGGCGGCGTCGGTCAGGGCCTTGCCGATCTCGCGCAGCCGCAGGGCGGCCGCGCCCTCGGCCTCGATCTGGCCCGGTCCGGCGTCGGCCAGGGTGTCGAGGCCCCGCCGGTATTCGACCAGCAGTTCGCCCAGGGCGTCGAGCTGGGGCGAGACCTTGAGGTCGCGGGCCTCGGCCGTGAGCTTGGCCAGGGTGGCAAAGGACTCCTGGAGGTAGCGCCGGTCCTCGTCGAGGTCCTCGGGCAGGCCGTAGAGGAGATAGTTTTTCTCGTAGCGCCGCACTTCCAGGATGGTGTTGGCGATGACATGCCCCAGGCGCATGAACTCCAGCTTGTCTTCCATGGTCGAGAGGTCCTCGTAGGACACCAGGGCCATGGCGCCGATGCCGAAGACATAGAGCAGCAGGATGACGACGATGCGTTGGCGCAGATTGAGCGCGCCGGGCAGGCGGCCGTCGGTGGAGGCGGTCGGGGAGTTCGCGTGGCGCAGCGTACGTGCCATGGCCGCCGTTTTACCGTCCGGGCGGCCGATGGGCAAACGTTCTTTCGCCGCGCCGCGCCCTCGGGCTATTCAAGGCATTCGGGCGTGTCGTCGAGGGGGTGGCCGAGTTCCTCGGCCCGCAGCCGGCGGCGCACGATCTTGCCGCTGCGGGTGCGGGGCAGGGTCTCGCGCAGCTCCACCGCCCGCACGATGACGATGGGGCCGAGCTCCCGGCGCACGTGCTCCCGCAGTGTCGCGGCCAGGGCGTCGGCGTCGGCGAAGGCGGCGGTCCAGCCCGGGTCCGGGATGACGAAGGCCTTGGCCACCTCGCCCTTGATCTTGTCCGGCAGGCCGATGACGGCCGCCTCGGTCACGAAGCGGTGGGAGCACAGCGCCGCCTCGATCTCGGCCGTGCCCACCCGGTGGCCGGCGATGTTGAGCACGTCGTCGGCCCGGCCCTGGATCCAGAAATAGCCGTCCTCGTCGCGCCGGGCCACGTCGCCGGCGTAGTAGAGGCCCGGGAATTTTTCCCAATAGGTCCGCCGGTAGGCGGCGTCGTCGCCGGCCAGCCCGGTGAACATGCCGGGCCAGGGCTTTTTGAGGACCAGGAAGCCGCCCTGGCCGGCGGGCGCGGGCTGGCCGGCCGCGTCCACCACGTCGGCCTCGATGCCGGGCAGGGGCCGGCCCACCGAACCGGGCTTGAGCACGGACACGGGCATGGGCGAGAGCATGGCCATGCCGGTTTCGGTCTGCCACCAAGTGTCGAGCACCGGGCAGTTGGACCGGCCGATGTGCTTGTAAAACCACATCCAGGCTTCCGGCCCCAGGGGCTCGCCCACGCTGCCGAGCAGGCGCAGGGTCGAGAGGTCGCGTTTTTTGGGATATTGCGGCCCGTAGCGCATGAGCATGCGCACGAGCGTCGGCGTGGCGTAGAAGATGGTGGCCCCGTAGCGCTCGATGATCGAGGGCAGGCGGTCGGCCTGCGGGTAGAGGGGGTGGCCCTCGTAGAGGATGACCGTGGCGCCGGTGAGAAGAGGGCCGTAGACGCCGTAGGTGTGGCCGGTGATCCAGCCGGGATCGGCGGTGCAGAAATGGATGTCGGTCGGCTTGATGTCGAAGACCGTGCGGAAGGTGTGGTGCGCGCCCACCATGTAGCCGCCGTGGCCGTGGACCACGGATTTGGGCCGTCCGGTCGTGCCCGAGGTGGGCAGCCAGAAGAGCGGATCGCCCGCGTTCATGATTTCGGTGGCCGCTTCCGGCGATTCCTGGCGCAGCAGGTCGTGGTAGTAGAGGTCGCGGGGCTCGTGCATGTCGATGTCGCCGCCGGTGCGGCGCACCACCACAACGGTTTCGGCCAGATCGGCCCTGGTGCCGGTGAGCGCCTCGTCCACCACGGGCTTGAGGTTCAGCAGCCGGCCGCCTCGGTAGAAGCCGTCGGCCGTGACGAGCACCTTGGCCCCGGCCTCGTTGATGCGCTCGCGCAGGAACTTGGCCGAGTAGCCGGCAAAAACGAACACGTGGACCGCGCCGATCTTGGCCGTGGCCAGCATGGCCACCAGGGTTTCGGGCACGGGCGGCATGTACAGGCAGACCCGGTCGCCCCGGGCCACGCCCAGGGCCCGCAGGGCCCCGGCCAGCCGGTTGACCTCGCGGTAGAGCTCGAAATAGGTGAATTTGCGGCAATCCCCGGCTTCGCCCTCCCAGATGAGGGCCAGCTTGTTTTTCGTCCAGATGTGGACGTGCCGGTCCAGGGCGTTGTGCACGATGTTGCCGCGCGCGCCGGGAAACCAGCGGTAATAGGGCGCCTCGGAGCTGTCGAGCACGGCGTCCCATTTGCGGTGCCACTCGAGTTCCAGCGCCGCCTGTTCCCAGAAGGACAGCGGGTCCGCCTCGGCCAGCCGGGTCGCCTCGGCCAGATCGGCCGGCTTGACGTTGGCGTCGATGACCGTGGCCGGGGCCGGTCGAAACACCCGCTCTTCCACGAGCAGGGTATCGAGCGTTGCTGGCTTCGGCATCGGTATCCTCCTTGGCGGGGCGGGCCCCGCGTTACAATCCGAGAATCTGCTTGAGCTCGCCGATGCGGCGTCGGCCGATGGGCAGCTCGATGCGCGTCTTGCCGGCGGTGCGCAGCATGAAGTTGCCGCCGGGCAGGGTCGCAATTTCCGTCACCTGGTCGAGGTTGACCAGATACTTGCGGTGCACGCGGAAAAACCGGTGGGGCCGCAGGCGTTCTTCCAGGTTTTTCAGGCGGTACGAGGTGAGCAGCTTCTGGCTGGCCGTGTGCACGAAGGAATAGTCCTCGTAGGCCTCGATAAAAAGAATCTGGGTGTAGGGCAAAAGGATGGTGCGTCCGTCCAGGCTGATGGGCAGCTTTTCGATTTCCACCGGCCGTTCGTGGCCCATGTCCCAGGCCTGGCGCAGGGCGGACAGGAAGCGGTCCTCCTCCTCGCCCTCCAGGGCCAGCTGCACCGTTTCCTCGGCCTCGTTGTCGCCGTCCTTGTCCGCCGCGCCCTGGCCGGCCGGCCGCCACTCGGCCGGCGGGGCCTCGCGAAAGGCCGGGCGGTAGCGGGAAAGCCGCTCCAGGGTCTGCTCGAAGCGGCCGGCCGGAAACGGCCAGAGCAGGTAATCGGCCGCGCCGAGCTCGAAGGCCCGGAAGGCCTGTCCGGCGTCGGCGGCGATGAAGACGAGGCCGGGCTGGCGCTTGGCCGCAAGCAGGGCCTCGGCCAGCTCGAAGCCGCCCACCTCGCCCGGCAACTCCACGCCGCAAAAAAGCAGGCCGTAGGGAATGGCCCGCAACAGTTCGGAGGCCTCGTAGGCGTCCACGGCCTCGCCAAGCACCCGGATGAAGTCGGTGGCGGCCAGCCGCCGGCGCAGGGCCGCCCGGACTTCGGGATCGGGGTGAACGAGCAGGGCCGTGATGCGGTCCATGGGCGTTCCTTCAGCTGGCCGCGAAAAGCGAGGGCAGGGCGGTTTTGCGCGCCACGGCCTCGCGCAGGCGCGCGGCCGCGTCGCCGGTATCGGCGGCGTCGCACACGGCGTCGGCCCGGGCCGTGAAGGCGGCCAGGGGACCGGCGTCGGGCCGGGACGCGAGCAAGATGACGGTGACGGCCTCGCGCAGGCGCCCGGGCAGGGCGTCCACGGCCGTCAGCACGGCTTCGGCCGCTTCCCCGGCGGCCACGACCACCCGGGGCCGGTGGAAACGCACGTC
>JAFABC010000027.1 GCA_023426275.1 Pseudomonadota bacterium | reverse complement strand
GGGGTGACCCCCTCCCGGCCGCCGGAGGCATCTTCATCTCCCTCCCCCCCCCGCGCGCCGGCGTGGGCTTGCTTTTTTACGAAAAAGGTTTCAAGCAAGGGCCCTGCGCCAGGGCGGGCGCGGTATTTGAAACCCTGTGGCGGCAAGGGAGATGCGATTGAGGGTCCTGGTCGTGGACGATTCCAAGGTCATGCGCGGTATCGTGCGCAAGATGCTTGGGCATAACGGGACCGAGGTGCTGGAGGCGGCCGACGGGCGACAGGCCCTGGAGCTGCTCGCCGCCCAGTCGGTTGACTGCATCATTTCCGATTGGAACATGCCGCGGATGAAGGGCATCGACCTGCTGCGCTGCGTGCGCGGCAGCGTGGCTTCCGCCGACACGCCCTTTGTCATGCTGACGGCCGAGGCCCTCGACGCCAATATCGCCGAAGCCGACGCCGCCAGGGTCAGCGCCTACCTCGTCAAGCCGTTTACCGCCGAAGACCTCCAGCGCACCCTGCGGGACGTGCTGCCCGCCGGGATCGCCTGCCAGGTGGATCGTTCCGGATCGTAGCCACACTGTCGGACACTGTTTGTTCCCCGTCACTTTCGCTTTCAGCGACGCCTGTGCCGTTTCGCGGCCAGGGTGATCCGCCATTTCCGGCGAACCGCGCCGCTGCAACCTTTTGTCCGGCCCCGGGCCGAGGTCTTGTCGCATGGCACAGCGTTTTTCCCCAAGGGTGTTGTCCCGTCTGCCCCAGTGGTTCTTTTTTCTGGCCTGTCTGGTCGTGGGCGTGCGGTTTTATCTGTTTTGCCGTTTCGCCCAGGGCGCCGGTCCCGCCGTTGGCCGGCCGGCGGCGGTGGAGGGGTTTTTGCCCATAAGCGCCCTGCTCGGGGCGCGCCACCTGCTCGACGGCGGCGGCTATGATCCGGTGCACCCGGCCGGACTGACCATCTTCCTGGCCGCCCTGGTCATGGCCTTTTTGTTTCGCAAGGGGTTTTGCGGCCATGTCTGCCCGGTGGGCTTCGTGGCCACGCGGCTGGGCCGTCTGGGCCAGCGCCTGGGGCTGGCCCGGTCGGTGCCGCCCCGGCTCGGGGCGGTGCTTGGCCTGCCCAAATACCTGCTGCTGGCCTTTTTCCTGTTCACCACCTTTTTCGGCATGGACGCGGCCGCTGTGGCCGGGTTTCTGCGTTCGTCCTACAACCTGACCGCCGACGCCCGGATGCTGCTCTTTTTCACCCGCCCCGGGCTGACGGCCGTGCTGGTGCTCGGCGGGCTGCTCCTGCTCGGGCTTGTGTTTCGCGGCTCCTTTTGCCGCTGGCTGTGCCCGTATGGCGCGTTGCTCGGACTCCTGGCCAAGGTCGGGCCCACGTCCCTGCGCCGCGACGCCGACACCTGCACGGGCTGCGGCCGCTGCCGCACGGTCTGCCCGGTGGACCTGCCTGTGGACGCCGGGCCGCGTCCCCTGACGTGCAGCGGCTGCGCCGCCTGCGTGACGGCCTGTCCCAAATCGGTCCGGGCCGTGGAGTTCCGCTTCGCCGGCCGGCGCGCGCCCTGGTGGCTGACCGCCGGGGGCGTGTGCGCCGTGTTCCTGCTGGCCTATGTGGCGGCCAACGCCCTGGGGGCCTGGGACACCTCGGTGCCGCAGACCATGCTGGCCCGGCTCTATGCCGCCGCCCTCGGCGGCTGATCGCTCCATCCCGCTGATACGCGCCCGCCCTCCCTGTCCGTCGCGCCGGGAGGGCGGGCAGCCACCAAAAAAAGTGCCTTCCCCCTCTTGTCTGCTATAACCTTAGCGGATATATCCTGCATTGAGACCTATGTTTTGATTAACCACCCAAAGGGGGACGCCATGGGTAAGCTCGTACAGGAAGAACAGGAAGGCGGACGGCTGCATATCGAGTCGCCGCTGATGGGGGAGTCGCTGGTCAGCCGCAAGCTCTTGTCGGGCCTGGAGCGCCAGGAGCTTTTTCGGATGCACCCCGACGTCAACGTGCTCAAGATCGGCGGCCAGTCGATCATGGACCGGGGGGCCAAGGCCCTGCTGCCGATCATCGACGAACTGATCAAGGCCAAGGAAAAGCACAAGCTCATTTTGATGACCGGCGGCGGCACCCGTGCCCGGCATATCTATAATATCGGCCTGGAGCTGGGGATGCCGACGGGCGTGCTGTCCAAGCTCGGCGACAAGGTGGCCTCGCAAAACGCCGAGATCCTCTCAGTGCTGCTGGCCAAGCACGGCGGCGTGCGCATCGGCCACGGCGACCACCTGGAGCAGCTGACCATGTTCTGCCGGCTGGGTTATCTGCCCATCACGCCGGGGATTCCGCCGTACGGCTTCTTCGAACATCCGGCCGAGGAGGGGCGCATCCCGCCGCATCGCACCGATTGCGGCGCCTTTTTGCTGGCCGAGAACATCGGGGCCAAGTCGCTTATTTATCTCAAGGACGAAAAGGGGCTCTACAGCAACGATCCGAAGAAGGCCAAGGCCGGCGAAAAGCTCGAATACTACGAGCGGCTGTCCGTGGACGAATTGGTCGCCCTGGATCTCGACGACCTGATCGTGGAGCGCCCGGTGCTGCGTTTTCTCAAGCACGCCCGGTGCATCAAGCAATTGCAGATCATCGACGCCTTGCGGCATCCGGAGCACATCCAGGCGGCCCTCGACGGCGAGCATGTGGGGACGATCATTTACCGGGACGCCTAAAGGGCGGGACGCAAGGGAAAGGCGTGTGGAAAAAACGCCTTCGGCGGCCGGGGGGCATGGTGCCCCCCGGTCCACCTCGACGGGGGACGCAGGCACACGAAGGCGGCGCACCTCCCCCCAGGCCCTGTCTGGGGGGGAGGTGCGCCGCCAAACGTTCAAAACCGCCCGGCCAGCCGGACGTCCGCCCGTCCCTCTCGGGAGGGTCCGGGAGGGGATTTCCTCCCGGACCGCGGAGGCCTTGCCGCGACGGTCGGCTAGGCGGTCTTTTCCCCGCCGGTACCGGCGGCATCGGTGGGCAGATAGACGATCTCGGCTCCGAGGCTCTGGCCGATGACCTCCAGTTCCCGCTTGCGGATATGTTCGGCAAAAAACTTGACGTCCCCAGTGGCGGCCACCACGCGGTAGCGCGGCCGCTTCTCGCCCTTTTCAACCTTGCGGCGTTCGCGAGCGAAGATCTTGGACATGGTTCACCTCCGTGGTGAGCAGGTTGCCCTGTTGATGTTAAGCACAACATATGTGCTTTGAGTATCTATGTCAAGGAGGTGTTCCGTTGGCGGAAAAAAGAGCTCCCGGCAAGCCGGACCGCTACATGCAGCCGTCGATCCTCATGGCCTTGCTGGACGGTCGGTCCCATGGCTATGAGTTGCTGCAACACATTGCCGAATATGGCTTTTTAAAGGAAGATGCCCCGCCGGGCATGATTTATCGGCATTTGCGCCAGATGGAGGACGAGGGCCTTGTGGCCTCGCAATGGGACGCCTCCGGCTCTGGACCGGCCAAGCGGGTGTACGCCATCACCAACGAGGGACGCGAGGTGCTGGACGCCTGGGTGGGCTATATGGAGCGGCAGGCCGCGACCTTGCTGGGCTTTGTCGGCCGCTACCGGACGCACGAAGTGGCCTGAGCGTGTCGATGCGGGCGCGCCCGCGCGCGTGACGAACGCGAACGCGCCTGCCGTGGTGGCGATGGGGGAGGTGGCTCAGGCCGCCTTGCCGGCCCGCTTGCCCAGGGCGGCCACCCAGTGGCCCGGCCCGTCGGCGCGCACTTGCAGCACGGGCTGGCCGGCCCAGAGCGAGGGCCGCAGCCAGCCGCCGGTGTGCAGGCTGTCGTCCGGCAGAGGGACAAGGGCGTCGCGGTCCACGGAAACCACCTGGATGCCCCGGCGTTGCAGGTCGCCGACCGTGACCATGGCCGGCAGGCCGCGCATGTCGGCCAGTTCGATGAAGCGGCCGCACCAGCCGTGCCGGGTGAGTCCGACCGCCGCGGTCGCGCCGATGATGCCGTCGTTGGTGCCGCCGACGCCGGCCAGCAGCACGCCCGAGGCCGCCGTCATGGCCGCGCGCTGGCTGACCTTGCCGCCGTTGCAGGACAGGGCGAAGGAGACCAGCCCGGCGTCCACGGCCTCGGCCGTGGCCACGCACACGCCGGGATCGCTGCCCTCGGGAGTGTTGTCCGTCAGGAAGGCCGCCGCCGCGTCGAACAGCGGCCGGGCCAGGGCCGGGTCGTCCACTTCGAGAAGGGCGCAGGCCGAGCTATTGTTGCTGGTGAAAGGGATGTCCGGGAGCTTGGGCAACTGGTGGCGCAGCACGCCGCGCAGGCGGTAGTCCGGGCCGAGGCCGGCGCAGAAGTCGCGGATGGTGCGCCCGGTCCCCTTGGGCGAGGTCTTGGTGTCCGTGTCGTCGAAACCGAGATACAGCACGCGGCTGCCTGTTGCACTGGATGGCATGATTCCCCCCTGGCCATGATCGGCTTCAAATCGGAGCATGCTAGCACGCGGCCGTTTGCGGGGGCAATTCTAAATATTAATAATAACTTATGTTTTAGATGACATAGAAATTCATTTCTTCGGCCGGCCGCCCGAGGATTCCTTGCCGGTGATGTGATTCATGGAATAGCCGTTCTGGTAGATGACGCCGGTGGTGGTGTCCATGACGTATTCCAGTTCGCCGTTGGCGATGTACTGGTAGCGGCCCACGCCGCTGTTCTCCCGATAGGTTGCGGCCAAAACGGCGATGCCGGCGATGATGGCCAGCTTGAGGACGATGTCCACGACATCCTTGATGGATTGCGGCATGGTGATACTCGTTGTCGCTCCGTGTTTGTTCGCCTGAAACGGAAGGCGGAAGATGCCTCCGGCGGCCGGGGGGCATGATGCCCCCCGGTCCCCCTCGATAGTTCTTTGTGCGGCGCGAAGCGACGCTGGCGCACCCTTGGCGGCGTGTTTTTGCCCAGGCATAGCC
>JAFABC010000023.1 GCA_023426275.1 Pseudomonadota bacterium | reverse complement strand
GGGGTGACCCCCTCCCGGCCGCCGGAGGCATCTTCGCCGTTTCTTTAAAACATCTGCTTGAGCAGATCCTCGCTCTTGCTGAGCGGCGCATTGGGGTCGGTGAAAAAGGCCTTTTCCTGCTCCTCGTCCATGATGGCCATGGAGCCGTGCTCGGTGCCTTCCTTGAAGGCCATGGGCACCCCGTCCACGTTTGCCATGACGATGCCCGGCGGCCGCGAAAAGTCCTCCACCGGGTAATCGTCTTCCACGACCTTGCGGTAGGCCAGCCAGATGGGCAGGGCGGCGCGCCCGCCGGTTTCGCCCTTGCCCATGGGTTTGGGCTTGTCGAAACCGACGTAGCAACCGGTGAGCAGGTAGGGTGAAAAGCCCATGAACCAGGCATCCTGGAAGTCGTTGGTGGTGCCGGTCTTGCCGGCGATGGGCCGTCCCAGCACCTTGGCCGCCGTGGCCGTGCCGGCGCGCACCACTTCCTTGAGCAGGCTGTCCATGATGTAGGCCGTCTGCGGCGTGAGCACCTGTTTGACCTCGGGCTTGTTGACGTAGATTTCCTCGCCCCAGGGGCTTTTCACGTCGAGGACGAAGCGCGGCTTGATGGTGGAGCCGTCGCGGGCAAAGGCGGAATAGGCCTGGATCATGTCCAGCAGATTGACGGCCACGGCCCCGAGGCTGACCGGCAGATACGGCACGAATTCGCCGCGCAGCCCCAGCTCCCTGGCCCGGGCCACGATCTTTTTCATGCCCACCTGCTGGGCCACCCGCACCGTGACGAGGTTCTTGGATTTGGCCAGGGCGGAGCGGATGGTCATGGGACCGGAGAAGTTGCCCGAATAGTTGCCCGGGGACCAGACCTGCCCGCTCCAGGGATCGCGATAGGAAAACGGCGCGTCCTGGACGATGGTGGCCGGGGTCATGCCGTTGTCCATGGCCACGGAATAGACGATGGGCTTGAACGAGGAACCGGGCTGGCGGAACGACTGGGTGGCCCGGTTGAACTGGCTTTTCTCGAAGGAGAAACCGCCGACGCAGGCCAGCACCTCGCCCGTGCGCGGGTCCATGGAGACGATGGCCCCCTCGATGCGGGGTTCGAGCTGCATGGCCAGGGTCCACATGGGCCGCCCGCCCTTGCCGGAGGGCGCGGCGCTTTCGGCCGCCTTGTCCTTTTTGCCCTTGGGCTCGTCCTTTTTACTTTTGGTCTCGTCCTTGGCATCGGGGACGGCCTGTCCGGGCATGGCCTCGACCGAGGCCCAGACGAGATCGCCGACTTCGACCTGCCCCTTGATGGGACGCATCTTGCCGGTCGGAATAAGGCCGTATTTGTCGCCGAAGCGCACCGTGGCGCCGCGCTTGTCGATATCGAGCACCAGCGCCTTGACCCAGCGGCCCGGGGTGAGCAGCGAGGCGGGCACGTTGCTGTGGGCGTAGAAATCCTCGTATTTGTCCTTTTCGAGCTTTTGCAGGGTGGGCCGGTAGCCGCGACGCAGCTCCGAGGCCACGAGTCCCTGGCGCAGGGCCCGTTCGGCCGCTTCCTGATGCTTGAGGTCCACGGCCGTGCGCACGTGCAGACCGCCATTGTAGACCTGATCCTCGCCAAAGCGGTCGATCAGCTCGCGGCGCACCTCTTCCAGGTAAAACGGGGCCACCTCCCAGGACGGGTCGGGCATGCTCTTGAAGACCAGCGGCTCGGCCACGGCCTTGTCGTGATCCTCCTGGGTGATCCAGCCCAGGGCCAGCATGCGGCCGAGCACGTATTTCTGGCGGTTTTTGGCGGCGGTGAAATCCCGGAACGGGCTGTAGCGGCTCGGCGCCTGGGGCAGGCCGGCCAGGATGGCCGCCTGGGCCAGGGTCAGCTCGCCCACGTGGACGCCGAAATAGGTCCGGGCCGCCGCTTCCACGCCGTAGGCCCGCGAACCCAGGTATATCTGGTTGAGATAGATGGTGAGGATTTCGTCCTTGGTCAGGTACTTTTCCAGGCGGTAGGCCAGGATGGCTTCCTTGAGCTTGCGCTTGTAGCTTTTTTCCGAGGACAACAGCAGTCGCTTGATGATCTGCTGGGTGATGGTGGAGCCGCCCTGCTTGATGCCGCCGCGCTGGAGGTTCTTGATCATGGCCCGCATGATGGCCGACAGGTCCACGCCCTCATGCTGGTAGAAGGTGGAATCCTCGGCGGCGAGAAAGGCCTTGGGCAGATACGGGGCCATTTCCGAGAGCGTCACCAGGAAGCGCTTTTCGGAATAGAGGTAGCCGAGCACCTTGTTGTTGCGGGTGTAAATTGTAGTGACGAGCGGAGGACGGTAGTCGGTGATCTTGCGAAAGCTCGGGAGATCGCTGGAGGCCCAGTAATACAGGCCAAGCAGCGCGGCCGCGCCCGAAAGCGTGGCGACCACAAGCAGGATGACGCATAAAACAAGCAGCTTTTTCACGTGCCAAATCTCGCTGGGGGGGGGATAACCGCGGGCATGCCCTCCCGGGGGGGCAACCCCCAGGCCAGGCGGAGCCGGCCGTGCAGATGGCGCACGCGCGCCTCGGTCATGTCAAGCAGGGCAAGCATGCCCGCCACGGTGCGGCCCTGGCGATGCACCAGACAGCCGGTGGCGGCAAACGCCGAAACCCGTCCCGAAGCCATCCAGAACGGGAAGAGGCGGCAATAATACGGGCGTGCCGCCCTTGGCAAGCCGCACCCCTCGGCCCGCAAAAACACGCAACGCCCCGAGGCCGTGACGGACAGGCGCAAATGCCGGCCCGACGCCGGAAACAGCGCATCCACCTCGGCCCGTTCCCGGGGGAACAGGCGGTGCATACTGGCCAGAAAGGCGGCGGTGTTGGCCTGCGGCGTCAGCGCCCCGAGCGCCAGGTCCGTGGCCTCCACAATGCGGGCCCGCTCCATCTCGGAAACGGGAAAACACTGATCCTCATGCCCCGGCGTCAATTCGCAACAGGTGGGGCCGGCGGTGGCGCAACGGGCGCAAATGGCCGGATCGGCGGGCGGCGGGGTATTCCCCGGCCGGTCCATGGGCATGTCGTGGACCTCCAGGCTTGCCGCGCGCCCGGACCGGCATGGCCCATGCCCGGCGCGTCGCGGCCTCGAAGCCGTAACATAATGCCGGGAAACCCGGTCGTAAAGGCCGCCGGACGCCGCCGCGCCCGGCCGGCGGGCTAGCGGCCCAGCTTCTCCCGGGCCAGCTCGGTGAGGGCGAGCCGGCCCTCCACATCCTCGAGCAGCCCCAGGTTCACCAGGTCGCGCACCATGGGCTGGACCTGGGAAAAATGGCGCACCAGGGCACGGCTGATATCCTCCTCCGTGGCCGGCGGCTCACACACGCGCAAAATGTCCCTGGCCGTCTGGGTCAGGGATCCGTCGGGTTTAATCTCGGCAACACTCTCGTCGGCGTCGATCCGGTCATCGGACGTCATGACGTCTCCTTTTTGCAGTAATACCAATCCGGGCAGGACGCGCCGCCCTCCCGGGCCCGCTTTTCGGCCATGGCCTGGGTGCGGGGTGGCGGGGCCAGGGCCGCCTCGCCGGGTTTCCAGCCGGCCGGCGTGGCCACGCCATGGGCGTCGGTGGTGCGCAGCGCCGCCACCAGACGCACGATTTCACCGACATCGCGGCCCGTGCTCATGGGATAGGCGGCATAGGCCCGCACGATCCGGCGATCATCGATGACAAAGGTGGTCCGGGCCGGCTCGTTGGGCGATTCGGCGGGCATGAGCATACCGTAGCGCCGGGCGATCTCCCCGGTCACGTCCGCGGCCAGGGGGAAGTCGATGGTCACGGAAAAACGCGATTCCAGGGAACGGACCCAGGCGATGTGGGAGAAGATGGAGTCCACGGACAGGCCGAGCAGTTCGCAGCCAAGCGACCGCAAGGCCTCGCGCGCCCCGGCAAAGGCGACCAGCTCCGTGGCGCACACGGGCGTAAAATCCGCCGGGTGGGAAAACAGCACCAGCCAGCTGCCCTGAAAATCGTCCAGACGCAAAATGCCCTGGGTGGTTTCGGCTTCGAAATCCGGGGCCGGCTCGCCGATGCGCGGCGGAAAGGGCCGGGCTTCATCCTCGCTCATGCAGGCTCCTTGTCGTGTGCGACCGCTGTCGCGACACGTCTTTGGATACCCAAGGTATCGCCGCTTCGTCGTCCGGCGTCAAGCGCCGCAATCCGGCCATTTCCGAGGCGAAAAGGAGGATTTTTTCCCGTCAGTGCAGGGTGCACAGGTCGTCGGCCAGCCGGTGGAACAGCGCCGCCTTGATCTCCCGGGCCTGCTCCGGGTCCTCCACCCGCCGGCCGTCCGCGC
>JAFABC010000020.1 GCA_023426275.1 Pseudomonadota bacterium | reverse complement strand
CGTCTTCTCTTCTCTTTTTTCCCTACCGCCGCAGGCGCTCGACGCCGCGCTGGATGAAGCAATACAGCGCCGGCACGAAATAGACGCCGAGCACGGTGGCGGCGATCATGCCGCCGAACACGGCCGTACCCAGGGCATGGCGGCTGGCCGCGCCGGCCCCGGACGCCACCAGCATGGGCACCACGCCCAGGATGAAGGCGAACGAGGTCATGAGGATGGGCCGGAAGCGCAGCTTGGAGGCCGTCACCGCCGCCTCGGCCGGACTGTCGCCCGCCTCCCGGCGCATCTTGGCGAATTCCACGATCAAAATGGCGTTCTTGGCCGCCAGACCGATGAGCATGACCAGACCGATCTGGGCGTAGACGTTGTTGTCGAGACCCCGCAGCATCTGCGCGGCCATGGCTCCGAACACGCCGAGCGGCACGGCCAGGATGACGGCAAAGGGCACGGCCCAGGACTCGTACTGGGCGGCCAGAACCAGGAAAACCATGACCAGGGCCAGGGCGAAGATGTAGACGGACTGGCTCCCGGATTTGATTTCCTGGTAGGCGATGCCGGTCCAGTCGTAGCCATAGCCCTGCGGCAGGCCGGACCGGGCCAGATCGGCCATGGCCGCAAGCGACTGGCCCGAGGAGAAGCCCGGCGGCGTGCCTCCGGAAATCTCCACCGTGCGGAACAGGTTGAACCGGCGGATGTATTCCGGGCCGCGAATGGCTGAGGTCTGGCCCAGGGTGCTCAGGGGCACCATGTCGCCATCGACCCCGCGCACGTAAAACCGCTCGATGTCCTTGGGGCTGCGGCGAAAGCGCGGCTCGGCCTGGAGCATCACCCGGTAGGTGCGGCCGAATTTGTTGAAATCATTGACATAGAGACCGCCGAGATAGGTTTGCAGGGCCGTGAATACGTCGCTTGGCGGGATGCCGAGGGTCTGCACCTTGTCGCGGTCGAGCTTGTAGAACAGCTGCGGCACATTGACGCTGAAATCCGAGAACACGCCGGTCACGGCCGGCAGGTTGCGGGCCTCGGCCATAAACGCCGTGGCCGTGTGGGCCAGATCCTGCACCGAGCCGCCCGAGCGGTCCTGCAATTCGAACTGGAAGCCGCCGGTCGTGCCCAGGCCCGGAATGGGCGACGGGTTGAAGGCCATGACCACCGCCTGCTGCACGCCGGTAAAAAAGGTCTTGGCCCGCTGCATCACGGCCGGCAGGGAAAGGTCTTCCGCCTTGCGCTCCTCCCAGGGCTTCAAGATGACGAACAGGGCGCTGGCGTAGGAGCTGTAGGTGCTGGTCAGCAGGTTGTAGCCGCCAAGGCTCAGCACGTCGGCCACGGCCGGGTCGGCGGACAGATGCTCCTCCAGGCGCTTGACCACGACGTCGTTGCGTTCCAGCGATGCGCCGGGAGGCAGCTGGGCGTTGACGATGAAATAGCCCTGGTCCTCGTCGGGCACGAAGCCCGTGGGCAGGGTGACGAGCAGCCAGTAAGTGCCGCCGACGACCACGAACAGCATGACCAGGGTGACCAGGAAGTAGCGGATGGTCGCGCGCACGCCCGTGGTGTAGCCGTTGGTGGTTTTTTCGAACAGGCGGTTGAACCCCCGGAAAAAGGCTCCCAGCAACCCCTTGCCCTGGCCGGCGGGCCGCAGCAGCAGGGCGCACAGGGCCGGGGACAGCGTCAGGGCGCAGATGGCCGACAGGGCCACCGAAACGGCGAGCGTCAGGGCGAACTGCTGGTACAGCCGGCCCGTGACCCCGCCCATGAAGGCCACGGGCACGAACACGGAAATGAGCACCAGGGAGATGGCGATGACCGGACCGGCCACCTCGGCCATGGCCGCCTTGGTGGCCTCCCCGGGCGGCAGGCGGTCATGGTCGATTTTGTGCTGCACGGCCTCCACCACCACGATGGCGTCGTCGACCACGATGCCGATGGCCAGCACCAGGCCGAACAGGGTGAGGGTGTTGATGGAAAAGCCGAACACCTGCATGAAGGCGAAGGTGCCGACCAGGGACACGGGCACGGTGAGCATGGGAATGAGCGTGGCCCGGCCGTTTTGCAAAAAGATGTAGACCACGAGCAGCACGAGGAGCACGGCCTCGAACAGCGTTTTGATGACCTCGTGGATGGAGGCCGTGACGAACTTGGTGGTGTCGTAGGGAATGGTGTAGGCCACACCCGCCGGGAAATAGGTCGATTGCTCGGCCATGATGGCCCGGATGCGCTTGACGACGTCCAGGGCGTTGGCGCCGGGGAGCTGGAAGATCTGGATGGTACAGGTGGGCTTGCCATTCAGGCGCGTGAAGGCGCTGTAGCTCTGGCTGCCGAGCTCCACCCGGCCCACGTCGCGGATGCGCACGATCTCCGCGCCCTTGCCCGTGCGCACGATGATGTCGGCGAACTCCTCGGGATCGGCCAGCCGGCCCTTGACCTGGACGGTCATCTGGAATTCCTGGCCCGGCGGCGCGGGCGGCTGGCCGATCTGGCCGGCCGGGGCCTGGACGTTTTGCTGCCGCACGGCATTGGCCACGTCCGCGGCGGTCAGGCCCAGGCGGGCCATCTTGTCCGGGTCGAGCCACACGCGCATGCTGTAGTCGCGCTCGCCGAACACGCTCACGTTACCGACCCCGGGCACGCGGGCCAGGGCGTCGGTGATGTTGATCTTGGCGTAGTTGTTGAGAAACAGCGTGTCGCGGCTGTCGTCGGGGGAATTGAGGTTGATGACCAGCAGCATGTCCGGGGACTGCTTTTTGACCGAGATGCCGCGACTGACGACTTCCGCGGGCAGGCGGGAGTTGGCCAGGGCCACGCGGTTTTGCACGTCCACGGTGGCGAGGTCCAGGTCCCGGGCGATGTCGAAGGTGACGTTGAGGACCATGCGTCCGTCGTTGGAACTGACGGAGTTCATGTAGAGCATGTCCTGGGCGCCGTTGACTTCCTGCTCGATGGGCGTGGCCACGGATTCTTCCACGACCTGGGCGCTGACCCCGTCGTAGGTGGCGCTCACCTGGACCGTGGGCGGCACGATCTGCGGGTACTGGGCCACGGGCAGGGTCAGGATGCAGATGGCCCCGACCAGGGTGATGATGATGGAAATGACGGTGGAAAAGACCGGGCGCTCGATGAAAAAGTTGACCATGCCCCCCCCTTGTACGGCGTCGTCCGCGCACGGGGTGGCCCCGCTCGCGCGGCTGTGTCAGTGTCCTTGCCCGGAGCGCGTCGGCACGGACCGCGCCAGTCTACCGCCCGGTCAACCGGGGCGGCCTGCGTCCCGCGCCGGGGGAGGCCGGTTTGCCCGGACGCTCCCGACGCGGGACGACGATCAACAATACGGGGTCAGGGCTTGTCCGCGCCGCCCGTGGCGGCGGGCGCCGGCGCGGCCGGCGTCTCGGGGGCCAGCTTCACCACCACGCCCGGGCGCACCTTGGTCACGCCTTCCACCACGACCATGTCGTCGGGTGCCACCCCCTCGTCGATGATGACGGAACTGTCCCTGGTCCCGCCCAGGGTCACGGCCCGGGCCTCGACCACGTTGCCGGGGCCGACCAGATAGACCGACTTGCTGCCCTGGACATCGACCAAGGCCCGTTGGGGAATGAGCAGCGCGTCCTTGCGCTGGCTCAGCAACACGCGGACCTTGGCGAACTGGCCGGGCTTGAGCAGGCCGTCGGGATTGGGAAAGACGCCCCGCACGCCCAGGGTGCCGGTCTTGGCGTCCACGGCCCGCTCGGCCATGTCGGCGTAGCCCTTGTGCGGATAGACGGAATCGTCGGCCAGCACGAGGGTGAGGGGAAAGTCCTGGTTGTGGCCGCCGGCGGCCTTGATGGCCCTCACGAACTCGAGATAGTCCCGCTCGCTGATGGAGAAATCCACGTAAATGGGATCGGTCGAGGAAATTTCGGCCAGCAGGGTGTTGTCGCCCTTGCCGACGAGGTTGCCGACGTTGACGTAGGCCTTGCCTATGCGCCCGGAGATGGGCGCGAGGATGCGGGTGTAGCCCAGGTCGCGCTCGGCGGTTTCCACCGCCGTCTTGGCGCTGTCCAGGTTGGCGGAAAGCTCGCGCTGATGGGTGAGCTTGGTATCGTATTCGTCCCGGCTGACCGCGCCCTGCTTGTACAGGGTTTCGAAACGCGTGAAATCGACCTGCGCCTTGGATAGCAGGGCCTGCTGCCGCGTCAGCTCGGCCCGGGCCTTTTGCAGGTTTTCCTGGTACTGGCGGGGTTCGATGACAAACAGCAGATCGCCTTTTTTCACCAGGGAGCCTTCGGTGAACAGCCGCTCCTTGAGATAGCCCTCGACCCTGGCCCGGACCTCGATGTTCTCCTTGGCCGCCACCCGGCCGACGTACTCGGCCAGAATCGGCACATCCGCCACCTCGGGCTTTTGCGCCGTCACCAGGACGGCCGTCGGCGTCGCGACCTTGGCGGCCTTTGCCTTCTCCCCTTCTCCCTTGTCACAGCCGGAGAGCACGGGCAGCGCGAACACGAGCAAAACCATCACCTGAAAAAGTCGGGAGGCGGACCGGACGGGGAAAGTGAACATGCAAAGCTCCTTGGCTGGTCTTCAGGGGCGTTCCCGGAAAACTATGCCATTGCGCTTGCCGGATGCAACCAGAAAAGTACTCTTTTTGTTGTGGAGTCCTGTCCCGTCCCGGCCATGCGCAAGGCGTCCGCCCCGCGTCCGTCCCGCTCCCCGGGCAACGGACCGGCCCTGTCCGAAGGCATGGCCCTGGGACAGGGGGCATGACGGCCGGGGGTTGTTGACAGGAACGACTGGTTTGGCGCATGTCTCGAAGTCCGGTTGGCGACCGGATCGATGCGACGCCAAGGAGTTGTCATGCTGCCCCCCGCCCTCCGTTTCCTCGGTCCCAGACGCTTCGACTACCTGCCGGGCCTGATCGAACACTATCGGCCCGTGGCCCGGGGAATGGCCCTGCTCGACGAAGCGCTCAAACACGCGCTCAACAAACGCCCGGACAGCGGCTTCCGGGTGCTCATGAACGAGGTCGACATTCTGGAGGCCGAGGCGGACAAGATCAAACGCCGCATCCAGAACCACCTGCCCATGGCCTGGCTCATGGTTGTGGACAAGACCCTGTTCCTGGACTACACGCGCCGCCAGGACAACATCCTCGACGCCGTCCAGGAAGCCGTCAGCTGGCTCGACCTGGACGATTTCATGGTTCCCGAACAACTGGCCGAAGCCATGATCGCCAGCGTCGGCGAGGCCGCCAACGTGGTCGCCCTGCTCCTGCCGGCGCTCACGGACGTGACCGAGTTCATTTTGCGCGGCCGGGGCGACCGGGGCAAGGTCAAGGACCGGATGGAAGACGTCCGGCAGCGCCACATCGTCGTGCTCAAGGCCAAGCGGAGCCTGCTGGCCGCGGCCTACGGCGCGGACATGGAATTCGGCCGCGTCTACCAGGTCGTGCGCTTCGTGGAGTACGTCTATCAGGCCAGCCGCAACGCCGAATACTGCGCCGACATCCTGCGGGCCATGATGGCCCGTTAAACCCCGAACCGACCCGAACCACCATGTCCGAAGGCCCCACCCGCCTCGACGCCATCGTGCGCCATTTGCGCCAGCTCGGGCACCGCATCTCGCCCCAGCGGCTCGCCATTTTGCGCGTGCTGGCCGAAAGCCCCGATCATCCCACGGCCGAGGCCGTGCACCAGCAGCTGCTGGCCGAATTCCCGGATATGAGTCTGGCCACCGTGTACAAGACCATCGCGGTGCTCAAAAACTGCGGCGAGATCCTCGAACTCCAGTTCAGCGACCGCGACAACCGCTACGACGCCAAGCTGCCCTCCCCCCATCCGCACTGCATCTGCCTGCGCTGCGGCGCCATCGCCGATCCCCCGGCCACGGGCCTGGAAGACCTGACCCGCGCCCTGGCCACCGCCAGCGGCTATGCCATCACCGCCCATCGCCTCGATTTTTATGGGCTGTGTCCGGCGTGTCAGGCTCGTCAAAAAAAATAGCTTTCCCGGAAGGTTGCACCGCCAGTCCGCTTCGAGACCCTGCCGGGGAGGAAATTTTCCTCCCTTTTTTTCGCTTTTCCGTTGCCAGCTTCCCCCGGTTCTTGTAGACACTGACTATCCATATCTTCCAAACCCGCCCAGTGGCGACAACAGGCTTATGGCCAGGGAGACGTCTCATGCCCGATAAAAAGAACATGACCACGGGATTTGGAGCGCCCATCGGCAACGATCAGAACACGGTGACGGCCGGCACGCGCGGCCCGGCCCTGATGCAGGATGTGCATCTGCTGGAAAAGATGGCCCATTTCGACCGGGAACGCATTCCCGAACGGGTGGTGCACGCCAAGGGCGCCGGCGCCTACGGCTATTTCGAAGTCACGGCCGACGTGACCCGCTACACCAAGGCCAAGTTCCTCTCGGCCGTGGGCAAGCGCACCGAGGTCTTCGCCCGCTTCTCGACCGTGGGCGGCGAACGCGGCTCGGCCGACTCGGCCCGCGACCCGCGCGGCTTCGCCCTCAAATTCTACACCGAGGACGGCAACTACGACATGGTCGGCAACAACACGCCGGTCTTCTTCATCCGCGATCCCCTCAAATTTCCGGATTTCATCCACACCCAGAAGCGCAATCCCCAAACCAACCTCAAAGACCCCGACATGTTCTGGGATTTCCTGTCCCTGACCCCGGAATCGCTGCATCAGGTGACGGTGCTTTTTTCCGATCGCGGCACCCCCGACGGCTACCGCCACATGAACGGCTACAGCAGCCACACCTACAAATGGTACAACGCGGCCGGCGAATACTTCTGGGTGAAATACCACTTCAAGACCGACCAGGGCATCAAAAACCTGACCCGGCAGCAGTCCGACGAGCTGGCCGGCACCAACCCGGACCACGCCACCCACGACCTCTTTCACGCCATCGCCTCGGGCACCCCGCCCTCCTGGACCCTGGAAATGCAGATCATGAGCCCGGAGCAGGCCAAGGACTACCGCTTCGACATCTTCGACGTGACCAAGGTCTGGCCCCACGCCGACGTGCCGCCCATGGTCATCGGCAAGATGGTGCTCGACCGCAACCCGGTCAACTACTTCGCCGAGGTGGAACAGGCGGCGTTTAATCCCAGCAACCTCGTGCCCGGCATCGCCGCCTCCCCGGACAAGATGCTGCAAGGCCGGCTGTTCTCCTACCACGACACCCACCTGCACCGCCTGGGGCCCAATTACCAGCTCATCCCGGTCAACGCGCCCAAGGCGGCCACGGTGCACAATTACCAGCGCGACGGCTTCATGCGCATCGATGACGGCGGCGGCTCCGGCCCCAACTACTGGCCCAACAGCTTCGGCGGCCCGTCCCCCGATGCCGAGGCCCTCGAACCGCACTTCCCCGTCGAAGGCGACGCCGGCCGGTTCGAATACACCCACCCCAACGACGACTTCTCCCAGCCCGGCGAACTCTATCGCAAGGCCATGAACGACATGGACCGCGAGCATCTCGTCGGCAATATCGTCGCCCACCTCGGCAACGCCATCCCGCGCATCCAAAAGCGCCAGTGCGCCCTGTTCTACAAGGCCGACACCCAGTGGGGCGAACGCGTGGCCGCGGGCCTCGGCCTCGATCTGGCCGAAGTCAAAAAGCTCGCCGACATGACCAAGGAAGACCGCGCCGCCGCGACAGCGGCGTAGGCGGGGAAGAAGAAAAGAAAAAAGATGCCTCCGGCGGCCGGGAGGGGGTCACCCC